>NZ_NEVI01000015.1:0-334496 GCF_002261415.1 Bordetella genomosp. 7 | reverse complement strand
CGGTGTCTGACTCCCGAAGGGTGTCAGACACCACCCGCGATGTGCTTGCATCGCACGCGCAACGGCATTGATCGGTGTCTGACTCCCGAAGGGTGTCAGACACCGCCAGCGATGTGCTTGCATCGCACGCGTAACGGCATTGATCGGTGTCTGACTCCCGAAGGGTGTCAGACACCACCAGCGATGCGCTTGCATCGCACGCGTAACGACGTTGACGGTGTCTGACTCCCGAAGGGTGTCAGACACCTTGCCAGGAAGGGAAGCGTCTGGCGGCTAGTCCAGCAGCGTGGTCTTGTCGACCAGTTCGTCTTTGCCGTAGAACTTCACGCCGATATGGATGCGGTCGCGGCCCTGTGCGCGGCGGTGGCGGTTGGTGTCGCGCAGCGAGTACACGCAGCCGCAGTATTCCTGCTGATAGAAGTTTTCGCGCTTGGCGATTTCGATCATGCGTTGCGAGCCGCCGCCCTTGCGCCAGTTGTAAGTCCAGTACACCAGGTCATCGTAGCGGGACGCCGCGCGTTCGCCGCAGCCGTTGATCTGGTTCATGTCTTTCCAGCGCGAGATGCCCAGCGAGCTGGTGATCGTGTCGAACCCATGCTCGTGCGCGTACAGCGCCGTGCGCTCGAAACGCATGTCGAAACACACGGTGCAACGTTCGCCGCGCTCGGGCGTGTGTTCCAGGCCCTTTACCCGTTCGAACCAGTTATCCATGTCGTAATCGGCATCGATGAACTCGATGCCGTGCTGCTCGGCAAAGCGGATGTTTTCCTGCTTGCGGATCTCGTATTCTTTGACCGGATGGATGTTCGGGTTGTAGAAAAAAATCGAATAGTCGATGCCCGAGGCCTGCATGGCTTCCATGACTTCGCCGGAACAGGGCGCGCAGCAAGAGTGCAGCAGCACCTTTTGGCGGCCGGCGGGCAGTTCGAGTTGAGGGCGCACGAATTCGGACATGGACAACGCTATTGCTGCGGTAAAAACCCTTATTTTACGCTGACTTGCCCTGTGGTCCAGGGGGGGCACCCGGGGCATCGCCCAGCACCTGCGTCCACAGCTCGCTGACGGCGGCGCGCTCTTCGGTCAATTGGTCTTGCGGCACGCGGGCTTTTTCGATGCCCTGCAGGCGCAATTGATGCTGCATGCGGCGCAGCGTGCGGTAGGCGTCGCCGGCGCGCTGCGCGAGCCCGGCCGAAATCAGGCCCGCCTCGGCAGCCAGGCGCAACAGGGCGATATTGCCCAGGTTATTGACCAGCACGCGGTGCGTGGCTGCATGGCACAGCACCAGATACTGTGTCGCGAATTCCACATCGACCATGCCGCCGCGGTCGTGCTTCAGGTCGAAGTCGCCGCTGTGGTTGGGGTGTCCCGCGCTGATCTTGTCGCGCATGGCCAGTACTTCGGTGCGCAGCGCTGCCGTATCGCGGGGCTGCACAAGCACTTCCGCGCGAATGCGCTCGAAGCGTGCTCCCACGGCGGTGTCGCCGGCCGCGTAGCGGGCCCGGGTCAGGGCCTGGTGTTCCCAGGCCCAGGCGTGCTTCAACTGGTATTGCTCGAACGCCTCGACCGACACGGCCAGCAGGCCGGCCTCGCCGTCGGGGCGCAGGCGCAGGTCGGTTTCGTACAGCCGCCCCGACGACGTCATCGTCGAGAGCCAGGACGTCATGCGGCGGCCAAGCTTGGCATAGACCTCGGCGGCGTCCTCGCGGGGGTCGTCAAACAAGTACACCAGATCCAGGTCGGACGCATAGCCCAGTTCTTTGCCGCCCAGCTTGCCGTAGGCGATGACCGCAAAGCGCGGTTCGGCCCCGGGCACGCGGTTGACCAGGGGCCACACGCGCCGCACGGTCTCGGCCAGCAGCATGTCCGCCAGTGCCGATAGCTGGTCGGCCAGCTTCTCGACAGTCAGTTGCCCTTCAAGGTCCTGCGCCAGCAGTTGAAAGCTGACCTGCCGCTGTATGTCGCGCATCAGGTTCATCTGCCGCTCGATATCCGGATCGCCGTCGGGCAGTACGCAGGCGTCCAGGTCGGCGGCCAGCTGCCGGGCCAGCTGCGCGAAATCCACCGATTCGAACAGCGTGCGCCAGTCGATCAGGCTGTCGAGCAGCAAAGGAGACTGGGTGAGGTTCTGCGCGGCCCAGGGGCTGGCTGCCACCATGCGCGCCACGCGGGCCAGTGTGTCGGGATATTCGGCCAGCAGCGCCAGATAGGCGCTTCGCTGGGCTATGGTCTCGATCAGGTCGAACAGGCGTATGGCGGCTTCGCGCGGGGCCGGCGTCTGCAGGGCCGCCTGCACGGCGGCGGGCAGCAGGGCATCGAGCCGCCGCCGGCTGCTGTCGGGCAGGGCGCGTATCCGATGGCTGTCCAGCAACGATTCCGCGCGCCTGAGCAGGTCATCGGCATCGTCTCCGAACGCCTGGCGTATCTGCATGGCCAGGCGGCTTTCGGCATCGTCTGCCGCCGGCGCCGGGCACCCGGGCGTGGCGCAGGGCGAGGCGCCGGGCGCGTCGTCTCCTCCCACGCCGGCCAGGCGGAAGGCATTGCGGAACATGCGGGACACAAAGCCCCGGTGTGCGGCCAGGGTGGTTTCGAACGCGTCTGCGTCCATGCCGAGGGCGGCGGCCAGGCGTGCGCGCTGCGCGGGGTCCCCGGGCAACAGATGGGTCTGCTCGTCTTCACGGTATTGCAGCACGTGTTCCACGCGGCGCAGGAACCGGTAGGCCGCCTCCAGGTTCGCGGCATCGTCGGGGCTGACCAGGCCGGCGTCGCGTTCGGCATGCAACGCGGCCAGCAGGCCGCGCCTTTGCAGGGCCGGCATGCGTCCGCCGCGCACCAGCTGGAACAGCTGCACCACGAATTCGATTTCGCGGATGCCGCCGTCGCCCAGCTTGATGTTATGGGCGGTATCGACGCCGTTGCGCGCCAGGGCGCGCCGCTGCCAGTCCTGGCGGATCCGTTCGCGCAGCGAGCGCAATGACGACAGGGTGTCGAAGTCAAAATATTTGCGGTACACAAAAGGCACGCGCAGGCTCTCGAGCTGGCGCGCCTGCGCTGCGCAGTCGCTGTCCGGAAATGCCTGCGCCGGAATCAGGCGCGCTTTCAGCCATGCATAGCGTTCCCACTCGCGGCCTTGCGCCACCAGGTAGTGCTCCAGCGCATCCAGGCTCCACGCCGGGGGCCCGGCGTCGCCGTCGGGGCGTAGCCGCAGGTCGGTGCGAAACACCTGCCCATGGGCATCCACCTCGGACAGCACGGGCATCATGCGGCGCGTCAGGCGGCCATAGAACTCGTGGTGGCTGATGCGGCGGGGCCCCTCGGTTTCGCCTTCCTCGCCATACAGCATGATCAGATCGATGTCCGACGATACATTCAGTTCGCAACCGCCGAGCTTGCCCATGCCCACGATCAGCATTTCCTGGGGCGCGCCGGTGGCGGGGTCGCGCGGCAAGCCATGCACCTGGGCCAGCTCGGCGGCCACGCTGCGGTAGGCGGCCGCCACCGCCAGGTCGGCCAATGCCGACATGGCGCCCACCACTTCTTCCAGGCTTGCCTGGCCGGCCACGTCGCGCACCATCAGCGCGGTGAACACCCGTTCGCGCAATCGGCGCAGGACCTCGCGGCATTGGTCCACCGGCAGCGTTTCAGGGGCTTGCGGGCCTGCCAGTTCGGCCTGCCAGGACGCCAGCGCATTGGGCGTGACAGGATGGCGTGCGGCGCTTTCGAGCCACGCTGCCAGATCGGGATGCGCATCGACACGGCGGCGCAGGTAGCCCGACCAGGCCAGGGCAGGGGCAAGCAGGGAAGCAGACATGGGGATGGAAGGCAGACGGAAAGGCGCGTTTCAGGTATAAGGGGACGATACCCCAAGACGCCATATCCTGCCCACTCTTCTGTGTCTCTGCCCGCCAAAGCCGCCCGGTTTCTTTTATGGTTTGCCCTGGCCGCCTATCTCATCGCGGCCGTCTTGCTGCTCGGCTTGCGGTACTGGGTACTGCCGCAGATAGACCACTGGCGCCCGCGCATCGAAGCCTATGCCAGCCAGGCGCTGGGCGCGCGGGTCGAGATCGGCAGCCTGGCTGCCGACTGGCGCGCGCTGAACCCGTCGCTCACGCTACACGGACTGACCATCTATGGCGAAGACGCGACGCCCGTACTGATGCTGCCGTCGGTGTCGGCGGTGCTGGGCTGGCGCAGTGCGTTGACGCTGTCGCCCACACTGCTGAGCCTGCGCATTGAAGGCCCGGAATTGCAGGTGCGGCGCGACGCGGGCAATCGCCTGTGGGTGGCGGGCCAGTCGATCGCCCTGGACGCCGGACAAGATGCGCGTGGCTCGTCGCGCCTGTTGCATTGGCTGGGCGCGCAACGCGATCTGGCGCTGCTCAACGCCACGGTGCATTGGCAAGACGATTATCGCCAGGCGCCGCCGGTCACCTTTGAACAGGTAAGCCTGCGCGTGTACAACGGCGCGCTGTCGCACCGTTTTGCGTTACGTGCCGAACCTCCCGCAGAACTGGCGCGCGATGCGTCCGTGCGCGGCCGTATCGCGCGCCATGCGCTCCTGGGCGGCGGCTGGACGGGCGAACTGTATGCCGAAATCAATGATGCCGAGCCTGCGGCATGGGCCCCCTGGCTGCCCGTGCCGCAGATTGCGGGGCGCGGCGCCGCGCGCGCCTGGGTCGATCTGGACGACGGCGCGGTCACCGGCATGACGCTGGATACGGTGGTGCGTGGCGTGCGTTGGCACGCGGCCGACCGTTCGACGTGGGTGGGCGTAGACGAAGGCGCGTTGCGCCTGCAGGGCGCGCCGGGCGATGTGGTGCGATTGGCCGACGTCGCCCTGGTGCGCGGCGAGCCCGAAGCCGGCCTGGCGGTGCGCGGTGAACTGACGGGCTTGCGCGCCCATCTGCCGCAGGTTTTCGACCCCGCCTTGCTGCAGGCCGATACCGTACGGCTGGACGCCAGCGTGCGGCGTCCGGAAGCCGAGCCGGCGGTGGTCGATGTGCGCCAGCTCGATATCGTCAATGCCGATCTCGACGCGCGCCTGCACGGCCGCTGGACCAGCCAGGGCAAGACCGCCGCCGGCACGGCCGAGATCGGCGGCAACCTGGCCCGCGCGGCCATGCCGGCCATCTACAAGTACCTGCCGCTGGAGGTCAACGCCGACGCCCGCGAGTGGCTGGCCAGCGGCCTGCCCGCCGGCCAGGCCAGCGACGCGTCCGTCACCGTCAAGGGTGATCTTGATGATTTTCCCTTCGAAGACCCGGGCGACGTGGGCGAGTTCCGCATCGCGGGCGCCTATGCCGGGGCGGTCGTCGATTATGCGCCGGCGCACGGCAATACCAAGGGCTGGCCGCGGCTCGAGAATCTTTCGGGCCGTTTCGCCGTGGATAAAGTCAGCCTGTCGCTCGACAGCCCGGGCGGGGGCGTGGTTCATACGGGCAACGGGCAAACGGTAACGCTTGGCGCCGTCACGGCGTCTATTCCCGACATGGAGCACGCGTCTACGCTGTTCGTCGATGGGCAGACGGCCGGTCCGGTGCCGGCCTACCTGGCGCTGGCGCACCATTCGCCGCTGGGCGAATTGCTTGATGGCGCCCTGGATACGGCCGAAGGCTCCGGGCCGTGGCAGGTTGCGCTGAAGCTGGAAGTGCCGCTGCTGGACGCCGAAGAAACCAAGGTGGACGGTCGCATCACCTTCAACGACAACACGTTCCGCTTTGTGCCGCAAATGCCCGAGCTGCGCAATCTGCGAGGCGACTTGCGTTTTTCGGAGCTGGGGCTGCATACGGATGGCCTGCATACCGTGTTCCTGGGCGGCCCGGCCACCATAGCCGGCAAGCTCGAACAGGACGGCGACGCCTTGCGCGTGTCCGGCACGCTGCCAGCGCAAGGGCTGGCCCAATGGGGCGGCAATGCGGTGCTGCGGCGCCTGTCGGGCCAGACGCATTACCGGGGTCTGGTGGGCTACGGGTCCGACGGGGCCTTGGATATTACTGTGGAGTCCGACCTGGCCGGACTGGCGGTCGACATGCCCGCGCCGGTGGGCAAGAAAGCGAACGAAACGCGGGCCCTGAAGGTACGTTGGCAACCGGTCGCGTCTGCCGCGGGCAGGCGCGACCGACTGTCGGCCAGCCTGGGCGCGGCGTTGTCGCTTGTGCTTGAGCACGAGCGCTCGGCGCGCGCAGCGCCTTATTTTTCGCGCGGCGCGCTGGGCGTGAACCGTCCGGCGGCACTGCCGCCATCGGGGCTGGTTGCCGATATACAGTGGCCGGACATCGATCTCGACGCTTGGGAAGCCATCGCGGCCGAGGCAGACCCGCCCGGGCCGGCAGGCAAATCGGCGTCCGGCCGCAGCCAGCTTGTTCTGCCGCCGCTGAACCGCGTCTTCCTGCAAGCCGATAAACTGCATACCGGCGATTGGACGATCGACAAGCTGAGCCTGAACGCCGTGCGGCCCAAACCCCAGCACTGGCAGGTCACGCTGGACTCGCGCCAGGCCGCCGGTTCGCTGGCCTGGCAAGAGGCTTCCGGCGCCATCGCCGGCCAGGTTACGGCGCGCCTGACTCACCTGGCCCTGGGCGACCCGGACAAGGCCGACACGGCCGACCCGCCCACCCAGAGCGACGATCTATCCGATATCCCCGCCATCGATTTGCGGGCCGAGCAGTTTTCGCTGTATGGCCATCCCCTGGGCACCCTGGAAGTGCAGGGTACCAACCTGGCGCGCGGAAAGTCCTGGCGCCTGGACAAGCTGCGCATATCCAATCCGTCAGCCACGCTGGACGCCACCGGTAATTGGCGCCTGGCCGGGGCCGATCGCGGGCTCACCGTGGATGCCGTGGGCGACTTCAAGAACCTGGGGGCTTTCCTGGACGGCATGGGCATGCCGCAGGTCATGGTTGACGGCCATGGCACGGTCACAGGCAAGCTGACGTGGCACGACTTTCCATGGACCCACGACCTGGCCAAGATTGAAGGCGAAGCGCGCGTCAACCTGGACAAGGGGCGCCTGCTGAAGGTGAATTCGCGCAGCGCGCGCCTGCTGGAGCTGCTGTCGCTGCAGTCGCTGCAGCGGCTGGCCAAGTTGGAGTTCAACCCCGCCAACCTGGTGCGCGACGGCTTTCCGTTTGACACCATCCGCGGCGACATGGCGCTGGGCCGAGGCATCATGCACACCGAGGGTTACAAGTTGATCAGCCCCGTGGCCACCATCGTGCTGGCGGGCGACACCGACATCGTGACCGAGCAGTGGAACCTGCACGCCGCGGTGATCCCCAATCTGGATGCCAGCGGCGCCGCGATGGTCACCGCGCTGGCCGTGAATCCGCTGATCGGGCTGGGTGCATTCTTGACGCAGTGGCTGCTGAAACACCCGCTGGCCCACGCCATGACCATGGAATATACCGTTACCGGCCCTTGGGATGACCCCAAACTGCAGCCGGTGGAAACCAAGCCGCCGCCCAAGCCGGGCCCGGTCGAGGGTTTCATCGAGCATTGAACCGGCCCGCCGAGCCGGCCGCCGGCGCCTGATGAACCGCGCGGGCCGGCGTGAACGGGCAACCGCTGCCCGGCAACTCGCGGATGCCGGGCAGGGCGCGCGTTATTTCTTCATCATCTCGAAGAATTCGGCGTTGGTCTTGGTGGCGCGCATCTTGTCGAGGATGAACTCCATCGACTGTACTTCGTCCATGTCGTGGATGAACTTGCGCAGCACCCAGACTTTCTGCAGCAACTCGGGCTTGATCAGCAGCTCTTCGCGGCGCGTGCCCGACTTGTTCAGGTTGATGGCCGGATAGACGCGCTTTTCGGCCAGGCGGCGTTCAAGGTGGACTTCGGAGTTGCCGGTGCCCTTGAATTCTTCATAGATGACTTCATCCATGCGGCTGCCGGTTTCGATCAGCGCCGTGCCCAGGATGGTGAGCGAGCCGCCTTCTTCGAGGTTGCGCGCCGCGCCGAAGAAGCGCTTGGGACGCTGCAGGGCATTGGCGTCCACACCGCCGGTCAGCACCTTGCCCGAGGCCGGCACCACCGTGTTGTAGGCGCGCGCCAGGCGGGTGATGGAATCCAGCAGGATCACCACGTCTTTCTTCATTTCGACCAGGCGCTTGGCCTTCTCGATGACCATCTCGGCCACCTGGACGTGGCGGGTGGCCGGCTCGTCGAAGGTGGAGGCCACGACTTCACCGCGCACGGTACGCTGCATTTCGGTGACTTCTTCGGGGCGCTCGTCTACCAGCAGGACGATCATTACCGCGTCCGGGTAGTTGGTGGTGATGGCGTGCGCAATGTGCTGCATCATCACCGTCTTGCCCGACTTGGGGCTGGCCACGATCAGGCCGCGCTGCCCTTTGCCGATGGGCGCGAAGATGTCCATGATGCGGCCGGTGAGGTTTTCTTCGCTCTTGATGTCGCGTTCGAGGCGCAGCGGCTGGTTGGGATGCAGCGGCGTCAGGTTCTCGAACATGATGCGATGCTTGATCGCCTCGGGCGCCACGCCATTGACCTTGTCGACCTTGACCAGGGCGAAATAGCGCTCGCCGTCTTTGGGGGTGCGGACTTCGCCTTCGATGGAGTCGCCCGTGTGCAGGTTGAAGCGCCGGATCTGCGACGGCGAGATGTAGATGTCGTCGGTGCTGGCCAAGTACGAGGTTTCGGGGGAACGCAAAAATCCGAAACCGTCGGGCAGTACTTCCAGCACGCCGTCGCCGAAAATCTGCTCGCCCTGCTTGGCCCGCCGTTTCATGATGGCGAACATGAGCTCTTGCTTGCGCAAGCGGTTGGCGTTTTCGATTTCCAGGCCGGCGGCCATTTCCAGCAGCTGCGAGACGTGCAGCGCCTTCAGTTCATTAAGGTGCATCGCGGTGAAAGGGGGATATCAGAGAAGGGCTTTGGCGGCGGGCCACGGACGGGCCCGCGCGGCATATGGGCGCCGGCAGTGCCGGCGCACGGGATTCACGTAGTTTACAACGCGCCGTCCAGGAAGGCGGTGAGTTGCGATTTAGACAGCGCGCCGACCTTGGTGGCGGCTGCCTGGCCATTCTTGAACAGCATCAGGGTGGGAATGCCGCGAATGCCGTACTTGGCCGCGGTATCCTGGTTTTCGTCGACGTTGAGCTTGGCGACCGTCAGGCGGCCGGCGTATTCGGCGGCGACTTCTTCCAGGATGGGGGCGATCATTTTGCACGGGCCACACCAGGCGGCCCAGTAATCGACCAGCACCGGCTGGCTGGACTTGATCACATCGGCCTCGAAGCTTGCGTCGCTGACGTTCTTGATTTGCTCGCTCATGGTGATTCTCGGTTCAGCAGCATGGGCCGCGCGGGCGACTCTGCCGTTTTCGGTTTGTTCTGGATGGATAAAAACAAGGATTCAAGCATACCACTGTTGATAACAACAGGGGTCGCCGCTTTTGTGTAGGATGTGGCGGCGCGGCCCCGGGGCATCGCCGGCCTGGTAGGCGCGGCAGCCGGACTGCAAGCACTCCATGGTACCGAATTCGGGCGTGGTCAGGTCGTGCGCATCCCACCTCAGGCCGCGCAGAATCTGGACTTGTCCGTAAAATGTCGGTTTTTTTCCACAGATGTTGGGGATAACTTGGCTACACCACGTTACACCGAAGCGTCCATCCGGGTTCTGAAGGGGCTCGAGCCCGTTCGCCAGCGCCCGGGCATGTACACCCGCACCGAAAATCCCTTGCACGTGGTGCAAGAGGTCATCGACAACGCCGCCGACGAGGCGCTGGCCGGCTATGGCAAGCAGATCCAGGTCACCCTGCACACCGATGGCAGCGTGTCGGTCGAAGACGACGGGCGCGGCATTCCGGTAGGGTTGCATCCCGAAGAAAACGCTCCGGTGGTCGAACTGGTATTCACCCGGCTGCATGCGGGCGGCAAGTTCGACAAGCAGGGCGGCGGCGCCTACGCGTTCTCGGGCGGGCTGCACGGGGTGGGGGTGTCGGTCACCAACGCGCTGGCCAGCCGCCTTGAGGTGGTGGTGTGGCGCGATGGCGGCGCGCACCGCCTGGTGTTCCAGGGCGGCGACGTCGCCGAAAGCCTGGCCCCGCATTCCGAGCCCGGGCGCAAAAAGTCCGGCACCCGCGTACGGGTCTGGCCCGACGCCAAGTACTTCGACAGCCCGCACATTCCGCTGGGCGAACTGACGCACTTGCTGCGCAGCAAGGCCGTTCTGCTGCCGGGCGTCAAGGTCACGCTGGTCACCGAGAAAACCGGCGACACCCGAACGTGGCAGTACGCCGAAGGGCTGCGCGGCTATCTGTCCGAGGCGCTGGCCGGCGCGGCGCTCATGGTGCCGTTCTTCGAAGGGCAGCAATACGCCGACGCCGACCACGAAACCTTCGCCGGCGGCGAAGGCGCGCAATGGGTGGTGGCCTGGACCGAAGACGGCAACGCCGTGCGCGAGTCTTACGTCAACCTCATCCCCACGCCGGCGGGCGGTACGCACGAATCGGGGCTGCGCGAAGGGCTGTTCGGCGCGGTCAAGGGTTTCGCCGAACTGCATGGCCTGTTGCCCAAGGGCGTCAAGCTGCTGCCCGAAGACGTGTTTGCCCGCGCCAGCTTTGTGCTTTCGGCCAAGGTGCTCGACCCGCAATTCCAGGGGCAGATCAAAGAGCGCCTGAACAGCCGCGACGCCGTGCGGCTGGTGGGAGGCTTCGTCAAGAGCGCGCTCGACCTCTGGCTGCACAGCAACGTCGAATATGGCAAGAAGCTGGCCGAACTGGCCATCCGCCAGGCCCAGGCGCGCGCGCGCTCGGCGCAGAAGGTCGAAAAGCGCAAGAGTTCGGGCGTTGCGGTGCTGCCGGGCAAGCTCACCGATTGCGAATCGTCCGACGCCAGCCGCACCGAAGTGTTCCTGGTCGAAGGCGATTCGGCGGGCGGCTCGGCCAAGATGGGCCGCGACAAGGAATTCCAGGCCATTCTGCCGCTGCGCGGCAAGGTGCTCAATTCCTGGGAAGTCGACCGCGATCGCCTGTTCGCCAACAACGAAATCCACGACATCGCGGTGGCCATAGGGGTGGATCCGCACGGGCCGGACGACACGCCCGACCTGTCGGGCCTGCGCTACGGTCGCATCTGCATCCTGTCCGATGCCGACGTAGACGGTTCCCACATCCAGGTGCTGCTGCTGACGCTGTTCTACCGCCATTTTCCCAGGCTGGTCGAGGCGGGGCATGTGTACGTGGCCAGGCCGCCGCTGTTCCGCCTGGACGTCCCCGCGCAAGGCAAGCGTCCGGCCCGCAAGATCTACTGCCTGGACACGGGCGAGCTCGAAGCGGCGCAGGACAAGCTGCGCAAGGAAGGCGTGCGCGAAGGCGCCTGGAGCATCAGCCGCTTCAAGGGGCTGGGCGAAATGAACCCCGAACAGCTCTGGGAAACCACCATGAACCCAGATACGCGGCGCCTGTTGCCGGTGGGCTACGGCGGCCTTACGCCCGAAGACACCACGCGCATGTTCGACATGCTGATGGGCAAGGGCGAATCTTCGCAGCGCCGCGCCTGGATCGAAGAAAAGGGCAACCTGGCCGAGCTCGACATCTGAGCCGCCCCGCCCGCCAGTCTTTACGCAACTCCGAAAACCAATGACAGACAGCAACCAACCCGGCCTGTTCGATGCGGCGGCCAACGAGGCCGACGAGGCCATCACGCTGGCCCGCTACGCCGAACAGGCTTACCTGGACTATGCGGTTTCCGTGGTGCGCGGCCGCGCCTTGCCCGATGTGGGCGATGGCCAGAAGCCCGTGCAGCGGCGCATCCTATATGCCATGCAGGACATGGGGCTGGGCCCTGGCGCCAAGCCGGTGAAATCCGCGCGCGTGGTCGGCGACGTGCTGGGCAAATACCATCCGCACGGCGACCAGGCTGCCTACGATGCCATGGTGCGCATGGCGCAGGACTTCACACTGCGCTATCCGCTGATCGACGGGCACGGCAACTTCGGTTCGCGCGACGGCGACAACGCGGCGGCCATGCGCTATACCGAAGCGCGCCTGACGCCTTTCTCGCGCCTGCTGATCGACGAACTCGAAGAGGGCACCGTTGATTTCGCGCCCAACTACGACGGCAGCCAGCTCGAGCCGCAGAGCCTGCCGGCGCGGCTGCCCGTCATGCTGCTCAACGGCGCGTCCGGCATTGCAGTGGGCATGGCCACTGAAATTCCGTCGCACAACCTGCGCGAAGTCGCCCAGGCCTGCGTTGCGCTCATCAAGCAGGCCAGGCTGCCTGACGAAGAACTGCACGCGATGGTGCCGGGGCCCGATTTCGCGGGCGGCGGCCAGATCATCACCCCGCCGGCCGATATCGCCCAGATTTACGCCACCGGCCGCGGTTCGCTCAAGGCCCGGGCCCGCTGGCGCTTCGAGGAGCTGGCGCGCGGGCAGTGGCAGCTGGTGGTGTATGAACTGCCGCCCGGCACGTCGTGCCAGAAGGTGCTCGAAGAAATCGAAGAAATCACCAACCCCAAGGTCAAGGCGGGCAAGAAAACGCTGACGCCCGACCAGCAGCAGAGCAAGGCCGTCATGCTCAATCTGCTGGACGCGGTGCGCGACGAATCCGGCAAGGACGCGGCCGTGCGGCTGGTGTTCGAGCCCAAGACCTCGCGCGTCGATCGCGACGAGTTCGTCAATACGCTGCTGGCCCAGACCAGCATGGAAAGCAGCGTGCCGGTCAACCTGGTGTGCATCGGCACCGACGGCCGGCCCCGGCAGAAGGGCCTGCGCGACATCCTGACCGAATGGGTGGCGTTTCGCACCGACACCGTGGTGCGGCGCACCCGCCATCGCCTGGACAAGGTCATCGACCGCATCCATGTGCTGGAAGGGCGCATGGTCGTGTACCTGAACGTGGACGAGGTCATCCAGACCATCCGCGAATCCGACGAGCCCAAGCCCGCGCTGATGGAACGCTTCCGGCTGTCGGAACGGCAGGCCGAAGACATTCTTGAAATGCGCCTGCGGCAGCTGGCCCGCCTGGAAGGCTTCAAGATAGAACAAGAACTGGCAGGCAAGCGCGAAGAGCAGGGCCGCCTGCAAGAGCTGCTGGACAATCCCGCTGCGCTCAAGCGCCTGCTCGTCAAGGAAATCGAGGCCGATGCCAAGCAATACGGCGACGACCGCCGCACGCTGATCGAAACGGCGGAGCGCGCGGTGCTGGAGACCAAGGTGCTGGACGAGCCGGTTACGGTCATCGTTTCGCAGAAGGGCTGGCTGCGGGCTCGCCAGGGGCACGGCCATGATGCGTCGCAGTTCAGCTTCAAGCAGGGCGACAGCATGTACGGCGCTTTCGAATGCCGCACCACCGACACCCTGATCGCCATCGGCGACAACGGCCGGGTGTACTCCGTGCCCGTGGCCGGGCTGCCGTCGGCGCGCGGCGATGGCCAGCCGGTCACCTCGATGATCGACCTGGGCCCCGGCACGCGCATTGTGCACAGCGTGGTGGCCAGCGCCGACACCCGCTGGCTGCTGGCCACGCAGCGCGGTTTCGGTTTCGCCGTGCGTCATGGCGACATGATGTCGCGCCAGCGCGCCGGCAAGCAGTTCATCACGCTCGAGCAGGGCGACGCGCTGCTGCGGCCGGTGCCGCTTTTCGAGGGCGCCAGGCAACTTGCGCTGCTGTCGGCCAAGGGCAAGTGCCTGGTCTTCGGGCTGGACGAGGTAAAGGTGCTTTCCGGCGGGGGGCGCGGCACTGTGCTCATGGGCCTGGACGCCGCCGACAAGCTGGCGCAAACCGTGCCTGTCGGTGCAGGCGGCCTGCGCGCAGCCGGCATCTACCGAAACAAGCCCACCGAAGACATTCTGGCCGGCGCGGCGCTGGAGCCCTACGTGGGCAAGCGCGCCCGCAAGGGCCGCATGCTGGACGTGCGGCCCAAGCAACCCGTGCTGTCACCGGTACTGTAAAGAAGCAAGAAGTCGGCCCGGAAATGGCGTCTGACGCCCTTGTGGGAGTCAGACGCCCCGGTAACCGGCAGGCACGCCAGTGTCTGGCTGCCGCGGGGGCTCAGACACTGGCGTGAGCGGCCTTCGGCGCCGTCAGGCGACGGCCAGGCCGCCGTTCTGGCGCTTTTCGCGCCGGCCTTGCATGGCCCACACCATGGCCAGCAGCAACAGCGCAGGCACATACACCCAGAACTCCGACGGGCGTTGCGGGTTGGGCGTCTTGACGCTGACCACATCCCAGCCTTGTTCCCAGCCTGCACGGCGGGCGCGGCTGCCGAACTGCACGGCGCCGATCTGCACCTGGTCGCCCAGCGCGGTCACCATCAGGCCGGCCTCGGCCAGACGCTTGCGGCCCGCGGCCGCGCCGGTGCTGGTGTCGTCTTCGGGCAGCGCGGGCAGTGCCACGGCCACCGTCTTGGTGAGCTCGTCGCCTTCGATGTTCATGCCATGCAGCACGGCCACCAGGCGGCCGCCATCGGGCATGTCTGCGGCGATGGAGACGATATCCGCGGCAGGCCGGTCTTCATACTTGTCCGATATGTGGTTCATGAACCAGTCCGGACGGAACAGCATGAAGGTCACCAGCAGCAGAATAACGACCTCGAACGCATTGCAGCGCACCCGCATCCAGCCCAGCGTGGCGGCCGCGAAAGTCAGCGATGCCAGCGTGGCGCCACCCACGACCAGCAGCAGTTCTGCCCACCCATGCACGTCGATCAGCAGCAGCAGCGGATTGAAGACGAACATGAAGGGTAGTACCGCCGTGCGCAGGGCGTACGTGGTTCCCTGTATGCCGGTCTTGATGGGGTCTTCGCCGGAGATCGCCGCCGCGGCGAACGTGGCCAGACCCACTGGCGGCGTAATGTCCGCCATGATGCCGTAATAGAACACGAACATGTGCACGGCGATCAGGGGAATCACCAGGCCGTTCTGCGCGCCCAGTTCCACCACTACCGGAGCCATCAGGGTGGCCATGAGGATATAGTTGGCGGTGGTCGGCATGCCCAGGCCCAGGATCAGGCACACCACGGCGGTGAAGACCAGCATCAGCAGCACGTTGCCCATCGAAATGAGTTCGACGAACGCGGTCATGCGCAGGCCCAGGCCGGTCAGCGTGATGGCGCCCACGATCAGGCCCGCGGTGCCGCAGGCGATGGCGATGCCGATCATGTTGCGTGCGCCGTCCTCCAGCCCGCCGATGGCTTCGCGCCAGCCGCGCCCCAAGGCGGGGGCGACCTCCTGGCCGCGGAACCAGGCCATGATGGGGCGTTGGGTGACCATCTGCAGCAGCATGGCCACAGCTGCCCAGAAGGCCGACAGCCCGGCCGACAGTTCTTCGATGCTCAGGCACCAGACCAGTATCCCGATGGGGATCAGGAAGTGCAGGCCCGCCCGCACCGTGGGCCAGGGTTCGGGCCGCACCGGGTTGGTGACGCTGATTTCTTCGGGCAGGTCGGGATGCTGCGCGGCGATGCGCAACAGCCAGATGTCCAGCGCCACCAGGATGGCAAGCAGTATCCACAGCGCGGCGTCGCCTGCGACGGCCTTGACCCCCATGCCGATCCAGTAGATCAGCCCCATGACGATCAGCGTGCCGGAAATGCCCATGCCCCAGCCGGCCAGCTTCTGCAGCGCCGTGCGCGGCTTGCCGCCGGCCATCATGGGCTGGATGCCCAGCTTGAGCGCTTCCAGATGCACGATGTAGAACAGCGCGATATAGGAAATGGACGCGGGCAGGATGGCGTGGCGGATGATGTCCGTGTACGGAATGCCGACGTATTCGATCATCAGGAAAGCGGCGGCGCCCATCACCGGCGGCATGATCTGGCCGTTGACAGACGAAGCCGTTTCGATCGCGCCGGCCTTGACGCCGCCGTAACCGGCCTTTTTCATCAACGGAATGGTAAAGATGCCGCCCGTGACCACGTTGGCCACCGACGACGCCGACACCAGGCCGTTGACGGCCGACGACACCACGGCCACCTTGGCGGGCCCGCCGCGCAAATGGCCCAGCAGGGCGAACGATACCTGCATCATGTAATTGCCGGCGCCGCACTTGTCCAGCAGCGACCCCAGCAGCACGAAGATGAAGATGTATGACACTGACACGCCCAGCGCCACGCCGTACACCCCTTCGGTGGTCAGCCACATGTGCGAGGCCAGGCGTTCGATGGATGCGCCCCGGTGGGCCAGTACATCGGGCAGCCAGGGGCCTGCCAGCACATACAGCACGAACACGGCGCCCAGTACCGTCATGGGCAGGCCCAGCGAGCGGCGCGTGACTTCCAGCAGCAGCAGCAGGCCGATGGCGGCGGCGGTCACGTCCATCGTGGTGGGCTGCCCGGGGCGGCCCGCCAGCTCTTTATAGAAAAGGAACAGGTACGCACCGCAGAAAGCCGCGATGAAGGCCAGCACCCAGTCGTGCAGCGGCATCCGGTCGCGCGGGGAACTTTTGCGGGCGGGATAGGCCAGATAACCCAGGAACATCGCAATGCCCAGGTGCAGCGCGCGCGCCTCGGTGTCGTTGAAAATGCCCCAGCTCAACGCAAAGGGCAGGGGCGACGCATACCAAAGCTGGAACAGCGACCACATCAGGGCGCCGATGGCGAGCGTGGCGCCGGCGATGCCGCCGCACTGGCGCCCGCCGCGGTCGACATCCGCGACCAATTGTTCCAGATCGGCTGTCGTAGTAGACGGCTCGGTCTTCATTAATTTCCCCAGAATGTTCGGGTGGCCCGCAAGCGCGCGCCGCGCTGGTGCACGGTGCGCGCCGGGGCGCTATGGTGAAAAGCAGGGCCGGCCACGCCGCCGCGGTGCGCGCGTGGCCGGCCGGCGCAGCATTACAGCAGGCCTTTTTCCTTGAAGTACTTCTCGGCGCCGGGGTGCAGCGGCGCGGACAGGCCGTTCTTGACCATGTCTTCAGCCTTCAGGTGGGCAAAAGCGGGGTGCAGCTTCTTGAAGTCGTCGAGGTTGTCGAACACCGCTTTGACAACCGTGTAGACGGCCTCATCAGGCACATCCGCCGAGGTGACGAACGTGGCCGTCACGCCATAGGTGTTGGTGTCGTTGGGGTTGCTGGGATACAGGCCGCCGGGGATGGTGGCATGGGCATAGTAGGGGTACTTGTCCACCAGCTTGTCGACCGCCGGGCCCGTCAGCGACACCAGTTGCGCGCCGCACGTGGTGGTGGGGTCCTGGATGTTGGCCGAGGGGTGGCCCACGCCATAGAAGAAGCCGTCGATCTTGCCGTCGCACAGCGCCGAACCGTGCTCATCGGGGCGCAGTTCCGAAGCCAGGGCGAAGTCTTTCATCGTCCAACCCATGGTGGCCAGCAGCTCTTCCATCGAGGCGCGCGTGCCGGAGCCGGGGTTGCCCACGTTGAAGCGCTTGCCCTTGAAGTCTTCGAACGACTTGATGTTGGCTTCCTTGCGCGCCACTACGGTAAACGGTTCGGGGTGGATCGAGAACACCGAGCGCAGCTTGTCGAACTTGCCGGCGTCCTTGAACTGGCCCACGCCGTTGAAGGCGTTGTAGCCCACGTCGGATTGCACCACGCCCAGGTCCAGTTCGCCCGCCTTGATGGTGTTCACGTTGAACACCGAGCCGCCGGTGGACTCGACCGAGCAGCGGATGCCGTGCGAGGAACGGTCTTTATTGACCAGGCGGCAGATGGCGCCGCCGGCGGCGTAATAGACGCCCGTCACGCCGCCAGTACCGATGCTGACGAACTTCTGTTGCGCCGAAGCAGGCGTGGGAGCGGCGAATGCCATCGCCACCGCCGCGCACGCCGCGGCCAGTCCCCACCCTTTTTTAGTGCCCAAGGTGTGTTTGACAGACTTGCTCATACAAACTCCTTTTGAGGATTTTCCCCGTAAGAATACCGGTGTTTCCGGCGATTGGCGCGCCCGTGTCCGGGCGCGGCGTAGCGGCGCCGGGGTTGTGCCCTGGCGCGTCAATAATCCTACGACCGGGTCTGGGCAATGGCCGCGTCGATCGCGCCCGCCAGCCGCTCGGTCAGCTGGTCCAGTTCGTCGTCAGAAATAATAAAGGGCGGCGCCAGCAGTACGTGGTCGCCGCGCTGGCCGTCAATAGTACCGCCCATGGGGTAAACCATCAGCCCGCGGGACATGGCCTCGCGCTTGATGCGGGCATGCAGGCTGAGCTGGGGGTCGAACGTCTGCTTGGTGGCGCGATCAGCCACCAGTTCCACGCCCATGAACAGGCCGCGGCCGCGGATATCCCCGACGTGGGGATGCTCGCCCAGCGTTGCCTGCAGCCGCTCGCGCAGGCCCGCGCCCTGGTCGCGCACGCGCTGCAGCAGGCCGTCGCGCTGGATGACGTTCTGCACGGCCAGCGCGGCGGCGCAGGCGGTGGCATGGCCCAGGTAGGTGTGGCCGTGCTGGAAGAAGCCGGTTCCGGCGCTCATGGCAGCCACGATTTTTTCCTGCGCCATGACCGCGCCTATCGGCTGGTAGCCGCCGCCCAGCCCCTTGGCGATGGTGATCAGGTCGGGCACGACCTGCTCTTGTTCCACCGCATACAGGGTGCCGGTGCGCCCCATGCCGCACATGACTTCGTCGGCGATCAGCAGTACGCCGTAACGGTCGCACACTTCCCGGATGCGGCGGAAATAGCCCGGCACCGGTGTCAGGGCGCCTGCCGTGGCGCCCACCACCGGCTCGGCCACGAAAGCCATCACGCTGTCGGCGCCCAGCCGCGTGATGGTGTCGTCGAGTTCGCGAGCCAGGCGTTCGCCGTAGGCTTCCGGGGTCTCGTCGTCGCGGCGGTCGCGGTATTCGTAGCAGGGCGAAACGTGCGTGACGTCGATGAGCAGCGGCTTGAACTGCTCGCGGCGCCATTCGTTGCCGCCTACCGCCAGGGCGCCCAGCGTGTTGCCGTGGTAGCTCTGGCGACGGGCGATGATGTGCCGGCGCTGCGGCTGGCCGATTTCGACGAAATACTGCCGCGCCATCTTCAGCGCGGCCTCGACAGCCTCGGAGCCGCCCGACACAAAGTACGCATGGCTGGTTCCGGCCGGCGCGTGCTGCACCAGGTTGTCGGCCAGGCGCTCGGCCACTTCGGTGGTGAAGAAGCTGGTGTGCGCATAGGCCAACTGGTCGATCTGTGCGTGCATGGCCGCCTGCACATCGGGGTGGTTGTGGCCCAGGCACGACACGGCGGCGCCGCCGGATCCGTCCAGGTAGGCGCGCCCCGCGCTGTCATATAGCCAGGCGCCCTGGCCGCGTACCGCCACGGCAGGCGTGGCGCGCAATGATCGGTGAAAGACGTGGGTGGTGCTCATGTCGGTCGTATCAGGTAAGTAGGCAAGAAAGGGCGCCGCGCGGCGTCTGCGTGAAACATCCGGGGCGCGGCGGTCAGGGACTGTGCTGCATCGGGTGCGTAGACCAGAAAACCTTGTCGGCCTGCATGCGTTCTTCGATTTCGCTCAGGCGGTTCAGCACTTCGACGCCGCCGCGCGCCGTCAGGCGCGCGATCAGGTGTTCGGCCAGCCCGAGCAGGCCCGCCGTGGTATGGAAGAATGAGCCCGGACCCCGTTGCATTGGCTGGTGCCGCACGCCGTCGCGGTCGGGGCGCTCGAACACCAGCACGTGGCGCGCATCGACCGCCAGCGGCGACAACGCGTCGTCAGTCAGGGCGATAACCGCCACGCCCTGCTGCGCCGCCTGGCGCGCCAGCCGTACGGTGGCGGCGGGGTAGGGTGACTGTGAAATCGCGATCAATGCGTCGCAATCGCGCAGGTTATCGATAGATTCGGCTTCCAGTCCGCCCAGGCCGTCAATAAGTACGCTGTTGCGCAGCACCAGCTGGTACGCGTAATGCATCTGGAAGGCAATGCCAAAGGCAGAGCGCGTGCCCAGAAAGCCCACCTGGCGAGCCTGCAGCAAGGTCTTGACGGTGGCGTCAAAGGCTACCGAGCTGTTGAGCGAGCACACCGAGCGGATGGCGCGGGACTGCAGTTCGGTAAGGGCGTCGTGCCCCGGTGTGTCCGTGTCGCCTTGGGCGGCCTGCAGTTCGGCGGCCCGCTCGCGCAGGCTGGCGGGGCGCACGCCCGTCAGGGCAGCCTGGAAGGGCGCGCGGAAATCTTCGTAGCTGTCAAAGCCGGCAGCACGGGCCAGCCGCAGCATTGTGGCCGGCGCCACGCCCAATGCCTGGGCCTGGCGGCGCATGGACCACAGGCCCACCTCGGCGGGGTGGTCGGCTACCCAGTGCGCGGCGCGCTGCAGTTCGGGCGGCAATTGCTCGAGCAAGCTTTGCAACCGCTGTATGACCGGCAAAGGGGGCGAAGACAACACGGTTAAAAGAGGCCAGGCGCACAAAAAAACACATGATAAATAAATCCTGCACTAAAAAACATGTGTTTCCTGGCGCCTCAGGGTATTCCCCGACGCCTCGGGCAAGCTAATTGCTACCAGCCAGGGTGCAGGAGGATTTTCTCCGGGTAATAGGTAAATTGCACGCATTGTTCGTCAACTTGCCGAAATCTGAACGCATTTGTTCACATTTTATGGACAGGCAAGGTTGACCTGCGGCCCGGCAGCACATATTATCTGGGTAGAATGATTTGAGTAGAAATTAATCCTACTGAACTATTTTCAGTCATGAACAACGTCACGAAGCCCGAACCGTCCCAGCAGCATTACGATCTGCGCATTCTGCGTGCCCTGCGCCGCATCACGCGCTCGATCGCGCTGCATTCGCGCCAGCTGGCGGCGGTCAGCCACATCACGGCGCCGCAGCTGATGTGCCTGCGCACAGTAATCGCCAATGGGCCGCTTACTGCCACGGCTATCAGCCGTGAAATCCACGTCAGCCCCAGTACGGTGGTGGGCATACTCGACCGCCTCGAAGACAAAGGGCTGGTGCGGCGCGAGCGCGGTCGCGAAGACCGGCGCATCGTATTCGTAACCGCCACCGATGCCGGCCGCGAACTGGCCGACAAGGCGCCTTCTCCCCTGCAAAAGCACCTGGCCGACGCGTTGAACGCGTTGCCCGAGCTCGAGCAGGCCACCATCACGCTCGCGCTCGAGCGCATCGTCGCGCTGATGGAACAAGAAGGGCATGCGGTGGAAACGCATGGCGATGTGGCCTCGCCCATTCTTGAAGTTCCCACGGGCGGCACGCCACCTGAATCGGGACTGGTCGTATGAGGGAAGTGAATCTGGAACCCAACTCACCTATTACCACGGCTGCCCAGCCGGCGGCGGCGGCAGCGCGCGCGCAGTTCCGCGCCCCCCGCCGCAGCGACGGCGCCGCGCTGCATCGCCTCATATCCGAGTGCCCGCCACTCGACGTCAATTCCCTGTACGCCTATCTGCTGCTGTGCGAGCACTTTTCCGACACCTGCGTGGTGGCCGAAAGCGCCGGCGGCCGCATCGATGGGTTTGTTTCCGCTTATTTGCCACCCAACCGGCCCGACGTGATTTTCGTCTGGCAGGTTGCGGTGCATTCCCGCGCGCGCGGCCAGCGATTGGGCCGCGCCATGCTAGGCGAGCTCCTGCAGCGCCCGGGGCTCGCGCATGTTCGTCATCTTGAAACCACGGTGGGGCCTGGCAACCAGGCTTCGCGCCGTACTTTCGCCGGCCTGGCCGGCGAGCTCGGCGCGCATATCTCCGAACAGCCCTTCTTCGACAGGCAGCTGTTCGGGGGTGCGGACCATGACGACGAGATGCTGTTGAAGATAGGCCCGTTCTCGCTGCCGTCCCGCTAGGGGCGGCCAGGCAAGTGCCTATCGAAAGGGGATGCACGGGTTTCACGGTCTTGCGGGCCGTGCGGCACCGCTGTATCCGTCAATTCACGAAATGAAGGGAGGATCCTATGGACTTGAAAATCTTTGACCGGATGGAGTCGGAGGTGCGTGGCTACATCCGGTCGTTTCCGGTGATATTCAACCAGGCGAGAGGCTCTGTCCTGATCGATGAAGACGGCGGCGAATACATCGATTTTTTCAGTGGTGCAGGCACTCTCAATTACGGCCACAACAACCCTGTCTTCAAGGAAAAGCTGCTCGAGTATCTCGAGTCCGATGGTGTGGTGCACGGCCTGGACATGGCCACCAGCGCCAAGAAGCAGTTTCTTGAAACCGTCGATCGCGTGCTGCTCAAGCCGCGTAATTGGCAGTACACGTTGCAGTTCACCGGCCCCACGGGCACCAACGCGGTCGAGGCCGCGCTGAAGATCGCGCGCCAGGTAAAAGGGCGCCCCAACATTATCTCGTTCACTCACGGTTTCCACGGCGTCAGCGGCGGTTCGCTGGCCGCCACGGCCAACATGAAGTTCCGTGATGCTGCCGGCTTTGCGCTGGGCAACACCACCTTCATGCCTTACGACGGGTACTTCGGTCCCGACGTCGACACCATTGCTTATCTGGAACGCATGCTGGACGACCCCAGCAGCGGCATGGACAAGCCCGCCGGTGTCATCGTGGAAACGGTGCAGGGCGAGGGCGGGGTCAATGTGGCGACGCTGCGCTGGCTGAAAGAGCTGGAAAAGCTGTGCCGCCGCCACGATATGCTGCTGATCGTCGACGACATCCAGGTTGGTTGCGGCCGTACGGGCAGCTTCTTCAGCTTCGAGTCGGCCGGCATCCGCCCCGACATCATTACGCTGTCGAAGTCCCTGTCGGGCTATGGCCTGCCCATGTCGCTGGTGCTGATGAAGCCGGAACTCGATATCTGGAAACCCGGCGCGCACAGCGGCACGTTCCGCGGCAACAACCTGGCTTTTGTCACGGCCACGCAGGCCCTGGACACCTACTGGTCCAGCGATGCGTTCGCCAACGAAGTGCAGCGCAAGGAGCGCCTGGTGCGCGACTGGCTCGAAAACCTGGCCCACAGCTTCCCCAACGCCGGCCTGGCTGTGCGGGGTCGCGGGCTTATCCAGGGTCTGGTGGCCACTGCGGAACCGGCTCTCGCCAACCGCATCGCGCAGCACGCATTCAAGCGTGGCGTCGTCATCGAGACGTCGGGCGCGCATGACGAGGTGCTGAAGCTGCTGCCCGCGCTCACCATCGAAGATGAACATCTGGCCCGCGGCCTGGAAGCCATCGAGGCCTCAGTGGCCGACGCGCTGGGCGAATCGGGGCAATCTGCCCAAGTATTGAAATTTGGAGGAAAACGTCGATGATCGTACGCAATGTGAAAGATGTGATTGGCACTCCGGACGAAGTCCGCACCGAAACCTGGGTCAGCCGCCGCGTGCTGCTGAAAAAGGACGGCATGGGCTTTTCGTTTCACGAGACCACCATTTTTCCCGGCGGACGCACCCACATCCATTACAAGAACCATCTTGAAGCGGTCTGGTGCATCGAAGGCGACGGGACGATCGAGACCGTTGCCGACGGCAAGACGTACGAGTTGGGGCCGGGCGTGGTGTATGCCTTGAACGAACACGACGAACACTGGCTGTGCGGCGGTAAAGAGCCGCTGCGCGTCATCTGCGTATTCAACCCGCCGCTGACCGGTCAGGAAGTGCACGATGCCGAAGGCGTCTATGCGCTGCCCGCCGAAGAAGAAGCGGCCTGAGAACAGGAGGACGAACATGATCTCACCTGCACAGGATCCGTACGCCTCGCGTACGGATCGCAGTTCCGCCATCATTGCCCGTCAGGACCCGGTGGTCTATGGCGAAGGAAAGTACGCCGATGCGTTGTCGGCCGACCTGGTCCAGCGCTATGAACAGGATGGCTTCCTGCTTCTGGAAAACCTGTTTACCGAAGAAGAAGTCCAGGCCCTCGTGAATGAGGTCGAGCGCATGACGCGCGACCCGGCCATTGTGCGCCGCGAAGAGGCCATTACCGAGCCGGGCAGCAATGCGGTGCGCTCGATCTTCATGGTGCATGTGTTGAGCCCCATGCTTGCCCGCCTGACCCGCGATCCGCGCCTGGCCAACGTGGCCCGTCAGCTGCTGGGCTCCGAGGTGTATATCCACCAGTCGCGCGCCAACCTGAAGCCGGGCTTCAAGGGCAAGGAGTTCTACTGGCATTCCGATTTCGAAACCTGGCACGTCGAGGACGGCATGCCGTCGATGCGTGCGCTGAGCTGCTCGGTGCTGCTTACCGACAACAACGAGTGCAACGGCCCGCTGATGCTGGTGCCGGGCTCGCATCGCCAGTTTATTTCGTGCGTGGGCGAGACGCCGCGTGACCACTACAAGCAGTCGCTGAAGAAGCAGGAGTATGGCGTGCCCGACCCGGTCAGCCTGCAACTGCTGGTGGAGCAGGGCGGCATCCGCACGATGACGGCAAAGGCCGGCTCCGTGGTGTTCTTCGACTGCAACACGATGCACGGCTCCAACAGCAACATTTCGCCGTGGCCGCGCTCGAATGTGTTCATGGTGTACAACAGCATGGAAAACACGCTGCAGCCGCCCAAGTACGGGCTGGAGCCGCGCCCCGAGCACATCGCCACCCGCAAGGCCTTCAAGGCCGTCACGCCGCTGGACAAGCTCAAGCTCGTCGAATAGGCGGCGCCGGTCGCTCCCTTCAACCCCGCAAGGTCCGCCCTGCGGGGTTTTTGTTTTCAGGCGCTACGCGTGGCCGGATGTGCGCTTGTTGAACGGTGTCTGACACCCTCCGGGAGTCAGACACCCAACCCCCGCAAGCAGGTGTCTGACTCCCGAAGGGTGTCAGACACCCCCAGCAGCATTAGCCCGCCCATTCCGCCCAACAGGTGTCTGACTCCCGAAGGGTGTCAGACACCCATCATCAGCACGGAGCCGCACATTTGCCGAGTGCGTGGCTGGCTCCCTGCGGGTGTCCCCGGGCGCCGGATCTGCCCGACTTGCCGGTACGATGGCTATGAGCACCCGCAGGGTAGGGATACTGTACGTACAGGCTGTACGTATCGGGTACACTAGCCGTTTTACGCGCCGGAATATCCCGGTTCACCGGGCCAGCCAGGCCTGCTACCTACTTCCTGACAAGGTACTGGAGACACTTCATGACCTCCGAGGTTTCCCGTTTTCCCATGTTCGCCGCCATGATGAAGGTGCCGGGCGGGCTGATGTTGCTCCCCTTGATCCTGGGATCCATCATCGGCACGTTCGCGCCCGACGCGCTGGCAATTGGCGGGTTCACCACGGCGCTGTTCAAGAACAGCGCCTTGCCGCTGATCGCGCTGCTGATCTTCGCCACGGGCACCCAGGTCAATATGCGCACCGGCGGGCCTATCCTGGCCACGGCGGGCACCATCCTGTTGACAAAAACCATCGTGCCGGCCACGCTGATTGTGCTGCTGGGCAGTTACGTGGGCCTGGACGGCGTGCTGGGTGTCTCCATCCTGGCGATGCTGGCCGCCTTCGACAACAGCAACGGTGGCCTGTGGCTGGCCTATACGGGGCAATACGGCGACAGCCGTGACCGCGGCGCTTATGTGGCCAGCGCCGTCAACGACGGCCCTTTCTTCAGCCTGTTGTTCCTGGGCGCGTCGGGCCTGGCCGATATTCCGGTGAGCGCGCTGATCGCCGCCCTGGTGCCGTTTCTGCTTGGCGTGGTGGTGGGCAACCTCGATGTGCAATGGCGCAACGTGCTCAAACCCGTGCCGAACATCGTGATCCCGTTCTTCGCCTTTGCGCTGGGCACGGGCATCAACCTGGGCGCCGTCGTGTCGGGCGGCATGAGCGGCCTTATCCTGGGCCTGTTGATCAGCCCCATCACCGGCTATCTCGTGTACTTGGGCTACCGCTACATTCTGCGTCGTGGCGGCAAGAGCGGTATCGGCTTTGCGGCCGGCACCACCGCCGGCAACGCGATCGCCACCCCGGCCGTCGTGGCCGCAGCCGATCCGTCGCTGCAGCAGTACGTCGGCACCGCCACGGCGCAGGTCGCTGCATGCGTGCTGATCAGCTCGATCATGGCCCCCTTGCTCGCCTCGTATTTCCTGAAGCGCGCCGGCGAGCTCAAGCCTGCTGAAGATGTGGCGCTCGCCATGGGCGAACCCGCGCAGGCAATTCCCGACGCCCGGGTGTAAGCATGGCGCCATTCATCGCCATCGTGGCCGACGACCTGACCGGGTCGGGCGATACGGCTGTGCAATTCGTGCGCGCGGGTTGGCCCACGCAGTTGTCGGTGGGCCGCGCCAGCCAGGCACTGTCCGACCCGGCAGCACACCGCGCCGAAGTTATCGCGGTAACCACGCACAGCCGTCCGCTGCCCGGCGCGCAGGCAGCCGCCGTGGTGCGCGAAGATGTCGCCGCGCTGCGTGCGGCCGGTGTGCGGCGCCTGTACAAAAAAGTCGACTCGACACTGCGCGGGGCGTTTCGCGCCGAGATCGACGCGGCGCGCGCAGCTTGGCGCGAGGACGCGGTGGCGGTGGTGTGCCCGGCATTTCCGGCAACCGGACGTACGGTGCGCGAGGGCGTGCTTTATGTAGACGGCCGGCCGGTCACAGAGACTTCGGCGGCCACCGACCCCGTGACGCCGGTTACCGAAAGCCATATCCCCACGCTGCTGGATGGCGCGCAATTGTCCATGCGTGATGATGAATCGCCGCATGAGCTGGCCGGCCGCATCGCGGCTGCCGGAGCTGTCGTGGTCGTGGATGCGCAGACCACCGGCGAACTGGATCGCCTGGCCCAGGCCATCGTGCTCATGGGCGAGCGCGCCCTGCCGGTGGGGTCGGGCGGCCTGGCCATTCCGCTGGCGCGCCAGTGGGCCAGCGCCGAATCGCAGGGAACGGTTATTGTCGTGGTGACGTCGCAGCACAGCGCTTCGCGCCGACAGGCGCAGGCTTTGCAGGCGGCGGGCGCCCGCACCTGGTCACCTTCGCTGGCGCAACTGGCCGATGCAAATGCCTGGCGCGACTGGTCCGCGCAGGTCTGCGAATCCGAAGCTGCGGCGAGCGGCCCGGGCACGTTGCTGTTGCTGGCCCCCGAGGGTCGGCGCGACGATCTCGAATCCGACGTCGTCGCCGCCCGCCTGGGCGAACTGGTGGGCCGGCTTATCCAGGGCGACGCCGCAGCAGGCGTGGTGGCTACGGGCGGCGATGGCGCCAGCGCCGTATTGGCCGCACTGCAGGCCGGCGGCATCGCACTGGTCGACGAGGTGATGGGCGGCGTGCCCCTGGGCACGCTTACCGGCGGCAGGGCCGCCGGGCTGCCCATTGTGACCAAGGCCGGCGGCTTTGGCACTGACGATGTATTGATCCGGGCCGCGCGTGCGGTCCGCGAACGGAGGTTTCCCGCATGACACAAGACGCAACGCCTGTCCGCATTCCTACTCTGGCCGTTACGCTGGGCGACGTCGCCGGCATCGGGCCGGAAATCACCGCAAAGATGCTGCTGGGCCATGACGACCTGCGGCAGAAGGCCCGCCTGGTGGTGGTAGGCGATGCGGGCGCGATGCGCAAGGCTGCGCTGGCCCTGGGCGCCGACGCATCGCGCGTGCGGGTGGTCGAAGGGCCCGAGCAGGTGCAGAACACACCGGGCACAATCGAGATCATCCAGGCTGGTCCGACGCTCGAGCATGTGCCGCCAGGCGAACTCAGCGCCGACGCCGGCGACGGTTCGGTGCGCTTTGTCACCACCGCCTGCGCGCTGGCCCGCGCGGGACGCATCGACGGCATCGTCACCGCGCCCCTGAACAAGGCGGCCATGCACCTGGCGGGCCACAAATGGCCCGGCCATACCGAGTTGCTGGCACACGAGTTCGGCGTCAAGACATTTTCATTGGTGCTTTCGGCGGGCGACCTGTACATCTTCCATGCCACGACCCACGTGTCGTTGCGGCAGGCCATCGAAGACGTCAACCCGCAGCGCATGCGCGCCGTGCTGCGGCTGGCCGGATCGTTCGCTCGCGCGCTCGGGCGCGGCGACGAGCCCGTGGCCGTGGCAGGCCTGAACCCCCACGCAGGGGAAAACGGCATTTTCGGCACCGAAGACGCCGACATCCTGGCCCCTGCCGTGGCCGAGGCCAACACGGCGGGCATCCGCGCCGCCGGCCCCATCCCGGCAGACGCCTTGTTCCCGCAGGCCGTGCGCGGCAAATGGAAATTCGTCATCGCCTGCTATCACGACCAGGGCCATGCGCCGTTCAAGTCGGTGTATGGCGATGACGGCGTCAACATCACCGTGGGGCTGCCGGTGGTGCGCGTGTCGGTCGACCACGGCACGGCGTTCGACATCGCCGGCAAGGGCATCGCCCGCGAAGAAAGCCTGGTGCTGGCTGCCGAACGCGCCGCCCATCTGGCCCCGGGCTGGTCGCATGTATGGGAAACTGCGCGCTCCACCACCGGAGACTGATTCCATGGCGTTTGCCGCCGAACCCGAGGGGCCGGTTGACCGGTCCAGCACTCAACCCCTGCACGGCCAGGTGGCTCAGGCCTTGCGCCGCGACATCCGCGAACTGCAGTGGGCGCCGGGCACCGTCCTGCCCAGCGAGGCGGCATTGTGCAGGCAATTCGGGGTGGCGCGCAGCGTAGTCCGGCAGGCGCTCGCGGCGCTGGTGGCCGAAGGCCTGATCCACCGCGAGCCCGGCCGCGCACCCACGGTGGCCCCGGCACGCGAGCACCACCGCATGGTGCAGCGTTCCACAGGGCTGTTTGAGCAGTTCGCCCACACAGGCACCACGCTTCTCACACGCGTGCTGCGTTTCGAACCGGCCGAGCCGCCTGCCGAGGTCGCGGCATTCTTCAATACCCCCGAGACTCTGGTGCTCGAGCGGCTGCGGCGCGTCGACGATGAGCCTCTGGCGTTCGTGCGCACATGGCTGCCGCGCGCCCGCCTGCCGGGGCTGTCCGCCGGGCACCTGCAGGATGCATCGCTGCATCGCACGCTGGCGCTGCGGTACGGCCTGCATCCCGGCCGCGGCCGCAACCGCATACGCGCCGTGGCGGCCGATGCCGCCCTTGCGGCCGAATTGCAGGTGCCCGCCGGCAGCCCGCTGTTGATGCTGGAAGGGCAGGGGTACGACCAGCACGGCCAGCCCCTCGAGTGGTTTACTACCTGGCATCGCGCCGAAAAACTGGTGTTCGATGTCGACGTGGGCCCGGCCGGCGAACAGATCCATGCCGCGCTTCCCGGGGCGTCCGGCGGCAATGCGGCGGGCGATGCCGCGGCGCAGAGTCCACAGGGGCTCGAATCGCTCGAGGCCAACCTGCGCTCGGCGCTGGACACGGTACGCAGGCTGTGCGCCCAGACGGCCGGGGGCTGATGCGCCGACGCGCAGTGGTATGCTTTGCGACCACATGTCCGACTGCCATCTGCCGCCATGACCGCACGCATTGCCAGCCTGCACATCTACCCCATCAAATCGTGCGCCGCCATTGATCTGGCCGAATCTCCGATCGACCGCGCCGGCCTGGCCGGCGACCGGCGCTGGATGATTCTGACCGCGCAGGGGCAATTCATGACGCAGCGCCAATGGCCGGCCATGGCCCTGATCCGGCCTGCCATCACCGCCGACAGTCTTGAACTGCGCGCGCCCGGCATGCCGGCGCTCAGTATTGCGCTCGACGGCTCGCAACTGGGCGAGGCCGTGCGTCCCGTCACGGTCTGGAAAGACACCGTCCCGGCGCGCCACGAAAGTCCCCAGGCGGCGGCGTGGCTCAGCGAGGTGCTGGGCCAGGACTGCATACTGGTGAAGATCGACGCGCAGGCCCAGCGGCCCGCACGCGCCGAATGGGTCGACCGCTGGCGGGCCGCGCATCCGGACCTCGCGGCCGCCTTTGACGGAGACCACGATTTCGGGTTTGCCGACGGCTTCCCGCTGCTGATCGCCAACCAGGCTTCGCTTGATGAGCTGAATCAACGGCTGGCGGCCCAGGGGCATCCCGCCGTGCCCATGAACCGCTTCCGGCCCAATATCGTGATCCAGGGCGAATGGGAAGCCTACGACGAAGACCACACCGCCCTGGTGTCGGCCAACGGCGTCGGCATGGCGCTGGTCAAGCCGTGCACGCGTTGCCCCATGCCCAACATCGACCAGCAGACTGCGCAGCGCTACGACGAACCCGGGCGCACGCTGGCCACATACCGCAAGTTCGACATCGGTGTCGTGTTCGGGCAGAACGCCATCGTCAGCGCAGCGCCGGGCGCCCGCCTGCGGGTAGGCGACCCGGTCGAGATCGAACTGGATTTCTAGCGCTGACGCGCGGGCGTCCTGCTCAGGTCGAGAGCTTCAGCCCCACCAGGCCGGCTGCAATCAGCAGCACGCTGACCACCCGCATGGTCGACACGGCTTCGCCGAACAGCACGATGCCCGAGATGAATGCCCCCAGCGCGCCTATCCCCACCCATACCGCGTACGCCGTGCCCAGGGGCAGGCTCTTCATCGCGACGGACAACAGCCAGACGCTGACCACCATGCTGACGAGTGTGATGGCCGAAGGAATCAGGCGGGTGAATCCATGCGTGTATTTCAGGCCGACCGCCCACACTACTTCAAACAGCCCCGCCAAAACGAGAATGACCCAGGTCATGCTTAACCCCATTTGAAAGCTGCCGGCTGGCGCCGGCGGTGGGGTCGTCCCCGGGGAAAGATGCCGCCAGCCGTGGCCGGGGGCGGCGCCGGGCCGTCCCGGCGCGCTAAAAATTATAGAATACCCAATTGACCGCCGGTTGCGGGCAGGCGCGCCCGCGCCCGAATGCAACGCCGGGCGCCGCGCATTGGATTTTTACAGATGGTCCCCATGAGTTTCCAGGTCACCGTACAACCCAGCCAGCATCAGTTTTCCGCCGAGCCCGGCCAGACCGTGCTCGATGCCGCCCTGGCCGCCGGGATCGTGCTGCCCTACAGCTGCCGCAACGGCGCTTGTTCGACCTGCAAGGGCAAGGTTATTTCGGGCCAGGCCGATGCGGGCGAGTATCCCGCGCAGATTCTGTCGCCCGAAGAACTGGCGCAGGGCTACACCTTGTTTTGCCAGGCCCGGCCGCAGTCGGACCTGGTCATCGAATCCACGGAAGTCCGGCTGGCCAGCGACATCCAGATCCGCAAACTGCCGGCGCGCGTGCAGGCCATGGAACTGGCCGCGCCCGATGTCACCGTGCTGCGCCTGCAACTGCCGGCGGCCGAACCATTCCGTTATTACGCCGGGCAGTACATCGAGGTCATTCTCAAAGATGGCAAGCGCCGCAGCTATTCCATGGCCAGCCCGCCGCATGCAGGCAGTCCGATCGAACTGCACCTGCGCCACATGCCGGGGGGCGTCTTCACCGACCACGTGTTCGGCGCCGGCGACACCCAGATGAAGGTACGGGAAATCCTGCGTCTGGAAGGCCCGTTCGGTTCTTTCTTCCTGCGCGAAGACAGCGACAAGCCCATTATCCTGCTGGCCAGCGGCACCGGCTTTGCGCCCGTGAAGGCGATTGTCGAGCACATGGCTCACCATGGCATACGTCGTCCCGTGGCGCTGTACTGGGGCGGGCGCCGCCCGCGCGACCTGTACATGCACGAGCTGGCGCAGTCCTGGGCCCGGACACTGCCCGATTTCCAATATGTGCCAGTGGTGTCCGATGGTCTTCCGGAAGACGGCTGGACGGGCCGCACCGGCTTCGTGCACCAGGCCGTGCTGCAGGATCATCCCGATCTGTCCGGATACCAGGTATATGCGTGCGGCGCGCCGGTCATGGTCGATGCCGCGCGGCGCGAATTTTCCGCCCAATGCGGCCTACCGGAAGACGAGTTCTACGCCGATGCATTTACGTCCGAGGCCGACCTGGCCCGCGCCGGCTGAAGCCGGCGGCGCAGGCCGGTCGGAAACGTCCGGCTGCAACTGGATACGCCCCCTTTGTTTATGTTGTAGGCGGGGGCGTACCGACGCAGTACACTGCCGCACCGGCATTCCTACAGGATCGAGCCGTGGCCGCAGGGAGATCGTCTCTTTGCGGCGCGCGGGGCAAGGAGCAAGTCGCGCATGAAAGTAGCGGTATTGGGTAGCGGCATCATCGGCATTTCCAGCGCATGGTGGCTGCGCCAGGCGGGTCACGACGTCGTGGTCGTTGAACGCCGCAGCGGCCCCGCCCAGGAAACCAGCCTGGCCAACGGAGGCCAGATTTCCGTGTCCTATGCCGAACCCTGGGCCAATCCGCAGGCGCCACTGAAGCTCCTCAAGTGGCTGTTCCAGGACGACGCACCCCTGCTGTTCCGTCCGCAACTGGATTGGCGCCAATGGATGTGGGGCCTGGCGTTTCTGCGTGAATGCATGCCGGGCCGGCTCGCGCCCAACATCCGGGCGATGGTCCGGCTTGCCGAATACAGCCGCGCCACGCTTCAGGCCATGCGTGCCGAACTGGCCATTCCGTACGATCACCTCGAACGCGGCATTCTCAATTTCTACCGCGACCCCCACGAGTTCGAAATTTCGCAGAAAGCCGCCGGCCTGATGCGCGATTTCGGCGTCGAGCGCCGCGTCGTCACGGCCGACGAAGTGGTTGCCATCGAACCGGCGCTGGCGGCTCACCGGGCCACCATCGTCGGCGGCGACTACACCCCCGAAGACGAAAGCGGCGACGTGCATCTGTTTACGGCCGGCCTGGCGCAGCGATGCGAGGCTGCCGGCGTCGAGTTCCGCTACGGCACCAGCGTCACGCGCCTGGTGACCGGGGGCGGCCAGGTCGAGGCCATCGAAGTCATTCAGCCCGACGGCAGCTACGGCCGCATCGCGGCCGACGCCTACGTGGTGGCGCTGGGCAGTTTCAGCCCCAGGCTGGTCAGGCCCCTGGGCGTGCCATGCAATGTATACCCGGCCAAGGGTTACTCGGCCACTTTCGATATCCGCGATCCGGCGCGCGCGCCGGTGGTCAGCCTTACCGACAGCAGTCACAAGGTCGTGTTCACGCGCCTGGGCAACCGCCTGCGCATGGCCGGCACGGCAGAACTGTCGGGCTATTCGCGCGAATTGAACACCGGCCGTTGCCAGGCCATGGCGCGCCTGGCGCGCGAACTGTTTCCCGACGCGCTCGACTTCGAGAGCGTCAGCTATTGGTCGGGCCTGCGCCCGTCCACTCCTTCGAACGTGCCCCTGGTCGGCCGCACCCGCATCCCCAACCTGTACCTGAATACAGGCCACGGTACGCTGGGCTGGACCATGGGCGTCGGTTCGGGCCGGGCGCTGGCCGATCTGCTCAGCGGACGCCGGCCCGAGCCCGAATTTCCTTTTCTTGGTTCGTAACCTATGAAGACATTGCAACTGGCGGGCCTGGCCCGCGCACTGGTGGCCAGTCGGCGTACCTGGGTATTCGGCGCGGCGCTGGCCGTCGCGGGCGCAGCGCACGGCGCCGACGTCGAGATCGAGGTCTGGCACACGCTGTCCGGCCCCAACAAGGCCGAGTTCGAAAAGCTTGCCAAGAAATACAACAAAGAACAAAAAGAAGTCAGCGTCGAATTGCGCGACTTCCCCACCGAACAGGCGCTGCAGCAAGCGGCGGCCGATGCGCTGAAGAAAAAGAAGGGGCCCAACCTGATTCAGCTGTCCGATAACCGTTCACCCGAAGTGGTATCGGACCACAAGGCCATCCTGCCGCTGCATCAGTTGCTGGCGCGCTACCCCATCAAAGACCTCAACTGGTTCCTGCCGTCTACGTCGAGCTTCACGCGGGATGCCAAGGGGCGCTTGCTGGCCTTTCCCTGGATGGCCGAAGTGCCCATGATGTTCTACAACCTGTCGTACTACAAAAAGGCGGGGCTCGACCCCAACCGCCCGCCGCGCACCTGGGCCGACTTGCAGGGCGACCTTCTCAAGCTGCGCGACGTGGCCAATATCGAATGCCCGTATGCATCCAGCAACCAGGTCAAGGTGCACCTGGAAAACCTCGCGCCGGTGAACAAGCAGGCGTTCACCAGCAACGACAACGGCCTGGCCTCCTCCAAGGCTGCTCCCACGCTGCGTTTCGACACCTTGTACATGCGCCATGTGTCGCTCATGGTCAGCTGGAAGCGATCGCTGCTCTTCACGGCCCATTCCGACGATAACGAAAGCGACAAGCTGTTCGCCAAGGGCGAATGCGCCGTGCTGACGTCGGGATCGGGCGCCGCAGGCCTGTTCATGAATACGCGTTCGCTGTCCTTCGGCGTTGCACCGTTGCCGTATTACGACCAGGTCACCAAAGAAGCCGGCGCGCCGTTCATCAGCGGTTCGGCACTGTGGGCGATCGAAGGCCATTCGCAGGCCCAGGAAAAGGCCACGGCCCAATTCCTGGCATGGCTCGCCAAGCCGGTCATCGCCGCCGAATGGCATCAGCGCACAGGCTATCTGCCGCTGACCGACGCGGCCTTCCGCGCCGCCGATGTGTCGTTCTACAACAAGGTGCCGGGCGCGCAGGCCATCGTGCAATCCATGGTCGGGAAAGCGCCCCAGACCAGCCGCGGCTTCCGCATGGCCAATTACGACCGCGTCGAAGTCGTGCTCAACCAGGAACTGAACGAAGCCCTCGAAGGCAAGACCCCGCCTGTGGCGGCATTGAACCGCGCCGCCGATCAGGCGCGCAAGCTGGCGCAGCAGCGCTAGCCGGCGGCGGGCCGGGCGGCCGCGTCCGCCACGGTCCGTCGTACGCATGCAACCGGCCTGCAGGGCCGGTTTTTTTTGGGGGGCTGCAATGGTTCCTGCGTGTCGAGTGAGCAAAAAGCTCCGTTCGTATATGTCTGTCTAGGCGCCTTCTGCAAGGCGCGCCACCATGCCGTCTACGCGCTCCAACCCGAAGCGCGATTCCGATCAGGACGAGCATGGTTCGACTCTTTCTACTGGGCGTGCTGCCGCTGGGGCTGGCGGCTTGCGCGCAATGGTCCGGCCCGCCGGCCTGGCGCAGTGACGCGCCGGCAGCGCACTATGACTTCGACTGGCAATTGTCGGGGGATCCTGCCGTCGCGCCGCTTCAGGTCTTCAGCGGCGCCGGGCATACCTGGCTGCAATACGCGCCGGGGCGCACGCCGCCGGCCGTGTTTGCGCAGACGCCAGCCGGGCTCAAACCTTTACCGCACGTGCGCCGCGACCCCTACATTGTTGTCGAGGGCATCTGGCCCGCGCTGGTGCTTCAGGGCGGACAGCATGCGGCAAGAGTCGAGCGGCGGCAGTCCTCGGGCATTCCGGGGCCGCGCCCCGCGCCGCCAGGCCTGCCGGATCCCGATCCGCCTGCCAGCGCATCCGTCGATGAGGCCCCCGCGCCGACACGGCTTGCGTCCGAGGTAGCGAAAATCCGCGCCGTATCGCCCGTGCCGCGCACCGACACGCGGCCTTCTGACCCACCGCCCGCTGACGCTGCGTCGCCTGAAGCGTCGTTGGCACAGTCCTTTCACGCCGGCCCATCCGACACCACGCTCAGGGCTGTGTTGGCCCGCTGGGCAGCCCATTCCGGCTGGACGTTCGAGCCCCAGCACTGGTCAGTCGATGTCGATATACCCCTGGCGGGCCACGCGACCTTCGCCGCCGATTTCAAGACCGCCGTGCGTCAGTTGCTGGCTTCTACCGAACTGGGCGAGCGGCCCGTTCAACCGTGTTTCTACACAAACAAGGTGTTGCGCGTCGTGCCGTTCACACAGGCATGCGACCGCTCCGCCGCGTCGGGGGCCCGCCCATGATTTTGCGCTTTTTGCCTTGCAGCCTTGCATTATTGACATTGGGCGGATGCGCCGCCCAACAGTCCTTGCAGGCTCTGCGCGACGCGATTGCCGGCGCGCATACGCAGCTCGAGTCCGGCCAACGCCAGTTCGCCGCAGCGGCATCCGACCGCGCCGCGCGCATCGCCGCGCAAGATGTCGATAAACCCTGGCTGGCGGGCCGCCCACAGCCGTTGGCGCGCGATGCCGTACTGCCGCCGGCCTTGCGGGGCGAGATCGACACGACCTTGCTGTTCGCCGGCAAACTCGACCTGCCTGCGCTGGCCGAGCGCCTGACGCGCGCGACCGGCATTGCGGTACGCGTCGCGCCCGATGCGTTACTGCCGCAGTCGCTGTTCCTGCCCAGGCTCGGCAATGCCGTGCCCGCCGATCTGGCCACCACGCTGCGGGTGCCGGTGCAGGCGGGGCCCCGGCCGCTGCCCGATACGCTGGACATGCTCGCTGCGAGCTTCGGCGTGAACTGGCGCTACCATCGTCACGCCATCGAGTTCTATCGCATGCAGACGCGCGTGTTCGATGTGCGCGCACTGACACTTTCCAGCCGCGCCGACGCGCGCCTGGGTCGCTCGGGCTCGGCCGAAGCAGGCGGCTTTGACAATACATCCAGTACCGCGCTGTCGTCGGGCGACCAGCATGCCCTGCAAGCCGTCCGGGCTCGCATTCTTCCTTTCCTGACACAGGCCGGCACCGTCGCAGAGCTCGACGGCGGGGGCAGCACGCTGGTCATTACCGACACGCCCGAAGTCCTCGATCGCATCGCCCAGTTCATCGACGGAGAGAATCAGGCCCTGACCCGGCGAGTGCGCCTGCTGTTCGAAGAACTCACTGTGGTGGCCAACGACGGCGCCGAAGGCGGTGTCGACTGGAAAGCCGTCTACGAAAGCGCGCGAACGGCCGTCACCGCCACGATTCCTGCCGTGGCAGGCAGTACCGCGGCGGCCCTGGGGGCTACGGTCGAGTCAGGCGGCTTTCAGCGCTCGCAGGCCATTGTTTCCGCGCTCAGCCAGTCTGGCGCTGTCCTGCGTCATAGCAGCGTACCGGTGCTGACGCTGAACCGTCGCCCGGTCACGCATGCGGTGCGCACCACATTCTCGTATATCGACCAGGTGCAGAGCATGGCCGTCGCCGGGGTCGACGCATCACTCGGGGGCGTTGCGCTGCCTTCGGTGTCCATCAGCCAGAAGCAGGAAACGGTCGGCACCTTCCTGACGCTCGTGCCCGACGCGCAGGCCGACGGACGCATTCTCCTGTCGATCGCATATGACAACACGGTGGCCCAGCCGATCAAGAGCGTCACGTTCGGTGAGCGCGGCAACCAGATCCAGATCCAGCAAGTCACCATCGATGGCAACGGCACGGTGCAGCAGGTGGCGCTCAGTCCCGGCGAGCCCGTGATCCTGTCAGGCTTCGACCGCCGCCAGGACGAGTACGACCGGCGCCGCCTGACTCCCGACGCACCCCTGTTGGCCGGCGGGCAAGACCGCGTCTCGCGCGACCGGCTCACCACCATCGTCATCGTCACGGCGATGGTAGAGGAGGGCATCTGAATGGCTGCCATACCGGCTCCCGGCCAGCTGCTGCTGATAGACACCCCGGACGGCTCGGCCAGCCTGGCGATCGGCCTGTCGTGGTTCGCCGTGGTGGGCAGCCACGCCCGCAGCATGGCGCGTTCCCGCGCCAGGCGCATGCGCGCCACGCACTTCGTTACGGGCGGACAGGGGGCCATGGCCGGCGGGTGCGCGCGGCTGGCTGCGCATCAGCAGCGTCGTCCGGTGCACGCCGCGGCCCAGGTGTTCGCGCAGCTGTATCCGGAAGGCGCTGTCGCGTGTGTAGTTCCATTGCCGGACGGCCAATGCTGGCTGGCAGCGTCGCAGGATGGCGCCGTGGTGGCACGGGGCGACACGCTCTATGCCGATGCGCATCAGGCGTCGATGGCGCTGCAAGCGTTGGCCGACCAGTATCCCTCCTTGCGGCGGCAGGACGGCGCCCTGTCGCTGCGGGCCATGCAGGCGGCCCTTGGCCCCGCCACGTTGATGCAGCCAGTAGGCAATCGCTGGTCATGGCTGCCGCTGCCGGTGCGAGTGTTCCTGTGCACGCTGGCGTTCGCCGCGTCGATTCCGCTGATCCGCCATCTATGGCCGGTGCCGCCGCCGACGCCGGCGCAGGCCATGCCGGCCAGCGCAGAAGACGCGTGGCGCCAGGCGGTCGACGGGTTTCTCAGGAAGCAGCGCGTGCACCCCTTGCCCGAGCTTGCGCGCGTACTCGGTTCGCTGCATCGGCTGCCCCTGAACCTGCAAGGTTGGCTGCTGCGCGAAGCACGCTGCCAACCGGGGCAGGGGGCCTGGAGGTGCAGCGCGGCCTATGCGCGCGTGCAGGCCGATGCCACCAATCTGGCATTTTTGCAGTCTTTGCCCCCGCACTGGCAGTTCCGGCTTCACCCGCTCGATGACGCCGAGCTGGTGTGGACGGTGCCCGGCAACGATACCTCGCTCGAGCGGGTCGACGTGCCCACGTCCGCCCACGTCGACCGCGTGCTGGCCAGCGCGTTGCAGCAGGCGCGCCCGGCCTTCCAGCAGATGAAGCTGGGCCCGTCCATGGCCGTGCCTATCACCGCGCCGCGCGATTCCGCCGGGCAGGCCTTCGCAGCGCCAGTGCCGCTGCCGGCGCTGCGCCAGCGTTCCGTGGCGCTGTACGGGCCGCTGCGCTCTGTCGCGGTGCTGGCGGGGCAGCAGTCGCTGGCCGTGGCGTGGTCCTCGCTGGTACTGCGGTTGGCGCAGGGGCGTGAACCCGGCACGGCGGTCAGCGCCCTTACAGCCGAGCTTCAAGGAGTTCTCTATGAAAACGATGCACAGCCATAGCCTCACAGACCTGCATGCGCTTCGTGTCCACAGGTTCGCAGCACTGCTTGCGAGCGTGATAACGGCCTGCGGCCTGGCCACGTCCGGACGCGCGAGCCCGGCCGCCACTGCGTCCGGGCCTGTGGACGACGCTGGCGGATATGCCGCTGCCGAAGATCAGGGCTGGCCAGAAGGGGATACGGTACGCGAGCTGCTGCACATCGACGCGCAGGCGGCACGCGCCGCGTCCGGGCTGCCCCGGCGGGCCTCGGATTGGCTGCGCCAGCCGGATGCGCCGCAAGCGGCCTTGCGGCCAGCCGGGCATGACGCCGCATCACATGAAGGCCCCGACCGCATTCGGGTGGTTGCCATCTACGGCGTCGGCAAAGCACTGCGTGCCCATGTGTCGGTCAACGGCACGGTGTTGCTCTACCGGGCGGGCCGTCCCGCTCCGATGGGCGGCAATGCCGGCGATTCGAATCCCTACACGCTGCAGGCCATCGATACCCCTTGCGTGCGCCTGGGCCGGGCCGGCCAGTCATATACCGCTTGCCTGGCATCGGAAGAGCCCGGCCATGAATGACACGTCCACGCTTGCGCAGCCCGCTGCAGCGGGCGCCACGGCGCCCTGGCTGCATACACATGACGATCTGGCCCGCCTGACGCCGGCGTTCGTGCGCCCCCTGGACGAAATCGATCTCGCACTGCTGGCCGGCAGGTTGTGTCCGGTCTTGCTCGAAGGGCAGCAGGTCGCCATCTTCGCGCTGCACGACTACGTGCATGGCGACGCCATTGCCGAAGTCGAACGGCTGGTACGCGCCCGCGGGCATCGGCTGGCCGCGGTGCCGCGTTATGCGCTGCCGCCTGCATTGCTGCTGCCGGTGGCCCGGGGGCAGCTGACGGCGGCATCGCTGCGCGAAATTCGCGGCACGCCGGCTCATGCCCGACGATCGACCCTGGCCGCCATCTTTCTCGATATTGTGCGCTGGGGGCTGCAGCATCGTGCCAGCGACGTGCATATCAACGTCTGCCATCCTCCGGCGCGATCCGAAGTCCGGTACAGCATCGACGGCGCCTATGTGCTGCCCGGCTGCTTTCTCGACATGTCCGCGGCCACGCTGCTGGAAGTGCTGGCGGTGGCCTGGATGGATGTGCGTGGGGGCAATGGCGCGGTATTCGATCCCCTGGTCGAGCAGCAGGGGCGCATCGCGCTCGACGTCGACGGTCGTCCGGTCACCGTGCGCTGGGCTTCACTGGCGACCGATGCCGGCCCTTCGGTTTGCCTGCGGCTGCTGCGCCTGGACGCCGCCGAAGGCGGCTCCAGCCTGCAAGAGCTGGGCTATCTGCCGTCCCAGGTGGCCATGCTCGAGCGCGCTCGCGAGCAGGCCGGCGGGGCCATTGTGCTGGCCGGCATCGTCGGCTCGGGCAAGTCCACATCCATTGCCACCCTGATGCGCGGCATCGCCGCGACGCGCAAGGTCATCACGCTGGAAGATCCGGTCGAATACCGCATCGTCAACGCGCTGCAGAACACCGTGGGGCGCCAGCTCGACGCGTCGGCGTCCCCCGTGTTCGACGCGAAGCTCAAGACGATCAAGCGGTCGGCCATGCACGACCTGCTCATCGGCGAAGTCCGCGACCGCGATACCGGCCGCGCCTTCACGGACCTTGCGGGTTCGGGCGTCAACATCTACACCACCACACATACAGGCGCGGCGCACATGATTCCCGAGCGCCTGGCTTCCGACTTCATCGGCATATCGCGCGATTTTCTGGCGACTCCTGGGGTGCTCAAGCTGCTTGTCTACCAGGCGCTCATGCCGCAGCTGTGTTCCTCGTGTGCGTTGCCGTTCAGCGCAGCGGCGCGGGGTGATTGCGGCTACGACTGGGGCAAGTGGGCGGCGGCCTTCGCCCGCGCTCACCAGCTCGAACCCGGATCTCTGCGCGCTCGCAACCCGCAGGGTTGTGCGGCTTGCAGGCGTGCAGGCCTGCCACAGTTAAACGGCCTGACGGGGCGCACCGTAGTGGCCGAGATGATCGAGCCGGGCCAGGATGACGGCTTGCTCATCTATGTGCGGCGCAGAGACAACCTTGGCCTGCTGCGTTATGTACGTTCGCGGCCGCGCACGCCCTTGCAACACGCTGACATGACAGGAAAGTCGGCGGCCGAGTGCGCGCTTTACAAGGTTGCGCTCGGGCTACTGGATCCGCGTCCGGTCGCATCGCACTTTCGTCTGCCGGGGGCTCCCGCCGGCATGCGGGCCATGCCGCAAGCGGAGGCTCTTGATGCTTGATCGCCTGGCTGTGAGCTTTTCCGTCTGGGCGCGTCGCATTGGCGCGTGGTGGGACGCCGGCCGTTTCCAGGCCCGGCGCGCCGATTACTACGAATATCTGGCCGATCTCATCGTCAGCCTGGATGGGCGCAAGACGCTGCGTGACGTATTCGCTGATGACGCAAGGCGCTATGGCAGCCGCATGGTGCGAGGCCGACTGGCGCTGCATTGGCTGCATCGCTACCAGGAATCCGGCGGAGACCTCGCGGCGACGTTCTCACGCAGTATCCCCCATGACGAAGCGCAACTGATAGGCACGGCACAGCGGGCGGGTGGAGACGCCTTGCCGCATGCGCTGCGCGGGCTGGCCGATGCGGTGCGTCTCGTCCAACAGGCGCGTCAGGTGCTGGCGGGCGCAACGGCCGCTGGTGTCGTGGCACTGGCAGTAGCCGTGGGCGTGCTGACGGCCGTTCCGTTTTTCACCGTGCCGCGCCTGCAGCAGGTCTTCCAGGCCGTACCCGCCGATTATTACGGCGGACTCACGCGCGGGTTGTTCGGCTTGGCCCGCGCGCTGCAGAGTTGGCTGCCTTTCTGGGCCGTACTGCTGGCCGGTGGCGCAGGCCTGTCGGTGTGGGCCGCGCCCATGGCCGTGGGGCCATGGCGCGTGCGGCTTGACCGCTGGTTTCCCTGGCGGCTGTATCGCGATGCGCATGCGATCCGGTTCCTTGCCATGCTGGCAATCATGCTGCGGCAGCGCGGCAACCTGGATACTAGGCTGCGCGAAGCGCTCGCGGCGCTGGCTCGGCGCGCCCGGCCATGGCTGGCCTGGCATGTAAACGCAATGCTGTCGCGCGTCGAGCACGGCATTGTGGGGGCCGGTACGTTCGAAACAGGCCTGTTTGATCGCGAAACCGCCTGGTTCATGGGCGACGTCATTGCCGCGCGCGGGCTCGAAGCCGGCGTGCAGCAAGCACGCTTGCGGGCCGAGTCGCGGGCGCTGCGTCGCATACGGCGCGAAGCACAGGCATTGCGCTGGGGGCTTTTGCTGCTGTCGGTCGCCGCCGTGCTCGCGTTGACGCTATGGCACTACGCCGTCATCGACGAGCTGCGGCGCGCGCTGACCAATTTCTACGCCAGCCAGTAAATGGCGCGGCCTTTCCTGTTCTATCTCAACCGGAGTCATTCATGTCTCGTACATTTTCCGTTTCTGCCCGGCGCCGCCAGTCCGGCTTCTCACTGGTCGAGGTGTCCATCGTCACGGCCATCGTGCTGCTGATTGCCATCATCGGCATACCTGCCATCGGAGCCTACGTCATCGAGAACAAGGTGCCCAAGGTAGGCGAAGAGCTGCAGCGCTACGTGGCGCGCATCAAGACCAACGCGCAAGGCTCGGGCGCCGTTCCCTATGCCGATCTCGATACCGGGTCGCTGGCCAATGCGTTGCGCGATTCCAGCGTGGTGTCAGTTTCAGGCACGGGGGCGGCCGCCGTAGTTGCCCATGGGCTTGGCGGCAGCGGCACGGGCAGCAATGGTGTCATCAGCATCGCGCCTGCCTCGATCGCCGCGGCGGGCGCAGGGTCGGGTTTTTCCATCACCCTCACCAACGTCAACAACGCCGCATGTCCGGGACTGGCGTCGGTCATGCAGCGCATGTCCGACATCATCAGCATCGAGGGCCGAGGCGGCGCCGCAATCGTGAAAGACAATATTGCCGTGCCGCGAGTCCCGTACAGCGCCTCCGCCGCCGAGGCGCAGTGCGCCGAAGGCGACAGCAATACGTTTGTATTCACTGTGCGCTGAAGGGCGGTATATGGAAGCGGCTTTACTCCCAGCCCGGCGACGGAGCGCACGGCAGGCCCGCGCCGGGCAGTCAGGCTTTGCCTTGCTGGAACTGGCCATCGCGCTCGCCCTGGCCAGCATGGTCCTTATCTGGACGGCCAACCGGCTGGTGCATCAGGCCGATGATGCGGCCGGCCGCGCCACGGGTGTCTGGCTGCTGGAACTCAAGCGCGGCCTGGACAGGATGCTGGAGCGGCATTTCGACAGCCTCGCGGAAGGCACGCCGGCGCTCGGCGAAGACGGGTTGCCGCTGTACGGCGACCTGTTCGCCCCGCGCCTGTCCGAGCTCAAGGCCCAGGGGCACCTGCCGGCCGGATTTCCGGAAACCGGCGCCTTCGGACAGGACGTCGTCATTCGCGTCCTGCGCGACGGCCGCTGCCCGGGCGAGGCCTGCCGCATCGACGTGCTGGCGTATACCAGCCAGCCGTTGCTGGCCGCCGACGGGTTGCCCGACATGATGCGCCTGGGCGCGGCTGTCGAGGCCACGCACGGGTACGGGGGCTGGGCCGTCGAGTCGCGAATCAGGGGCGTCAACTTTGACTTTCCCAATCCGCCGGCTGCCGGCGCGCCCGCCGTGGCGCCGGGCACGCTGGCGGTCTGGACGGGATATGGCGCAAGCGACTACGACCTGTATGTGCGCAGGCATGATGTCCGCGACCCGGAACTGGAAGCGTCGCTTACGGTGGGCGGCAGCATATCGGCGCAGGGCGACTTGTCCGCCGGCGGCTATCTGTCTGTCGGAACTGCGGCCACCGCCGGCAGCACCTGCTCGGCGGCCCTGGCCGGCCTGTTCGCCCGCGGGGCCGATGGCGGCTTGCTCCAGTGCCGCGGCGGGCGCTGGAAAGCTCCGCCCGGCGCCGGCTTCGGCGGCGCCTATGCCGTCGCCGGGGCGGATGGCTGCGGAGCCTATTCCAGCGTCAATCCCATTACGGGCAAGTGCTCGTGTCCCAAAGGGTATACGCCGGTTCGCGTCTCGTCCGACCTGTGGGGGCCGGATGGCTTGCGCACCAACGCATACGTATGTGTCGGCGCGGGATAGCCGTCCGGGCAGGCCGGCAGGCGGCGGCTGTAGCGCCGGACTGCCGAGCCTCTATAATCAAAGATTCGCCTAAAACCCCGGTTCGTCCAGCATGAAATCCTCAGAGATTCGCCAGAAATTCCTGCAGTTCTTCCAGTCGAAGGGGCACACCATCGTTCCTTCGGCCTCGCTTGTGCCGGGCAACGACCCCACGCTGCTCTTTACCAACTCGGGCATGGTGCAATTCAAGGACGTATTCACCGGCAAAGAAGCCCGGTCATATACGCGCGCCACGTCATCGCAGCGCAGCGTGCGGGCAGGGGGCAAGCACAACGACCTGGAAAACGTCGGTTATACCGCCCGGCACCATACGTTCTTCGAAATGCTGGGCAACTTCAGCTTCGGCGATTACTTCAAGCGCGACGCCATCCAGTACGCCTGGGAACTGCTCACCACGGTATATAAGCTGCCCGCGGAAAAGCTCTGGGTGACCGTCTACCAGGAAGACGACGAAGCCTACGACATCTGGGCCAACGAAATCGGCGTGCCGCGCGAGCGCATCGTGCGCATTGGCGACAACAAGGGCGCACGCTATGCGTCCGACAACTTCTGGCAAATGGCCGACACCGGTCCGTGCGGCCCGTGCTCCGAAATTTTCTACGACCACGGCCCCGACGTGTGGGGCGGCCCTCCGGGTTCGCCCGAAGAAGACGGCGATCGCTACATCGAAATCTGGAACCTCGTTTTCATGCAGTTCGAGCGCGATGCCGCCGGCAACATGGAACCGCTGCCCAAGCCCTGTGTCGACACCGGCATGGGCCTCGAGCGCATTGCCGCCGTGCTGCAGGGCGTGCATTCCAACTACGAAATCGACCTGTTCCAGAACCTGATCCGCGCGGCGGCGCGCGAAACCGGGGTCAGCGATCTGGAAGACAACTCCCTGAAGGTCATCGCCGACCACATCCGTGCGTGTTCCTTCCTGATCGTGGACGGTGTCATCCCCAGCAACGAAGGTCGCGGGTACGTATTGCGCCGCATTGTGCGCCGGGCGTTGCGCCACGGCTACAAGCTGGGCCAGACCAAGCCGTTCTTCTACAAGCTGGTGCCCGACCTCGTGGCCGAAATGGGGCAGGCCTATCCCGAGCTCGCGCAAGCCGCCGAGCGCGTCGCACAGGTGCTCAAGCAAGAAGAAGAGCGCTTCGGCGAAACGCTCGAGCATGGCATGAAGATCCTCGATGGTGCGTTGGCGGGCGTCCCCGCTGGCGGCCAGCTCGACGGCACTACCTTGTTCACGCTGTACGACACCTACGGCTTTCCCGTGGATCTCACCGCCGATATCTGCCGCGAACGCCAGGTTGACGTCGACATGGCGGGTTTCGACGCCGCCATGGCTCGCCAGCGTGAGCAGGCGCGTGCCGCCGGCAAGTTCAAGATGGCCGAAGGCCTCAGCTACGAGGGCGCCGATACGCGCTTCGAAGGCTACGAAAAGCTCGAGCTCGACGCCGTGAAGGTCGCCGCCTTGTATGTCGACGGCACGTCCGTGCAGCAGGTCCAGGCTGGCCAGAACGCCATCGTGGTACTCGATGCCACGCCGTTCTACGCCGAATCGGGCGGGCAGGTCGGCGACACCGGCCTGCTCGAAGGCGGCGGCGCCCGCTTTGCGGTGGCCGATACGCAAAAGATACAGCCCGGCGTGTCCGGTCACCATGGCACCCTGGAGTCCGGCACGCTGTCGGTGGGCGACACCCTGGTGGCGCGCGTCGATTCCGTGCGCCGTGCGCGCACCGTGCGCAACCACTCGGCCACCCATCTCATGCACAAGGCGCTGCGCCAGGTGCTGGGCGCTCACGTACAGCAGCGCGGTTCGCTGGTCGATCCCGACAAGACCCGCTTCGACTTCGCCCATGACGCCCCGCTTTCGGCCGAGCAGATCGCGCAGGTCGAGGCCATCGTCAACGCCGAGATCCTGGCCAACCATCCCACCCAGGCACGCGTCATGGCTTACGACGACGCGGTCCAGGGCGGCGCCATGGCGCTGTTCGGCGAAAAATACGGCGACACCGTGCGGGTGCTCGACATCGGTTTCTCGCGCGAACTGTGTGGCGGCACGCACGTCGTCCGCACGGGCGACATCGGTCTGTTCAAGATCGTGGCCGAAGGCGGCGTGGCCGCCGGCGTGCGCCGTGTCGAAGCCATCACCGGCGACAACGCGCTCGCATGGGTGCAGAACAACAATGCCATCCTGTTGCGCGCTGCCGGCCTGCTGCGCAGTACGCCGGCCGACGTACCGGACCGCATCGTGCAAGTGCAGGAACAGTTGCGCGCGCTCGAAAAAGATCTCGAACAGGCCCGCAGCAAGCTGGCGGCCAGCGCGGGTAACGACCTCGCGGCCAAGGCCGCCGAGATCAAGGGGGTCAAGGTACTCTCGGCCAGCCTGGGCGATGTAGACCCCAAAGCCTTGCGCGGCATGGTCGACAACCTCAAAGACCGCCTCAAGCCGGCTGTCGTCCTGCTTGCCAGCGCCGGCGGCGAAGGCAAGATCAGCCTGGTGGCCGGGGTCACGGCCGACCTCACCGGCAAGGTGAAGGCGGGCGACCTGGTCGGCTTTGTCGCCAGCCAGGTTGGCGGCAAGGGCGGTGGCCGCCCCGACATGGCCATGGGCGGCGGCACGGACGCCCAAGCATTGCCGGCAGCAGTGGCCAGCGTGCAGGAGTGGGTCCATGAGCGCCTCTGAGTCCGTGGCCGACCTGCCGGCGTTCCAGCACGAAGTCGACGCCAGCGGGCTGACCTGCCCGCTGCCCATCCTGCGTGCCAAAAAGGCGCTGGCGCAGATGGAAAGCGGCCAGGTCCTGCGGGTCACCACTACCGACCCCAAGGCAGTGCGCGACTTCCAGGCCTTTGCGAAGCAAAGCGGCAACGCCCTGCTGGCGCAGCAGGAGTCCCCAGAGGCCGTATTGCACTTCCTCAGACGCCGATAGGTGGTTGCTGCCGCAGGGGTCGCCGCGGGTGTATGCTTGCGTCTGCAGCAACGAAAGAAGGCTTTCTTGCCAGGGCCTTCTTTTCAATGCTAGAATCTTCCGTTTTTCACAACTAATTCAAGGGATTACCTATGGTGGTGATTCGCATGGCCCGCGGTGGGTCGAAGAAGCGTCCGTTTTACAATTTGGTAGCCACCGATTCGCGCAACCGCCGCGATGGTCGTTTCATCGAACGCGTGGGTTTCTACAACCCGGTTGCCAGCGAAGGCACCGAAAACCTGCGTATCGCGATGGACCGCGTGCAACACTGGACCGACAACGGCGCGCTGCTGTCGCCCGCCGTCGAGCGCCTGGTCAAAGAATATTCGGCCAAGGTTTCCGCCGCCGCCTGATGGCGCGCCAGGCGTAACCCCACGCCGTATCGGCCGGCTGCATGCCTGATACTGCAACGTCAAGCGCGGTACCCGGCGACCTGGTCGAGCTGGGCCGCATCGTTGGGGCCTATGGCATCAAGGGCTGGGTCAAGGTGCAGCCGCATTCAGCCCAGTCTGATGTGCTGCTCCGGTCGTCTACCTGGTGGCTGACTCGCCTCGCTCCTGAATCGGCGCGAGGCGTTGTTGCGTCTGCGCCTGCTGCATACAAGGTGGAGCAGGCGCGCGCACATGGCGCTACCGTTGTCGCCCAACTGCAAGGCATCGCCGACCGCGACCAGGCCGAATCCTTGCGCGGATACGCGGTCAAGGTGTCGCGCAGCCTGTTCCCCGCTGCTGGCGAAGACGAATACTACTGGGTCGATCTCATCGGCTGCGCGTTCTATACCAATGCCGAAGGCGAGCCCGCACGCGTGGGCACGGTCGAAGAAGTCTTCGATAACGGCGCTCACGCCATCCTGCGCGTCTTGCTGCAGCGCGCGCCCGCGCCGGGCGGCGAGCCCGAGCCTCGTCTCGACGCCAAGGGGCGTCCACTCGAAATGCTGGTGCCTTTCGTCGGCGCGCATATCTTGTCGGTGGACCTCGCCGCGCGCCGTATCGACAGCAACTGGCCCACGGAATTCTGATGCGTTTCGACGTCGTCACGCTCTTTCCGGACATGTTCGGAACCGTGCGCGACCTCGGCGTCACCGGCCGGGCACATGTGCAGGGCCTGTGGGCCCTGCACACCTGGAATCCCCGCGACTACACCCACGACGTGCATCGCACCGTCGACGACCGCCCCTACGGCGGCGGCCCTGGCATGGTCATGATGGCCGAGCCGCTCGAAGCCGCCGTAACGGCGGCGCAAGCGGCCCGCGCAGGCCAGGGCCTGGACAGGGCGCCCGTGGTGCTGCTGTCGCCCACCGGGCGGCGTTACGACCAGCAAGCCGCCCAATCCCTGGCGTCGGGTCAGGGTGCCGTGCTGATCTGCGGCCGCTACGAAGGTATCGACCAGCGCTTCATCGATCGGTGCGTCACGGACGAGATCTCGCTTGGCGACTTCGTCCTTTCAGGCGGCGAGATCGCGGCGCTGGCCGTCATGGATGCCGCCATCCGCTTGCTGCCGGGCGTCCTCAACGACGGCGACTCGGCGCTGCAGGATTCCTTCAACGACAACTTGTCGGGCCTGCTCGACAGTCCTCACTACACCCGCCCCGAAATCTACGACGGCCACGCGGTGCCCTCCGAACTGCTCAGTGGGCACCACGCCAACATCGCGCGCTGGCGGCGCGAGCAGTCGTTGCGCCTGACAGCCGCCCGCCGGCCCGAACTCATCGAGCGCGCTCGCCGTAATGGCTGGCTGAGCAAGGCCGACGAACGGTTCCTGGCCTCTCTGAATAGCGGGTAGATTTTCCGCCGGCCTTCCCTTGCCGGCGGGGCGCCGCCCGCAATATTGTTTCATTTCCGCTGCTAGGGAAGTCCCCATGGCCGGCCGCTGCGTGCCCTGCTAGCATTTTGAAAATTATTTCCCTGTGAAATTTTCATATGCCCAAGTTGGCCGCCAGCATGCCGGACCCGTCAGCCCCTGTGCCTGACGCGCCGCAGCCTGCGTCGGTTATCGATTTCTGGCTGGGCCAGCAGTTGCGCCAGCTGCGCAAGCAGCATGGCCTGTCGCTGGTACAGGTGGCCAAGGCCTGCGGCATGTCCGTGGGATTGCTCAGCCAGGTCGAGCGCGGGCTGAGTTCGCCGTCGGTCAAGCTGCTCAGTCTGTTGGCCGACCAGTTCGGCGTACCCGTAGATTCCTTGTTGCGCGGGGCCGATCTGGCCGATGGCGAAGCGGCGGGCCACGTGGCGCGAGCCGGCTCGCATCGGCGCATCGAATTGCACGACAAGGGCATCTGGAAAGAGATGTACACGCCGCCCACGGGCCGCTCGCTGGACCTATGCCGGGCGCGCATCGCGCCAGGTGGCTCGACCGGGGACGACCTGTTTTTCACCAGCATGGGCGAACAGATCGGCCTGGTGCTGCGAGGCACGCTTGAGCTCTGGCTCGAAGACCGGGCCTTGCTGCTGCACGCGGGCGACAGCTTCCGTTATGCCAGCCGCACGCCGCGGCGGTGGCGCAATCCCGGCCCGGAGGTGACGGACGTCATCTGGGCGATCAGCCGCATCGACCTCAAGGAGGACACTTCATAATCCGCGCGCGTGCGCCAGGCCCGGCGCACGCGCGGCGCGCTTTGACTTTCACAACAGCACCGTAGGGGAACACACATGAAACTGAAAATCCTGCTGGCCGCTCTGGCCGCCACCCTGGCTCTGGGCAGCGCAGCCCAGGCGCAAACCGTGCTCAAGGTCGGCTCTACGCCTACCGGCAGCCCATTCACCTTCCTGGACACCAAAACCAACACCATTGAAGGTGTCATGGTGGACATCATCCGTGCCGTGGGCAAAGAGGCCGGGTTCGAGGTGCAGATCGAGCCCATGGCGTTCTCGGCGCTGATCGGCTCGCTGACATCCAAGCGCATCGACCTGATCTCGGCGGCCATGTTCATTACCGAGCCCCGCAAGAAGGTTGTCAGTTTCTCCGAGCCTGTATACCGCTATGGCGAAGGGTTCATGGTGCCCAAGGACGACGACAAGGAATACAAGTCGTTCGCCGACATGAAAGGCATGACCGTAGGCGTGCAGGTGGGCACTGCGTTTGTCGAGCCCATCCAGAAAAGCGGTGTCTTCAAAGAGGTCAAGCTCTACGACAATCCGCCCGACATGATGCGCGATGCCAACGCGGGCCGCATACAGGGCGGTTTCATGGACTATCCCATCGCGGCCAGCATCATCGCCAAGGGCGCGTATCCCAACCTGAAGATGGCCAAGAGCTATGAGCCCACGGTCGTGGGCAGCCTGGGCATTGCCACGCGCCAGGACGACACTGAGCTGCTGGCGAAGATCAACAAGGCGCTCGAGAAACTGAAGTCCGACGGCACCATCGACGGCATCTTGAAAAAGTGGAACCTGGCGGATTGAACCCTCTACGCCAGCGCCCGCCGGCGGCCGTAACCGGCCGCCGGCTTGATTCAGGCTACCGAATTGGATGGACCCAACGATGATGGAATTTTTTAACGATGCGCGCGAGTTCCTGCCGATCCTGCTGCAAGGGGCCAAGCTGACCATACTGGTTACCCTGGGCTCGCTTTTACTGTCTACCGTGCTGGGCTTGGTGTGGGCGCTGATGCGGGTGTCCGGAATCAAGCCGCTGGCCAAGTTCAGTGCGGGCATGATCAACGTGCTGCGCGGCATCCCCATCATCGTGCTGCTTTTCTATATTTACTTTGTGATGCCCGACATGGGCATCGCCATGACCGCCGTGCAGGCAGCCATCATCGGCCTGGGCATCGCATATTCGGCTTACCAGGCCGAGAACTTCCGGGCCGGCATCGAAGCCATCGACCGCGGCCAGATCGAGGCGGCCATGGCCATGGGCATGAGCTGGAGCATGACTATGCGCCGCGTCGTGCTCCCACAGGCGGTGAAGATCGTGCTGCCGCCGTACGGCAACATCATGATCATGATGCTGAAGGACTCGTCTCAGGCGTCCACCATCACGGTGGCCGAGCTGGCTCTGCAGGGCAAGCTGATCGCGGTGTCTACCTTCAAGAATGCCACCGTATTTTCGCTGGTGGCGCTGATGTACCTGGTGATGTGCGTGCCGCTTATTCTGTTGGTCCGGCACCTCGAAAAAAGGAGCACTGCCAAATGATTCTGCTCAAAGACGTACGCAAGAGCTTTGGCAAGCTCGAAGTGCTCAAAGGTATCGATGCCGAAGTCAGCAAGGGTGAAGTCGTCTGCATCATCGGGCCTTCGGGTTCCGGCAAGTCGACGATACTGCGTTGCATCAACGGGCTGGAGCGCTACGACGGCGGCAGCATCACCATCGACGGCGAGAAGGTCGACTGCGACGCGCCGTCCATCGTCTCCATCCGCACGCAGGTTTCCATGGTGTTCCAGCGGTTCAATCTGTTTCCCCACCGTACCGCGCTGGAAAACGTGATTGAAGGCCCCGTATATGTCAAGAAAGAGCCGCGTTCGCAGGCTGTCGAGCGTGGTCGCGAACTGTTGGCCAGCGTGGGGCTGGCGGACAAGGAGCATACGCATCCGCCGCAGCTGTCGGGTGGCCAGCAGCAGCGCGTCGCGATCGCGCGCGCCCTGGCCATGCAGCCCAAGGCGATCCTGTTCGACGAGCCTACCTCCGCCCTCGATCCCGAACTGGTGGGAGATGTGTTGGGCGTGATGCGCAAGCTTGCCGAAGAGGGCATGACCATGGTCGTGGTGACTCACGAAATGAGTTTTGCGCGTGAAGTCGCCGATCGCGTGCTGTTCATTGATGGCGGCGTGGTGGTAGAGCAGGGCGCCGCGCGCGATGTATTGAACCAACCGCAGCATCCGCGCACGCAGGATTTCCTGCATCGCGTCCTGCATCCCATGTAAGGAGCCTCGCATCATGGCGCAAGCGCCATATCCGCTGTCACATTCGCTATGGGCCGCCACCGCCGCCGAGCCGCCCGAAACCGCGCCACTGCAAGGCTCTGCGCGCGCCGACGTACTGGTCATCGGAGGCGGGTATGCCGGGCTCAGCACGGCGCTGCACCTGGCCGAACGCGGCGTCGACACCGTGCTGCTCGAAGCCCGGGAAATCGGCTTTGGCGGGTCGGGGCGCAATGGCGGGCAGGTGATTCCCGGACTCAAGCACGATCCCGATGATCTCCTCAAGATGTACGGGCCCGAACACGGCGAGCGCCTGATCCGCTTTGCCGGCGGCACTGCCGACATGGTGTTCGGGCTGATCGAGCGCCATGGCATGGACGTGCCGCGGCGGCGGGCCGGATGGATACAGGGCGCGCATACCGGCGAGGCGCTGCAGCTCGCGCAGCGGCGCGCCGAACAGTGGGCGCGCCACGGCGTCCAGGCGCAGATGCTGGACCGTCAGCAAGTGGCGCAACTGCTGGGCACCGACCGCTACCTGGGCGGGTGGCTCGACCCGCGCGCCGGCTCTATCCAGCCGCTGAGCTATGTGCGCGGCCTGGCGCGGGCCGCGCAGGCGGCCGGCGCGCGCCTGCATACCGATACGCCCGTGACGGGCCTGCAGCGCGACGGCGGCCAATGGACGGCCACCACGGCCGGCGGCGGCAGCGTGCAGGCGCAGCGGGTGGTCATGTGCACGAATGCGTATGGCGCGAGCCTGTGGCCGGGGCTGCAGCAGTCGATCATCGACGCCAACACCTTCCAGGTGGCCACGCGGCCGTTGCCCGAGGCAGCGCGGGCCGCCATACTGCCGCAAGGGCAGGTATGTTCCGACACGCGCAACCTGCTGCTCTATTTCCGGCTCGACCACCAGGGCCGCCTGCTCATGGGCGGGCGCGGCCCGTTCCGTGAGCCGAAGGGCCAGCAGGACTGGGCCCATCTCGAGCGGGTGGTTGGCAAGCTTTTCCCCCAGGCGGCCGGTGTGCCGTTTGAATATCGCTGGTGCGGGCGGGTCGCCGTCACGCGCGATTATCTGCCCCACCTGCACGAGCCCCAGCCGGGCCTGCTTATCGATATTGGGTGCCAGGGGCGCGGCGTAGGCCTGCAGACGGCCATGGGCAAGGCCCTCGCCGCCTACACGGCGGGCGAGGGCGCCGACGCCTTGCCGGTGCCGATCACGCCGATCAAGGGTTTTCCGCTGTACCCGTTGCGGCGCGTCTATGTGAACGCCGTGGTGGCTTGGTATCGCATGAACGACGGCGGGGTATAGGGCGCCAGCCGGCGCGCGCCGGGGCGCGCGGCTATTTGCGCGCCGCCGCATGCAACGGCGGCGCGGCCGGCCGTCTCAGCCGAGCTTGGCGCGCTGCTCGCGCACCCGGGCCAGGGTTTCATTGAACTGCGCGAGCCGGGCCTTTTCCTGTTCGACCACGGCCGCCGGGGCGCGCTCGACGAAACTGGCATTGCCCAGTTTGCCGCTGGCCTTTGCAACCTCGGCCTGCAGGCGCGCGATTTCCTTGTCGAGCCGGGCCTGCTCGGCAGCCACGTCGATTTCCACGTGCAGCATCAGGCGTGCGTCGCCCACTACCTGAACCGGCGCCCCGGCGTCGGGCAAGGCGGACACCACGTCGACCTGGCTCAGCTTGGCCAGCGCGGCCAGGTACGGGCCGTTGCGGCTCAGCACGGCCGCGTTGCCTTGCGCCACCAGCGGCACCCGCTGGGCCGGAGAAAGGCCCATTTCGCCGCGCAAGGCGCGCACGGCTTCGACCTGCGCCTTCAGTTCGGCCACGTCGGCCTCGGCGGCCGGGTCGATGGCGTCCGGGTTGCTCTGGGGGTACGGCTGGACGCTGACGCTGTCGGCCGCGCCGGGCTGGCGTTTGCCAGCCACCACCGACACCTTCTGCCACAGCGCTTCGGTAATGAACGGAATGATCGGATGCGCCAGCCGCAGCACGGCTTCCAGCACGCGAATCAGCGTGCGGCGGGTGCCCAGCTGCTGCGCCGGCGTTCCCTGCTGGATCTGTACCTTGGCCAGCTCGACGTACCAATCGCAGTATTCGTCCCACACATAGCGGTACAGGGCGTTGGCCACGTTGTCGAACCGGTAGTCGGCAAAGCCGCGAGCCACGTCGGCCTCCAGGCGCTGCAACTGGCTGACGATCCAGCGGTCCGCGAACGACAGCTCGACGGGTTGATCGCCGCCCAGTTCGTGGCCTTCGGTGTTCATCAGCACATAGCGGGTGGCGTTCCACAGCTTGTTGCAGAAGTTGCGGTATCCCTCGCAGCGCTTCAGGTCGAAGTTGATGTTGCGTCCCAGCGTGGCGTAGGCTGCCATCGTGAAGCGCAGCGCGTCGGTGCCGAAGGCGGGAATGCCATCGGGGTACTGGCGGCGCGTTGCCTTTTCAATGGACCCGGCCTGCTTGGGATTCATCAGGCCATAGGTGCGCTTGGCCACCAGGCCTTCCAGGTCGATGCCGTCGATCAGGTCTACCGGGTCCAGCGTGTTGCCCTTGGACTTGCTCATCTTCTGGCCGTCCGCATCGCGGATCAGGCCGTGCACATACACGTGCTTGAACGGAATCTGGCCGGTCAGGTGCGTGGTCATCATGACCATGCGCGCCACCCAGAAAAAGATGATGTCGAAACCGGTGACCAGCACGCTGGACGGCAGGTAGCGCTGCAGCTCGGCGGTCTGTTCGGGCCAGCCCAGGGTCGTGAACGGCACCAGCGCCGACGAGAACCAGGTATCCAGCACGTCGGGGTCCCGCGTCAGCGGCCCCGTCACGCCCGCGGCACGGGCCTGCTCCTGCGCTTCGGCTTCGGAATGCGCCACGAACACCTGGCCGTTTTCCGAGTACCAGGCGGGGATCTGGTGGCCCCACCACAGTTGCCGCGAAATACACCAGTCCTGGATGTTATTGAGCCACTGGTTGTAGATGGTGGTCCAGTTCTCCGGGTAGAACGTAATGCGGCCGTCGGCCACGACGTCCAGCGCCACCTGGGTAATGCTTTTGCCGGGATGCAGGGTGCCCTCGGGCGCCGGCTTGCTCATGGCCACGAACCATTGGTCGGTCAGCATGGGTTCTAGCACCACGCCGGTTCGATCGCCCTTGGGCTGCATCATCTTGTGGGGCTCGACCTTCACCAGGTAATTCTGTGCCTCGAGTTCGGCCACCACCGCCTTGCGCGCCTCGTAGCGTTCCAGCCCCCGGAACTGCGCGGGGCCGTTCTCGTTGATGTGGGCGTCCGGCGTAAAGATCACGATCATGGGCAGATCGTGGCGCAGGGCGCAGGCGTAGTCGTTGAAATCGTGGGCGCCGGTGATCTTCACGCAGCCGGTGCCGAACTCGGGGTCGACGAAATCGTCCGCGATGATGGGGATATTGCGGTCGCACAGCGGCAGTTCGACCATCTTGCCCACCAGGTGGGCGTAGCGCGGGTCGTCAGGGTGCACGCACAGCGCGCCGTCGGCCAGCATCGTCTCGGGCCGGGTGGTGGCAATGGTCATGCCGCGCAGCGTGACCGCCTGGCCGTCCTTGTCGACGATAGTCTGCGGCCCGTCCACAAACGGGTACAGGATATGCCACATATGGCCGTCGACCTCTTCGGATTGCACCTCCAGGTCGGAAACGGCGGTCAGCAGCTTCGGGTCCCAGTTGACCAGGCGCTTGCCGCGATAGATCAGGCCCTGCTGGTACAGGCGCACGAAAGTCTCGACCACGCCGCGCGACATGCGCTCGTCCATGGTGAAATATTCGCGGGGCCAGTCGGCCGAGGCGCCCAGCCGCCGCACCTGGCTGGTAATGGTGCTGCCCGATTGCTCTTTCCATTCCCAGACCTTCTCGATGAACTTCTCGCGGCCCAGGTCGTGGCGCGACAGGTTCTCGGCGTCCAGCCGGCGTTCCACGACGATCTGGGTGGCGATGCCGGCATGGTCGGTGCCCGGCACGAACACGGTGTCGTCGCCGCGCATGCGATGGTAGCGGATCAGCCCGTCCATGATGGTCTGGTTGAACGCATGGCCCATGTGCAGGGTGCCCGTGACGTTGGGCGGAGGAAACTGGATCACGTAAGGCTGGGGGTCGGTCCCTGTTTTTACGTGCTGGCCTGCGGCGAAATAGCCGCGCCGCTCCCATTCGGCATACCACTGCGCCTCGAGCGCGGCGGGCTCGAAGCTTTTCGACAGTTCGGTGGAGTCGGTATCGGGCGAGGGTTGGGCTGCTGCTTCGGTCATTACGGGTTCCGGCGAAAACGGGGGCAGGCCAATATGCGGCCAGGCAAACCAGCAATTTTAAGATGTATTGCTGACTTGACGGCGTGTTAGAATGCCGGGTTACTGTAAACCTTTCAGAAGTCCCTGTTTTTATTAAGAAAACGGCGGTCGCCGGAACCATCCGGCAAGGTCCAGTCTCGAATCCAGTCCCGGAACGCAGCGCCGGGGGCGGCCCGCGTGCAGTTCGTCACGATGCGGCGCGCCGCGGCGGCGTGCATCCACCTACTGCAATACAGTCATATCCAAAGTTTGGAGCATCCATGTCCGTCGAACGCACTCTCTCGATCATCAAGCCCGACGCCGTCGCCAAGAACGTCATCGGCCAGATCGTCGCACGCTTTGAAAACGCCGGCCTGAAGGTCATCGCCGCGCGCCTGCAGCAACTGTCGCGCACCGACGCCGAACGCTTCTATGCCGTGCACAAAGAACGCCCCTTCTTCAAGGATCTGGTCGACTTCATGGTTTCGGGCCCCGTGTTCGTGCAAGTGCTCGAAGGCGAAGGCGCCATCCAGAAAAACCGCGACCTGATGGGCGCCACCGATCCCAAGAAGGCTGCTCCCGGCACGATCCGCGCCGACTTCGCCGACAGCATCGACGCCAACGCCGTGCACGGCTCCGATGCGCCCGAAACGGCTGCCGTCGAAGTGGCGTTCTTCTTCCCCGAAATCAACATCCACAGCCGTTGATCCGGGCCGTTGCGCCGGATGCTTGTCATGGAAACCGAACGCGTGAACCTGTTGGGCCTTGATGGCGCCGCGCTGTCCGAGCTGGTCGGGCAGTGGGGCGGCAAGCCGTTTCGCGCCCGCCAGTTGCAGCGCTGGATACACCAGCGCGGCGCCGATTCGTTCGATGTCATGACCGACCTTGCCCGCGAATTCCGCGGGCAACTGGCGCAACGTTGCAGTATCCAGGCGCTGCCGGTCAATACCGAGCAGCGCTCGTCCGACGGCACGCGCAAATGGCTGTTCGACGTCGGACAGGGCAATGCCATCGAAACGGTGTTCATCCCCGAAGACGACCGCGGCACCCTGTGCGTGTCCAGCCAGGCGGGCTGCGCCGTCAATTGCCGTTTCTGCTCCACCGGCCACCAGGGGTTCAACCGCAACCTTACGTCCAGCGAAATCATCGGGCAGCTGTGGTGGGCCAAACGGGTGCTGCAGGCCGATGCCGGCACCGCGCGGCTGGGCGGCGCCGCCTCGAGCGACACGCGCGTGATCAGCAATGTCGTGATGATGGGCATGGGCGAACCGCTGCTCAACTACGACCAGTTGCTGCCCGCACTGCGCCTGATGCTCGACGACAATGCCTATGGCCTGTCGCGCCGTCGTGTCACGGTGTCCACATCGGGGGTGGTTCCCATGATGGACCGCCTGTCGCGCGACTGCCCGGTTGCGCTGGCGGTGTCGCTGCACGCGCCCACCGATGCGCTGCGCGACGAGCTGGTGCCGCTCAACAAGAAATACCCGCTTGCCGAACTGCTGGCCGCGTGCGAACGCTACCTGGCCAGCGCGCCGCGCGATTTCATCACCTTCGAATACTGCATGCTCGACGGCATCAACGATACCGACGAGCACGCCAAGGCGTTGATCCAGGTGGCGCGGCAGGTGCATTGCAAGCTCAACCTGATTCCCTTCAATCCGTTTCCGGCTTCGGGCCTGAAGCGGTCTCCGGCGGCGCGCGTGCGCGTGTTCGCGCAGCGGCTGATGGACGCGGGCATCGTCACTACGGTACGCAAGACGCGCGGCGACGACATCGACGCCGCCTGCGGCCAGTTGGCCGGCGAAGTCCGCGACCGCACGCGTGTGGCTCTGCGTAACGCCGGCCGTACCATTCCCATTGCACAGGTGCAGGCATGACGCAGCAGGCTGATTCGGCTGTTCTCGCAAGCGAGTCCCCCGTCCAGGCGCAGGCCCAGGCTCCCACGGTGGGCCAGGCCCTGCAGGCGCTTCGCCTGGCCAAGGGTTGGTCGCTCGACGAAGTGTCCAGCCGCATCAAGTTCTCCTCGCGCCAGATCCAGGCGCTGGAAAACGAGCAATGGGACAAGCTGCCCGGCGGTGTGTCGCTGCGCGGGCTCATCCGCAGCTACGCCCGGCTGCTGGGCGCCGACGCGACCGCCATCGTGGCCTCGCTCGAAGCCCAGATAGGGCCGCCGCCCGCGCCCAGTCCTCGTACACGCCCCATGGCCGTGCCGGTCCATCCGCACGATGACGACCGCGCGGGCATGTCGTGGGGCTGGCTGCTGATCATCCTGGCGCTGCTGGCGGCGTTGCTGGCCTACGCATTCTGGCAGGGCTGGTTGCCCGCCGATTGGTTGCCCGGCTCCTGGTCCTCGCCGGCAAACACGTAACCCGTACTCGCATGCAAGAGTTGTCTCCGCCCTGCCAAGATGCCCCGCTGCCCGCAGTGGGCGCCGCGCCGCGCCGGCCTACGCGCCCGGTAACGGTCAAGTGGGGCGAGCATCAGGTGGTCATCGGCGGCGCGGCGCCGGTCGTGGTGCAATCCATGACCAACACCGACACCGCCGATGCCATCGCCACCGCCATCCAGGTCAAAGAGCTCGCGCAGGCCGGGTCCGAGCTGGTGCGCATCACGGTCAACACGCCCGAGGCCGCGCGCGAAGTCATCGCAATCCGCGAACAGCTCGACCGCATGGGAGTGTCCGTGCCGCTGGTCGGCGACTTTCACTACAACGGGCACAAGCTGCTCACCCAGTTTCCCGATTGCGCCCGGGCGCTTTCCAAGTACCGCATCAACCCCGGCAATATGGGCGGCGGTAAACGGCGCGACGATAACTTCGCGCAAATGATCGAAGTGGCCTGCCGGTACGACAAACCGGTGCGCATCGGGGTCAACTGGGGCAGCCTCGACCACGAGCTCATGGCGCGCAAAATGGACGAGAACAGCCGGCGCGCGCAGCCCTGGGAAGCGCAGGCGGTGATGCGCGATGCCCTGGTGGTGTCGGCCATCAGCAATGCACGGCGCGCCGAAGAACTCGGGCTGCGCGGCGACGCCATCATCCTGTCGTGCAAGGTCAGCCACGTGCAAGACCTTATCGCCGTGTATCGCGACTTGTCTGCGCGCTGCGACTACCCCTTGCATCTCGGGCTCACCGAAGCCGGCATGGGCAGCAAGGGCATCGTCGCATCCACGGCCGCGCTTGCGGTGCTGCTGCAGCAGGGCATAGGCGACACCATCCGGATTTCCCTCACCCCCGAGCCCGGCGGCGACCGCGCCCGCGAGGTCATCGTGGCCCAGGAAATCCTGCAGACCATGAACCTGCGCGCGTTCACGCCCATGGTGGTCGCCTGCCCGGGGTGCGGCCGCACCAGCAGCACCTTCTTCCAGGAGCTCGCCGACAGCATCCAGTCGTACCTGCGGCGCCAGATGCCGGTGTGGCGCGCCCGCTACCCCGGCGTCGAATCCATGAACGTCGCGGTCATGGGCTGCGTGGTCAACGGTCCCGGCGAGAGCCGGCATGCCGATATCGGCATCAGCCTGCCGGGTACCGGCGAGGTTCCCGCAGCGCCGGTGTTCATCGATGGCGAACGCACGGTTACCCTCAAGGGCGACCGCATCGCCGAAGAGTTCCAGAACATTGTCGAAGACTACGTCGCGCGCCGTTACGGTGCGCAGGCCACCCACTGAAAACAAAGGCTGAACCGCAAGGCGCGCGCCATGGCGCGAGCCATTGCGGCATGAAGAAAATGACGCAAGCTTTCCAGAAGGTCGCCGCGATACGCGGCATGAACGACATACTGCCCGGCGACGGCGCACGCTGGGAAAAATTCGAAGAACTCGTGCGCCGGTGGCTGCATGGCTACGGTTATCGCAACCTGCGCACCCCCGTGCTCGAGCATACCCGCCTGTTCGCGCGCGGCATCGGCGAAGTCACCGACATCGTCGAAAAAGAGATGTACACCTTCACCGACGCGCTCAATGGCGACTCGCTGACCATGCGGCCCGAAATGACCGCTGGCGTGGTCCGCGCCGCCATCGAACACAATTTGCTGTACGACCGGCCGCAACGCGTCTACAGCATCGGCCCGGTGTTTCGCCACGAGCGCCCCCAGCGCGGCCGCTATCGCCAGTTTCATCAGATCGACGTCGAGGCGCTGGGTTTTGCCGGGCCCGACGTCGACGCCGAGCTTATCGTCATGCTGGCCCGCCTCTGGAAGCTGCTGGGCCTGACCGATATTCGTCTGGAACTGAATTCACTGGGGCAGGCCAGCGAACGCGCCGCCCATCGCGCGGCGCTGATCGAACACCTGGAGCGCCACCGCGACATTCTCGACGACGACGGGCAGCGGCGCATGTACTCCAATCCGTTGCGCGTTCTCGACACCAAGAACCCCGCCATGCAGGAAATGGCCGATAGTGCGCCGCGCCTGTTCGACTTCCTTGGAGACGAATCGCGGGCGCATTTCGATGGCCTGTGCCAGTTGCTGGCCGACGCCGGCATCGAATACCGTCTCAACCCCCGGCTGGTGCGCGGTCTCGATTACTACAACCTTACGGTTTTCGAATGGGTCACCGACCGCCTGGGCGCGCAGGGCACGGTGTGCGGCGGCGGCCGCTACGACGGACTGGTCGAACTGCTGGGCGGCAAGCCCGCGCCTGCCGTGGGCTTCGCCATCGGCATGGAACGGCTGCTCGACCTCTGGCAGCAGGTCTGCCCGTCCGCGTCGGCGTCTGCGCCCGAGTGCGATGTCTATGTGGTGCACCAGGGCGACCAGGCGCAACGGGCCGCCGCGCGCGTGGGCGAGCAACTGCGCGACGCCGGCTTGTCGGTCATCGTGCATGCCGGCTCGTCGGGCTTCAAGTCGCAATTCAAGCGCGCCGACGCCAGCGGGGCCCGGGTTGCGGTTATTCTTGGCACCGATGAATTGGCCGCCGGCGCCGCGAGCGTGAAGTTCCTGCGCGCCGATGCAGCGGGCGAGGGCGCCCAGCAACAGGTCCCGCTGGACCAACTGGCCGACGTTTTGAAATCCAAGGGTTAGCATGGCATACGATCTCGAAGAACAGGAAAAACTCGACGCAATCAAGGCCTGGTGGGCGCGCTACGGGACGCTGGTGCTTACGCTGGCAACCGTCGTCCTGGTTGCCTGGGGCGGCTGGACGGGCTGGAAGGCCTATCAGGCGCACCGGGCCAATCAGGCAATGGGCTACTTCGAAGCCCTTGAAGATGCCGCTCGCCTGGGGGGCGCAGATTCCGTGGTGCGCATCAAGGCGGCTGCCGCCACGCTGCGCAGCGATTACGCCGCCACGGGCTACGCTGCCCGCGGCGCGCTGGTGGCCGCCCGCGCGCTCGAGCAACAGGGCGACGTCGCGGCCGCGCGCGAGCAACTCGAATGGCTTGCCGCGCAGTCCGGTCATGCCGCCTTGCAGCCCGTCGCGCGCGTGCGCCTGGCCGGCCTGTTGCTCGACCAGAAGCAGTACGACGCCGCCCTGGCGCAGCTCGATAATCCGCCGGCGGCGTTTGCGGCGCTGTTTGCCGATCGCCGCGGCGATGTCCTGGCCGCCCAGGGCAAGCACGAAGAGGCCCGCAAGGCATGGACGGCCGCGCTCGATGGGTTCTCCGCCGCCGATCCTCTGCGGCAAGTCGTGCAATTGAAACTGGACGCCCTCAGCGGAGCCTGAACGTATGCGTAAATTCCGCCCCGGCCGCGTGTTGCGCGGCATAGCCCTGGCAGCCAGCGTTTTCGCGCTGGCCGGCTGCTCGATGTTCTCCAGCGACGACGACCGCTACGATCCGGCGCCGCTTACCGACTACGCCCCAGGCATGTCGGTGCGCACCATCTGGTCCACGTCGGTGGGCAGCGGCTCGGGGTACGGATTTGTGCCGGCCGTGGTCGGCGACGCGGTATATGCGGCAACGCCCAACGGCTCGGTCGCCAAGCTCGATCTGGCCAGCGGCCGCGCCCTCTGGAAAGCATCAGCCGACACCCGGCTGTCGGCCGGCGTCGGCAGCGACGGCACCACCAGCGTGGTTGCCTCGCCCCTGGGCGAAGTCATCGCCTTCGACGACACGGGCAAAGTCAAATGGAAGGCGCAGGCATCCAGCGACGTATCCATTCCCCCGGTAGTGGGTTATGGCGCGGTGGTGGTACGCAGCGGCGACTATCGTATCCAGGCCTTCAATGTCGAAACCGGCGAGCGTCTCTGGAGCCTGCAGCGCCCGGGCCCGGCGCTGGCGCTGCACGGCAATGCGCAGATGATCATGGCCGAGGGCCTGGTCATTACGGGCCTGCCGGGAGGCAAGCTGCTCGCCATCAACGTCGGCAGCGGCAACGTGCAATGGGAAGGCACCGTGGCCACGCCGCGCGGCGCCAGCGACCTCGAACGCCTGACCGATGTCGTGGGCGCGCCTCGCGTGGCCGGCAATCTGCTGTGCGCGGTCGCGTACCAGGGCCGCATCGTCTGCTTCGATGTCACGCAGGGCGGACGCCCGCTGTGGGCCAAGGATTTCTCCAGCGCCAGCGGCATGGCGCTCGACAATCAATTCGCGTATGCCCCCGACCAGCACGGGGTCGTCAGCGCCTTTGCGCTGGACAGCGGTGTAAACGTCTGGAAGCAGGCCGCCCTGAAGAATCGTCGGTTGACGTCGCCCGCGCCGTTGGGCGATGCCATCGCGGTCGGTGATTTCGACGGCTATGTGCATTTCCTGTCGCGCAGCGACGGCAGCCTGCTGGCTCGCCTGTCGGTGGGCGGCGACGCCATTGTCTCGCCTTTGCAAAGCACGCCGCAGGGCGTGCTGGTGCAGACCGGCAATGGCAATATCGTGCTGATCGGCACTAATTAACAACTTTTCTACTGCCCGTCCACACCGTGTCTTTCAAGCCTGTCGTTGCTCTGGTCGGTCGCCCCAATGTGGGCAAGTCGACGCTCTTCAACCGCCTGACGCGTTCGCGCGCAGCGCTGGTTGCCGACTACTCCGGCCTGACGCGCGACCGCCACTACGGCGAGGGCCGCGTGGGCGAAACGCCGTTCATCGTCATCGATACGGGCGGTTTCGAGCCGGTGGCCAAGACGGGCATCCTGCGCGAAATGGCAAGGCAGACCCGCCAGGCCATTGCCGAGGCCGACGTTGTGGTGTTCCTGGTGGATGCCCGGGCCGGCGTCAACGCGCACGACCACGAAATTGCCCAGCTGTTGCGCAAAACCGGCCAGCAGCGCGTGGTGCTCGCGGTCAACAAGGCCGAAGGCATGGGCGTGGGCAGCGCCACCGGCGAATTCCACGAACTCGGGCTGGGCACCCCGCATCCCATTTCGGCCGCGCACGGCGACGGCATTGTCAGTCTCATCGAAACCGCGCTGCAAGGCCTGGGCGAGCCGGCCCAGGCGCCCGACCAGGACGCCGACCCCGATCAGCCGGTGGACCACCGCATCAAGCTCGCCATCGTGGGGCGCCCCAACGTGGGCAAGTCCACGCTCATCAATACCTTGATGGGCGAAGAGCGCGTCATTGCGTTCGACCTGCCCGGCACGACGCGCGACGCCATCGAAATCGATTTCGAGCGCGACGGCCGCAAGTACACGCTCATCGACACGGCCGGGCTGCGCCGCCGCGGCAAGGTCTTCGAGGCGGTCGAGAAATTTTCGGTCATCAAGACCCTGCAGGCCATCGAGGCCAGCAACGTCGTGCTGCTGATGCTTGATGCCCAGGCAGAAGTGTCCGAGCAGGATGCGCATATTGCCGGTTTCGTGCTCGAAACCGGGCGCGCGGTCGTCGTCGCCATCAACAAGTGGGACGGGCTCGACGCCGACCAGCGCGAGCGCATCGAACGCGAGTTCCAGCGCAAGCTGAGGTTCCTGTCGTTCGCCCCGGTGCACACGATCTCGGCGCTCAAGGGGCAGGGGGTCAAGCCGTTGCTCAAGTCGGTGGTCGCGGCGCATGCCGCAGCCTTTGCCAAGCTGTCCACTCCGCGCCTGACCCGCGAACTGCAGGCCGCCGTCGAGCAGCAACCGCCTCCCCGCAAGGGTATCTTCAGGCCCAAGATGCGCTACGCGCACCAGGGCGGCCAGAACCCGCCGCTGGTGGTCATTCACGGCAATGCGCTCGACGCCATTCCCGATTCATACCGCCGCTATCTCGAAACGCGTTTCCGCGCGGCTTTCAAGCTGGCCGGCACGCCGCTGCGCATCGAATTCAAATCATCGCGCAATCCTTACGCGCAGGAAAACTGATCCATGAGCCGCTACTGGAGTCCCATCGTCGGGACACTCAGTCCCTATGTGCCGGGCGAACAGCCCAAGCTGCAAGACCTGGTCAAGCTGAACACCAACGAGCATCCGTTCGGTCCCTCGCCCAAAGTGCTGCAGGCGCTGCGGGCAGCCTGCGACGATTCGCTCAAGCTGTATCCGGATCCATCCTCCGACCGCCTGCGCCAGGCCATCGCCGCCAACTTCAAGGTCCAGCCCGAACAGGTGTTCGTTGGCAACGGCTCCGACGAAGTGCTGGCGCATGCCTTTCAGGCGCTGCTCAAGCACGACGGCCCGCTGCTCTATCCCGACATCACCTATAGTTTCTATCCGGTGTATTGCGGGCTGTACCAGATCACGGGGCAAGCCGTGCCCCTGACCGAAGATTTCGACATCAACGTGCAAGACTACCTGCCGGAATCCGGGCGCCAGGCCGGCGGCATCATCTTCCCGAATCCCAACGCGCCTACCGGACGGGCGTTGCCGCTGGCCGATGTCGAACGCGTCGTGGCCGGCAACCCCGACATCGTCGTGGTCGTGGACGAAGCCTACGTCGATTTCGGCGCCGAGTCGGCGGTGGGGCTGGTTTCTCGCTACGACAACCTGCTGGTTATCCAGACATTGTCCAAATCGCGTGCGCTGGCGGGCCTGCGCGTCGGTTTCGCGATCGGCAGCCGGGTTCTCATCGAGGCCCTCGAGCGGGTCAAGAACAGCTTCAATTCCTATCCCATCGACCGCCTCGCCGAGGCAGGCGCGGTGGCGGCCATCGAAGATACGGCCTATTTCGAGCGCACGCGCCAGGCCGTCATTGCCATACGCGAAAAGCTGGCGGGGCAACTGCAGGAACTGGGCTTCCAGGTGCTGCCGTCTGCCGCCAACTTCGTATTCGCGCGCCATCCCGGCCATGACGGGGCCGGGTTGGCCGCCGCGCTGCGCGACCGCAATATCATCGTGCGCCATTTCTCGCACCCGCGCATCGACCAGTTCCTGCGCATTACGGTCGGCACCGAAACGCAATGCTCGCGCCTGGTCGAGGCCTTGCGGGCCATCCTTGCCTGAGCATGCCGGCAATCCCGCGTGCATCCCGTCAGCGGCCGGCCATACAGCAGCCACGGCGGGCGCGGCATTGCTCCATGTCTTGCCAGACACCTTATGAAAGAATTTGCCCGGCAGGGCAAGTGGCACAGGGCGGGAAAACCCTGTAGAGTACATATCTCGGCGTCTGCCACCACTCAAAACAAACAATTGGAGCCTGGCCAATGAGCAATAAAGGGCAAACTCTGCAAGATCCGTTTTTGAACACGCTGCGTAAAGAACACGTGCCTGTGTCCATCTATCTGGTAAACGGCATCAAGCTGCAAGGGCAAATCGAATCTTTCGATCAATACGTAGTGCTGCTGCGCAACACCGTCACGCAGATGGTCTACAAGCATGCCATTTCTACCGTCGTTCCGGCGCGCGCCGTCAATTTCCAGGTGGATGTTCCCGCTGAATAACTTCCAGGCTCCGGCTGTACCATTTTCTGCCCGCCGCACGGCACGTGTCGGCGGGCATTTTCGCTGTAAAGGGGTGCTCGCATGCGTGCGCTGATCATCAGTGTCGACCTGGGCAATCCCGATTTCACGGCGCACGCCGAAGAATTCGCCATGCTGGCGCGGGGCGCCGGCGCCGAGATCGTGGGCACCGTCACCGCCCGCCGTGACCGTCCCGACGCCAAGTTCTTCATCGGTTCGGGCAAGGTCCAGGAAGCCGTGGCCATGGCCGGCGCTCTGCTGGCCGACATCATCCTGTTCGACCAGCCTTTGTCACCCGCCCAGCAGCGCAACCTCGAACGCGAGTTCAACTTGCGTGTCGTTGACCGCGTGGCGCTCATCCTCGATATTTTCGCCCTGCGGGCCAAGAGCCACGAGGGCAAGCTGCAGGTCGAGCTGGCCCAGTTGCAGCATCTGGTTACGCGACTGACCCGCCTCTGGACCCACCTTGAACGTCAGCGTGGCGGCATCGGCATGCGCGGGCCGGGCGAGTCGCAGCTCGAAATGGACCGCCGCATGATCGGCGCCAAGGTCAGGGTGCTGCGCGAGCGGCTGGACCGCGTCGAACGGCAGCGGGTCACCCAGCGGCGCGCCCGTGCGCGCGGCGGTGCGCTGTCGGTGTCCCTGGTCGGGTACACCAACGCCGGCAAATCCACGTTGTTCAACGCCCTGACGCGCTCGGGCGCGTATGCGGCCGACCAGTTGTTCGCCACGCTGGACACCACCACCCGGCGCATCTGGATCGAGGGCACCGGCTCCGTGGTGTTGTCCGACACGGTGGGGTTCATCCGCGACCTGCCTCCCAACCTGATCGCCGCATTCCGGGCCACGCTCGAAGAAACCATCCATGCAGATCTGCTGCTGCACGTGGTCGACGCAGCCAGCCCGCAGCGCGACGAACAGATCGCCGAAGTCAATAAAGTGCTGGCCGAGATCGGGGCAGGCTCCATCCCCACGATTCTGGTGCACAACAAGATCGACCGGGCGGGCCTGGCCCCCCGGGTAGAACGTAACGCGCATGGTACGATTGCGCGAGTATTCGTAAGCGCTACCGAGCGCGCCGGTCTGGATGCGTTGCGCGGGGCAATTGCAGAGATCGGCCAGATTGTGGGAAACAATGCCTCGAATCACCAAACTCTTCAATCTGAATGACCCGGGCTGGGGTCGCGGCAACAATAATGGTTCCGAGCCGCCCAGACGCCCCCGGGGCAACAACGACGGCCCTCCCGATCTCGACGAGGTCTGGCGCGACTTCAACAACCGCATCGGGTCCCTTTTCGGACGCAAGGGCGGGGGCGGCAACGGCCGGCCCGGCAATCGCGGCGGAATGACTCCGCCGTCGCCACGCGGCACCCGCATCGGGATGGGCGTGGTGGCGCTGGTGCTGGTGCTGCTGTGGCTGGCCAGCGGCTTCTACATCGTCCAGGAAGGCCAGGTTGCCGTCGTCACGCAATTCGGCAAGTACCAAAGCACCAAGCCCCCAGGCTTCCAGTGGCGCCTGCCGTACCCCATCCAGAACGCCGAGACGGTCAACATTTCGCAGCTGCGTACCTTCGAAGTGGGTTTCCGTGGCGGCTCGCGCAACAAGGTGTTGCCCGAAGCGCTCATGCTGACCACCGACGAAAACATCGTCGACATGCAATTCGTCGTGCAGTATCGCCTGCGCGCCGAAGGCGCCCCGGACTACCTGTTCAATATGCGCGATCCCGACGAATCCGTGCGCCAGGCCGCCGAAACGGCCATGCGCGAAATCGTTGGCAAGAAGCCCATGGACTTCGTCCTGTACGAAGGCCGTACCGAGGTCGCCATCGAGGTCCAGAACCTGATGCAGCAGATTCTCGACCGCTATAAGTCCGGCATCCAGGTCAGCACCGTGGCCATCCAGAACGTGCAGCCGCCCGAACAGGTGCAGGCCGCGTTCGACGACGCCGTCAAGGCAGGCCAGGATCGCGAACGCCAGATCAACGAAGGGCAGGCCTATGCCAACCAGGTCATCCCCATGGCGGGCGGCCAGGCTTCCCGCATGACCGAACAAGCCGAAGGCTACAAGGCCAAGGTCCTGGGCGACGCCCGCGGTGACGCCGCGCGCTTCACCAGCATCCTGGCCGAATACCAGAAGGCTCCCGATATCATGCGCGAACGCATGTATCTCGAGACCATGCAGCAGATCTTCTCGCGAGCCAGCAAGGTCATGGTCGACACCAAGGACAGCAACAACCTGCTGTACCTGCCGCTCGACAAGATCATGCAGCAAACCGCCCGTGACGTGCAGGTCAAGCCCACCGCGCTGCCTGGCGCAAGCCAGCCCGCCGTTCCGCAACCGCCCGCACGCAATACCGGCTCCAGCTCGTCCGGCAACAATGGCAGCGGCAGCAACGTGCTGTCTCGCGACCGCCTGTCGCGCTAACCGGAGAAGCCCAGATCATGCAACGTTTCATGCCTATCCTGGTCGGCCTCCTGCTGGTGGTCGCCGCTTTGTCGTCCATGGTGTTCATCGTGCGCGAGCGCGATTACGCACTGGTGTTCTCGCTGGGCGAGGTCCGCAAGGTCATCGGCGAGCCCGGCCTGTATTTCAAGGCGCCGCCGCCTTTCCAGAACGTCGTCACGCTCGACAAGCGCATCCTCACCATCGAGTCCAGCGACGCCGAGCGCATCCAGACGTCCGAAAAGAAAAACCTGCTCATCGACTCGTACGTCAAATGGCGCATCGCCGACCCGCGCCTGTACTATGTCACTTTCGGCGGCAACGAGCGCGCCGCCCAAGAGCGGCTGCAGGCCCAGATCCGCGACGCGCTCAATGCCTCGGTCAACGTGCGCACCGTCAAGGAAGTCGTGTCGGCCGAGCGCGACAAGATCATGAGCGAGATCCTCACCACGGTGGCCAAGCGAGCCGAACCGCTGGGTGTCGAGGTGGTCGACGTGCGCCTGCGCCGTATCGAGTTCGCGCCCGAGATCTCCGAATCCGTCTACCGGCGCATGGAGGCCGAGCGCACCCGCGTGGCCAACGAACTGCGTTCGATCGGTGCGGCCGAAAGCGAGAAAATCCGTGCCGAGGCCGACCGCCAGCGCGAGGTCATCCTTGCCGAGGCCTACGCAAAGGCCCAGGCCATCATGGGGCAGGGCGATGCCGAGGCCAGCGCCCTGTATGCCGAGGCCTTTGGAAAAGACCCCGACTTCTACTCGTTCTACAAGAGCCTCGAAGCCTATCGGTCCACGTTCTCGAATTCCGGCGACGTGCTGGTTGTCGACCCCAGTTCCGAATACTTCCAGTTCATGAAGAACTCCACCGGACCAAAGGCAGCGCCGGCCCAGTAAGGCCCATCGGCAGGCGGGCGCCGGCGCGGGCGCCCCTGCAACGGTCCATAAACCATGTACAATACCGCGTAAGCTAGAAAACATTCCGCAGCGGCTGAGCGGGCTTACGCCCCTTCAGCCGCTTTTGTTTTGGGCGTTGCCCACGCATTTCAGGTGTAAGTCAGGTAAAACCCATGGGTAACTGGTTGCTGCCCGAGAGCCTCGCCGACGTGCTTCCCGCCGAGGCCCGGCGTATCGAGGAACTGCGGCGCGAGCTTCTCGATCTGTACCGCACATATGGCTTCGAGTTGGTGGCGCCGCCCCTGGTCGAACATATAGATTCGTTGCTGTCGGGCACCGGCAGCGACCTCGACCTGCTCACCTGTAAGCTCATCGACCAACTGTCCGGCCGCACCCTTGGCGTACGCGCCGACATGACCCCCCAGGTTACGCGCATCGACGCGCACCTGCTCAACCGGGCGGGCGTGACGCGGCTGTGCTACTGCGGCAACGTGCTGCATGCCCAGCCGGCCGACCTGCTGTCCAGTCGCGAGCTGCTGCAGATCGGCGCCGAAATCTACGGCCATGCCGGCTTCGAGGCCGATCTCGAAATTCTTGCGCTGGTGCTTGATACCGTGGCGACGGCAGGTGTCCGGCATCCGCGCCTGGATCTCTGCCACCCCGGCGTGGTGCGCGCCATCCTGGATGCCGATCCCGCCGCTGCGGCATGCGCAGGGCAGATCGTCCTGCGGCTGCGCGAAAAAGACGTTCCCGGGCTGGCCGAGCTCGCGCGCACTGATTGCGCCATCCGTCCGGATACGCTGCAGGCGCTGCAGAAGCTGGCAGGCCTGTACGGCGGCCCGGACATCATCGATCAGGCTCGTCGCGAATTGCCGGGCCTGTCCGGGGTGGCACAAGCCCTGGATGCGCTGCAGGCCATCGTCGATGCCATGCCTGGCGTGGCGCTGAGCGTCGACCTCGCCGACATCGGCGGCTATGGCTACCATTCTGGCGTCACGTTTGCGCTGTACGCCGAGGGCTGGCACGACGCGCTGGTCAGTGGCGGGCGCTACGACGATGTCAGCCGTGCATTCGGCCGGGCGCGGCCGGCAACCGGTTTCAGCCTGGACCTGCGCAAGCTGGCCAGGGGGCTGCCGCCGGCCGGCCCCGCCTGCGCCATCCGCGCGCCCTGGGGGCAGGATGCCGGGCTGGTGGACGCTGTGCGCAAATTGCGCAAGGCAGGCGAAATCGTGGTCCAGGTGCTTCCTGGTCACGAGCAAAGCCAGGACGAATTCGTCTGTGATCGTGAACTCGCGCTGCAAGACGGCGCCTGGACGGTCCGAAAGCTGTAAAACTGACTCCCCCTTGTATCCAGGGGGCCGCGGGCAATTTCCAGATTTCCCGAGAACTCGATATTGATTCGTACCATGAGCAAGAACGTAGTGGTTATCGGCACCCAATGGGGTGACGAAGGCAAGGGCAAGATCGTTGACTGGCTGGCCGAGTCCGTCCAGGGCGTGGTTCGCTTCCAGGGCGGCCACAACGCCGGGCATACTCTGTGGATCAACGGCAAAAAGACCATCCTGCGCCTGATTCCGTCGGGCATCATGCATCCCGGCGTAACGTGCTTCATCGGCAACGGCGTGGTGCTGTCGCCCGAGGCCCTGCTCAAAGAAATCGACGAACTCGAAGCCGCCGGGCTGGACGTGCGTTCGCGCTTGCAGATCTCCGAGGTCTGCCCGCTGATCCTGCCGTACCACATTGCCGTCGACCAGGCCCGGGAGGCTCGCAAGGGCGACGCCAAGATCGGCACCACGGGCCGCGGCATCGGTCCGGCCTACGAAGACAAGATCGCGCGCCGCGCCCTGCGCGTGCAAGACCTGTTCAATCCGCAGCTGTTTGACGAAAAGCTCGCCGAACTGCTCGACTACCATAACTTCGTGCTGACCCAATATCTGGGCGCGCCGGCCGTGTCGGCCGAACAGGTGCGCGACCAGGCCATGGCGCTTGCGCCGGCCATCGCTCCCATGGTGAGCGATGTGTCCAGCAACCTTTACGCCATGCAGCAGGCCGGGCAGCGCCTGCTGTTCGAAGGCGCGCAAGGCGCGCTGCTCGACGTCGACCACGGCACGTACCCCTTTGTCACCAGCAGCAACTGCCTCGCCGGCGCGGCCTCGGCGGGCGCGGGCGTGGGTCCCCAGTCGCTCGACTATGTCCTGGGCATCACCAAGGCCTACACCACCCGGGTGGGTTCCGGTCCTTTCCCCACCGAACTGGTGGACGAAATCGGCACGCGTCTGGCCACCATCGGCAAGGAATTCGGCTCGGTCACGGGGCGTCCCCGTCGCTGCGGCTGGTTCGACGGCGCAGCGCTCAAGCGCTCGGTGCGCCTGAACGGCATTACCGGCCTGTGCATCACCAAGCTCGACGTGCTCGACGGCCTGGAAACCATCCAGCTTGGCGTGGGGTACCGCGTCAACGGCGAATTCCGCGACGTGCTGCCGTACGGCGCCCATGCCGTCGCGCAGGCCGAGGCGGTGCTCGAAGAACTGCCGGGCTGGAGCGAGTCCACTGTCGGCATCACCGAATACGCCAAGTTGCCCGCCGCTGCCCGCCGCTACCTCGAGCGGGTCGCCGAGCTGTGCGGCGTTCCCATCGACCTGGTTTCCACGGGCCCCGACCGCAACGAAACCATTGTGCTGCGCCACCCGCTCAAGGGCTGACGCCATCGACGACGCCCGCTGCAGGCCTGGCGCCGCGCGGGTTATCATTGAAAGGCCGCCGCCGGCCACACCGGTGGGCGGCCTTTTCGTATTTTCCGGAGACCCCGCCACCATGAGCGCGCCCACCAACGACGATAGCCACCTGTGGATCACCTGGGACGGATACAACCGCCTTATCGAGCGCTTGACGCTGCAGGTGTACCAGTCAGGGTGGACGTTCGACCTGATTCTCTGCCTGGCGCGAGGCGGCATGCGTGTCGGCGATGTCATGTCGCGCATCTTCGATGTGCCGCTGGGCATCCTGGCGACCAGCAGCTACCGCGAAGCGGCCGGCACCAAGCAGGGCGAACTCGATATTGCGCAGTTCATCACCATTACCCGCGGCGCGCCGGCCGGGCGGGTGTTGCTGGTCGACGACATGGTCGACACCGGCCTGACGTTCAACCGGGTTCAGGAGCACCTGCGTCGCCAGTTCCCCGAAATCACCGAACTGCGCAGCGCCGTGTTGTGGTGGAAAGGCCATTCGCAGGCCACTCCCGATTACTACGTTGACAAACTCCCCACCAATCCCTGGATACATCAACCATTCGAGGAGTACGACAGCCTGCGTCCGCACCAGCTCGAGGCCTGGATCCGCAAGGGTTCGCAATCGCCCCGCCAGCCCTCCTGACCCACTTCTATGGCTAAATTCTTGTTCGCATGTTAGAATCTTGGGTTACCAGTAAACCCTTGACTGCGTGCGAATGCCGGCAGGGGTTTCCGGGGCGCACAGGCGTGGCTTGTTGAAGGGTTTTCGGTCTGGCGGTTGCCGTTTTCGCCGTTTAGAACAAAAATCACCCAATAAGCCATGCCGGGCTTGCAGTCGAAGCGCCCTGTGTGATCAACCATTTTGTTTACCCCAAAGCAGGCCTGCCACTTTATGCCTATTGTCCGACTGAAGGAAAACGAACCGTTCGAAGCTGCTCTGCGCCGCTTCAAGCGCACCATCGAAAAGACCGGTTTGCTCACCGAGCTGCGTTCGCGCGAGTTCTACGAGAAGCCCACGGCCGAGCGCAAGCGCAAGCACGCCGCCGCCGTCAAGCGCCACTACAAGCGGATTCGTAGCCAGCAGCTGCCTCCCCGCCTGTACTGATCCGTCTGATTCCAGAATCTATTGATTCCAGAATCATTCATCCAGGATCTTCTCGCCCGGGTCGACGTCGTCGACGTGGTCGGGCGATATGTACAGCTGAGAAAGGGCGGCGCCAACCTGCTTGGCCTTTGTCCTTTCCATAACGAAAAAAGCCCGTCGTTCACTGTCAGCCCCACCAAGCAGTTTTATCACTGCTTCGGTTGCGGAGCTCATGGCAGTGCCATCACTTTCCTGATGGAGCACACGGGCGCCAGTTTCCCCGAGGCCGTGCGCACGCTTGCCGGCTCGGTCGGAATGGCCGTCCCCGAAGAACCGCGCAGCCCGCGCCAGCAGGCCGAATCGGCTCGCCGCAAGGCCGAAGAGTCGCGGCATACCCAGGTGCTTGACGCTGCCCAGGCGCACTATCTGCGCCAGCTGCGTGCGTCGCCGGCAGCCATCCAGTATCTGAAGCAGCGCGGTCTTACCGGCGAGATCGCCGCACACTTCGGGCTGGGCTGGTCCGGCACCGACCGCCATGGCCTTGCCAAAGTCTTCGACAAATACGATGACCCCGTGCTGGTCGAGGCGGGGCTGGTCATCGAATCCGAAGACGGCCGCCGCTACGATCGCTTCCGCGAACGGGTGATGTTCCCCATTCGCAATGCGCGGGGCAGCCTGATTGGTTTCGGCGGCCGCATTATCGGCAAGGGCGAACCCAAATACCTGAACTCGCCGGAGACCCCCTTGTTCTCCAAGGGGCAGGAACTCTATGGCCTCTGGGAAGCCCGCCAGGCCATCCGCCAGGAAGGCCAGGTTGTCGTGGTGGAAGGGTACATGGACGTGGTGGGGCTGGCGCAGCAGGGCATCGGCAATGCCGTGGCCACGCTGGGCACGGCCACCACGCCCGACCACGTCAAGAAGCTGCTGCGCGCCAGCGACCGCATCGTCTTCAGCTTTGATGGCGACGCGGCAGGGCGCCGCGCCGCCTGGCGGGCCTTGCAGGCCTGCCTGCCGGTACTGCGCGACGACATTTCCATTCGCTTTCTGTTCCTGCCCGCCGAACACGATCCGGACTCGTACGTACGCGAACTCGGCGCCGAGGCTTTCCGCGCAAAGTTGGGCGAGGCCATGGCATTGTCGCGGTTCTTGCTCGACGAGCTGGGCGCGCGCCACAATCTGGCCGAAGCCGAAGGGCGCGCCAGTTGCCTGCACGAGGCCCGCCCGCTGCTGGCTGCAATGCCCGAATGTGCGCTGCGCCTTCAGATAGAGCGCGAAATGGCGCGCCAGGTGCTGCTGACGCCCGAAGAAATGGCGCAGCTGATGGCGCAGGCGCCAGCGCGGCCGTATGGGGCGGCCCCCGTTGGGGCGGCCCCCGCTGGGGCTGCCCCCGCTGTCCAGCCGGTTTCGACGCCGGCCGGCCGGGGGGCAGACGCAGGCACTGAGGGTGGCCCCGATTTCCACGATGTGCCGCCGCCGGACTTCGATTACGAGCCGGTTGGGCTCGACTATGACGGCGAGCCCGCCGGTTCGGGGCACTCGCCGCCCGCGGGGCGCCCCGGCGCCCGCCGGGGCCAGGGCGACTGGCAGGGGCGGCAGTCCGGCTGGAAGGGCGGCAAGCAAGGCAAGGGCGAATGGCGCGGGCGTCGTGACGATGAGGTGGGTGGTTATCAAGGCCGCCGATCCATGCCATCGCTGGCCAAGCGGCTGCTCGCGTTGCTGCTGGCGCATCCGGAACTCGTCGACGGGATGGGCGACCAGCAGCTTGAAGTTCTGGACAAGGGGCCCCATCTAGGTTTGGTCAGGGATCTGGTTCTGCTGGCGCAGGCTTCGGGCGCGCGTCATGTGGGCGCGCTGTTGCAGGCGGCAGATCCGGATTCGGACCTGGCGGCGGTGCTGAAAGGGTTGCGGGCCGATCTGCTCGCCCAGGAAGACCTGCCCGAGCCCCAGGCCGAATGGGACGACGCCCTGCGCCGTATCGAGTTTGAGTCGGCGCGAGCCGAAATGGCGCAGCTTGCCGCGAGCGGCCTCGATTCCGACGACGCCCGGCAGCGCTACCAGGAACTGTCTGCGCGCATGGCGGTCTTAAAAAGTGGTGGGCTACGCTAAATGCGGTAGAATCAAGGGTTTTCCGGTAGTTTTTCCCTTACACATTCGGACAAATACCGACAATACATTTTTACGGCTGGTCGGCCCGCAGGCGCGGCGTGTCAGGCATGCAACATGCCGACGCGGTATGCGGCGGCCGGCCGTTTGTTACAATTAGGTGGCAAGTTGCGCAGTTCGGCGGTTGTTCAGCCGGTGGCGTTTGTATGTGGAGCTGCGACTATCGCAGCAGCTTGGGGCAGGGGCCCTTCAAGCTGGCAGAGCCTGTCGCAGGCAAGGCAGCTTCCGCAACGCCCGGGAAACCCGTCGCAACGAACCCGCGATACCCGGTGCTTTTGGGCGACGCAGCCAGAAGAAGCACCGGTGGGGCCCGACCGGGTCCGCGCCGCGACCAACGCGGCGCACGCGGCTTCAGCCTGCTTGCCGGTTTTACCCGCATTGCCAAGTTGCGGCGCCAAGGCGTACGCAAACGCGATTGCGGTGCAAGTGCCCCATTACGGGTTGCGACGACCACGGAAGCGACTATGACCAGAAACTCAGGCAAAACCTCCCCTGCGGACGATACGGTAGACACGCCGATCAAGGCGGCCAAGCGTGTTGTCAGCAAGGCGGCGGAAAAGGCGCCTGCCAAGGCGGCAGTGAAGGTCTCGAAGACGGCGGCAAAAACGGCCACGAAAACGGCCGCCAAGAAGGCAGCGAAGTCGGCCGCGGCCGCCGACAAGCCTGAAAAGGTCAAGGCCGCACGCGCCAAGAAGGCCGAGGACAAGCTGGCCGACCTGGTCGGCGGTGGTGCGCGTCCGTCCAGCGGGCGCCGTCCGGGCCGCCCGGCCAAGAACGCCAACAACGACAACGACGCCTTCGACGATTCGATGGACGGCGAAGGCGAAGTGCTGCCCGATCTCAAGCCGCCCAAGCGCGGCGGCAAGCGGGGCAAGGCCGATCCCAAGGACCTGATCGCGCGCGGCCCCGTTACGCCCGAAGAGTACGAAGCCCGCCGCAACCGCCTCAAGCAGCTCATCAAGCTCGGCAAAGACCGCGGCTACCTGACCTACGGCGAAATCAACGACCATCTGCCCGACGACCTGGTCGATGCCGAAGCTATCGACGGCATCATCAGCACGTTCAGCGACATGGGCATCTCGGTCTACGACCAGGCGCCTGATGCCGAAACGCTCCTGATGAGCGAAAACGCGCCGGTGGCCTCCAACGACGACGACGTCGAGGACGAAGCCGAAGCCGCGCTCACCACCGTCGATTCCGACTTCGGCCGCACCACCGACCCCGTCCGCATGTACATGCGCGAGATGGGCTCGGTTGAGCTGCTTACGCGCGAAGGTGAAATCGAAATTGCCAAGCGCATCGAAGATGGCCTGAAGCACATGGTGATGGCGATTTCGGCATGCCCGACCACCATCAACGAGATCCTGGCGCACATTACCCGGGTACGCGAAGGTCAGGCCCAGATCGACGAAGTCGTCGATGGCCTGGTCGATCCGGAAGACGGCGAAGAGTACGCCGGCGCGGGCGTGGCTGCCGACGATGACGAAAACGACGACGGCCCGGCCGGCGGCATGTCCAGCAAGCAGCTGGAAGACCTGCGCGTCAAGGCGCTTGCGAAGTTCGACATCGTCACCAAGCAGTTCGAAAAAATGCGCCAGTCGTATGAGCGCGACGGATACAAGTCCGACGCTTACATCCAGGCGCAGGAAACCATCCTGAACGAACTGATGGGCATCCGCTTCACGGCCAAGATGGTCGAGAAGCTGGCCGATACACTGCGTGCGCAGGTCGAAGAGGTGCGTCAGCTCGAGCGCGCCGTGCTGCATACCTGCGTCGATCGCGCCGGCATGCCGCGCAGCCATTTCATCAAGGCGTTTCCGGGCAACGAGACGAATCTCGACTGGGTGCTGCAGGAAGTCGCCGGCGGCCACCCGTATTCCGAGACGCTCGAGCGCCACGTGCCTGCCGTACAAGAGCTGCAGCAGAAGCTCATCGACCTGCAGACGCGCGTTGTGCTTCCGTTGAAAGACCTCAAAGATGTCAACAAGCGCATGGCCACCGGCGAGGCCAAGGCCCGCAAGGCCAAGCGTGAAATGACCGAGGCCAACCTGCGTCTGGTGATCTCCATTGCCAAGAAGTACACGAACCGGGGCCTGCAGTTCCTCGATCTGATCCAGGAAGGCAACATCGGCCTGATGAAGGCCGTCGACAAGTTCGAATACCGCCGCGGCTATAAGTTCTCTACGTACGCCACGTGGTGGATTCGCCAGGCCATTACGCGTTCCATCGCCGACCAGGCGCGTACCATCCGCATCCCGGTCCACATGATCGAAACGATCAACAAGATGAACCGGATCAGCCGTCAGATCCTGCAGGAAACCGGCGCCGAGCCCGATCCCGCGACGCTGGCGCAGAAGATGGACATGCCGGAAGACAAGATCCGCAAGATCCTGAAGATCGCCAAAGAGCCGATCTCAATGGAAACGCCCATTGGTGACGACGACGATTCGCACCTGGGCGATTTCATCGAAGACACGTCCACGCTGGCGCCTTCGGATGCGGCGCTGCACGGCTCCATGCGCGACGTCGTCAAGGAAGTGCTCGACTCCCTCACGCCGCGCGAAGCCAAGGTGCTGCGCATGCGTTTCGGTATCGAAATGAGCACCGACCAGACGCTCGAAGAAGTCGGCAAGCAGTTCGATGTCACTCGCGAGCGCATTCGCCAGATAGAAGCCAAGGCACTGCGCAAGTTGCGTCACCCGAGCCGAGCAGATAAGCTTAAGAGTTTCCTGGAAGGGCAGTAGTTTTCAGGGCCTCTAGCTCATGCTTGGTTAGAGCAGCGGACTCATAATCCGTTGGTGCTCGGTTCGACTCCGAGGGGGCCTACCACCATGGTGCGGGTTGCGGAATTTTCCGCAACCCGTTTTTTATTGCCCGTATGTTCTTGGCTGGATCCGGCGCTTGGTATCCAAGCGCGTCCAGAGTGCGATCGGCGGACGTCCAACCGTATACATTGTGTATCTTCTGGTACTATTTGAAATTTTTTGCGCACACGTTTGCGAAATTGATCAAGTTGGAGGTTTGTCATGGTCATAGTCGCCAAGCTGCGTAATGCCTGGCGCGGGTGGGGTGAGCGTGGATTCGTCGGCCTGGGCGTGTATTGGCTGGTCTATCGACTGTTCTCTACATGGGATGCCTGTGAGCTGCTCGGCCAGTTAATGGAGCCGTTCGAACACGTGGAGCTCGACGAACTGTTGTTGTCGACGGCCCTGGTGTTTCCGGTGTTGTGTGTAGCGCTATGGTGCCGTACCCGCAAGTTGCAACGGGAATTGTTTCGCCGGGCAGTGGCAGATACGGTAGCCAACATGGTGGCGAGCCGGTATCAGCAAGGGGGTGGGTCAGCAGAGCGACATGGCACCTGCCCGAAGCCTCGGTGTGGTAATTCCCGGTAATATTCGGTGGCCCAGCGCATACTATGCGCGAAGATTCCCCGGTATTCTGAAACTGACTCCACTTGGAATATCGCCATGAGAAGGATCTTCGCGCTTTCGCTGGTCTCGGTATTGGCAGGGTGCAGCACCACGCCCGATAGCCTGCCCACACAATCCGGCGTCGATCTCAACAAGTACGCCGGCACTTGGTACGAGCAATCCCGCCTGCCGAATCGTTTCCAGGACGACTGTGTGTCGGACGTGCAGGCCGACTACGCCGTGCAGCCGGACGGCACGCTTAGCGTCACCAATCAGTGCAAAACGGCCAGCAACGGCACTAAGGTGGCGCATGCCGAAGGGCGGTTGAACCCGTCGATAGAGCCACGGGATCCGGCCCGGCTCGAGGTGCGTTTCGCACCGGAATGGACGTCCTGGATACCCTGGGTGTGGGGGGACTACTGGATCATCAAGCTCGACGATAACTACCAGTATTCGTTGGTAGGCACGCCGGATCGCAATTACCTGTGGGTGCTGTCACGCGACAAGCAGGCCGACCCAGCAAAAGTGCAACAGCTGCTAGACCATGCCGGGTCGCTGGGCTTTCCGGTGGAAAAAGCCATTCGGTAACTCACCGTCTATAGCGCGCCCGCCGTCCGCGTTGGCGCAAGCCTGCTCGCAGACGGCGGTTCTTTACTAGCAGTTGCCTTTCTTGGCCTGCCCGGGCGGACAGAAGCCTCCGCCGCCGCCGCCATGCGGATCCACAATGACCGCGCCATCGGGCGTGTACACCGCGCACCCGGCCAGCGCGCCCAACAATACCAATAACGTACAGATTTTCTTCATCTACGACCCTTCAACAGTAAAACCGGCGCCAGTGTAGGCCGGCGGAACGCGCCTGAGTCGATAAGGTTGTAACTATTCGAATGGCGCGGCGGGCCCGTGCGTTCTATAGCGTTGGCGTGGCAGCCATGCAACGCCAGCGCGCCGTTGCGCTCATCGCTTCATCCCCCAAGCGCAATGCGTTGCCATCTACGCCCCTCCGTTTAATAATTGTCATTGAAATGAAACATTTATATTCGCCATGATTCGAGATGTCCTGCGGATCGGCGAACGCAGAGCGGGAGGGGACGCGCGTGTTGACCTGGGAAACGATGGCAGTCGCGCCTGCCGGGTGTACTTGGTGGGACGCCGAAGGCGAATGGGTCGAGCCGCCCAACGTACGGCGCAACGGCTTCAGCGGCGTTCATCGCGTAACCGATGCGCGCACCGGCACGGCCTATTACGTCAAACGCCAGACAAATCACCTTTATCGCAGCTTGCGCTACCCGACGGGGCGGCCGACTTTGTTGCGCGAATGGTTGAATCTGAGGCGCTGTGCTGCACTGGGCATCCCCGTGGCCGCCCCGGTGTTCTTTGACATGCGCCGGGGCCAGGAAGGTTGGGAAGCAGTGCTGGTAACGCGCGCGCTCGAGAACTACGCCAGTCTCGAGCATCAGCTGCGTCATGCGGGGTGGACCGCCGCACAGCGTCGCACCGTGTTGCTGGCGCTGGCCGCAATGCTTGCTCCCCTGCACATGGCGGGACGCAAGCACGGGCATCTGTATCCTAAAGAGATCTTCGTGCGCACCGCGCCATCGGTGGATGTGGTCCTGCTGGACTGGGAGGTTTCCCGTTATGCAGGGTCGGTGCGATGGGCGGCGCAGTCTGACCTGGGGCGTCTGTGGCGCTCATTGATCGACATGGGCGTGCCGGAATCGGAGCGGGCAGAGTTTCTGCGGTACTACCAGGGATTGACCGGGCTGGCCAACCTGCGGTTGCGGGGTGTGCCGGCGCTGCGCGAGCCGGGGGCGGCCGGCGCGTCGGTGCCGACGCAAGCGTCAACCGAGGGCCGCGGAACACCCCGCGCGTCGTCCTAGCGCGAGCGGTCCGGCAAATCTTCTGGCGCTGCAGGTTCGGGGAGTTCGGGATTGTTCCTGCCATCGGCCACGGCGTGCCAGCCCGCTTCCCAGGCCTGTACCTTGGCTTGCCACACACGTATGGATTCACCGGTATGCCCGGGCAGGTTGGCGGCCCGGTAATAGGGGCAATCCAGCAAGTCCAGGCCGGCGCGGGCCGCTTGTGCACCCAGTTGCCAGATTTCGGTATTCATGAATAACGCCTGGTTAACCAGGCTCGAGTTGCGCAGGCGTGAGCATGCCTCTGCGCCGCCGCATTGGGAAGGCGCCAGGATACTAGTGCGGATGACGACGTTTTACTAAGGCCGCAGCCGATGCCGTGCAACCGGCCCCGTCAGGCGGGCGGCTTCCAGGCTTCCAGATGGCCGTAGAGCGCATCCCGCAGTTGACGGATCTGCTGATTCAGGTCGGCCAGCTGCGCCGGCGACTGCCCCGAGGCGCTCAACAGCGATTCGCCCAGGCAGCCGGCCGTGTTGCGCAATTGCCTGCCTTGCTCTGTCAGCGCCACGACTACCTGGCGTTCGTTGGCCGGATTGCGCTGGCGCCTGAGCAGGCCGGCGGCTTCCAGGCGCTTGAGCAGGGGCGTGATTGTGCTGGATTCCAACGCCAGACCCTGGGCGATGTCGCCCACCGTCTGCTCGTCTTGTCGCCACAGCACATTCAGCACCAGATATTGCGGATAGGTCAGCCCCATCTGGTCGAGCAGGGGCTTATAGATGCGCTGGATGGCAATGCCGGCGGAATAGACGGCGTAGCAAAGCTGGTCGTCCAGCGGTGGCGGCGCCTGTACTTTAGCGTGTGTCATTGCGTAACTCCGAGATCAAATCAGCATAGCACGACGGCAGAATATTTATCGCGGCAAAATTTATGCTTTACATGTGTGAGCGCCAGCGGTAGTATTTGCATATCGCGATAACAGTTATCGCGAATTCACAAGGAACCTATCCCATGAAGATCAAATCTGTTATCGCCGCCAGCGCGGCAGTCGCCAGCCTCTCGGCCGTGGGCGCGACGCAAGCCGGCGAAGTTATTCCCGACACCCAGGCCGTCCGCCATGTTGTGCTGGTGCACGGAGCCTTTGCCGATGGCTCCGGCTGGCGCAGCGTGCACGCCATTCTGACGGCGCGTGGCTACCGCGTAAGCATTGTGCAAAACCCCCTGACTTCGCTGGCCGATGACGTAGCCGCCACGACGCGCATACTGGATCGCCAGTCAGGCCCTGCCATCCTGGTGGGTCATTCTTATGGCGGCACCGTGATCACCGAAGCGGGCAACAGCCCCAAGGTGGCCGGCCTGGTATACGTGTCGGCCCTGGCCCCCGATGTGGGCGAATCCACTGGCGCGCAGTTCAAGGATATTCCCGCGCCCCCCGAGTTCGTCATCGAGACGGGGAAAGACGGGTATGGCTTTGTCAATCTCGAGAAGTTCAAGCTGGGGTTCGCCAACGACACCACCGATGCCGATGCGGCATTTCTGCGCGATTCGCAGGTGCCCATCAATATGGAAATCTTTGACACGCCTGTAACCCAGGCCGCCTGGAGGCACAAGCCCAGCTGGGCCGTGGTGGCCACGCAGGACAAGGCCATCGATCCAAAACTTCTGCGACAGACCGCCCTGCGCATTGGTGCGGAAATCACCGAGGTCGACGCCAGCCATGTGCCATTCCTGACGCAACCGCTGGCGGTGGCTGACACCATCGATCGTGCGGCGCGCAGCGTGTCGTCCAAGCGCTAGACATGTGGTTGTCCTGGCGTAAAAAACGCCCCGCGCGGCAAGCCGGGCGGGGCGAAAAGCATTACCAAGATGTGTGCGTAGTACCTGGAGAGAGAAGGTGCTTCACACAGGAGCTAAGATAAACGAACCGTTGGCGCTGTGTTCGTTGGGCCGCCAGATTCGTCGGCTTTCATTGCGGCAGATCAATTAGCGTTTTTGCTGATCGCCCGCGCCGCGCGCGCCACCAGCGGTCCCAGGTCCTGACGTGCGCGTTCGACCGTCCATCGTGGCTTGGGCACCGAAATGTTGATGGCGGCCATGGGCCTGCCGTCCTGGTCCAGCACCGCGGCCGCCACATTGACGTCGCCCTGGAAAAATTCCTCGTCTGCGTATGCGTACCGGTTCTCGCGCGCTTCGTCGATAAGTTGCCGCACGGCGGTCAGGTCGGTGGTCGTGTGTGGTGTGTGTTTTTGCATGGTCGCGCCGGCCAAGGTGCGATCGAGCTCATCCGGTGGCAAGTGCGCCAGTATCGCGCGCCCCGAGGCGGATGCGTGCATGGGAATGCGGCTGCCTACCGGCATATACACCGGGATGTGTTTCGAGGTGGGCACGCGCATGACGAACACCATATGGCCGTCATCGCCAGGCACCGAAAGGTTGACGATTTCGCCACATTCCTGGTTCAGTTGGTGGAGCACGGCGTGGGCATTCTGGAACAACGGTTCACGCGCCAGATAGCTGTAGCTCAGGTCCACCGCCTTCACTGTGACGCGGTAGCGCTTGCTGTGCGGGTCTTTCTTCAAATAGCCGCATTGTTCCAGGGTATATGCCACCCGCTGCGCCGACCCGCTGGTAATGCCGCACGCCTGGGCGATCTCGCGCAGGTTCAGCGTCTCGCTGCTGCGGAAAGCCTGCAAAACGTCCAGGCCCTTTTCCAGGGATTGGATGAAGAGGGAGGATTCGGCCATAAGCGTGGGTCCAGTATGCGCGGGCAAGGCGGAAGGTGCCCGAAACGTGGCGCGATGTTAGCACTACGAAAGAGGCGTTCGCCGTTCGATCACTATGCAGTTGCGATACATGATAATCGTAATTCAATGAATTTTATCGATGTTCGATCACACGGCATTGATATGGGAACGGCCGCACCCATACGCCGTCGCTCGTCCACCCGGACGCCTCAACGTAACGACAGGCAACGTGGGTGGCGCTACCAGGCGCCCGCGCATTGCCTGGTTGCAATTGGCAGATTTGTATTGCTTGTGTGCACGGTTTGTAGCGAAGGGGGCAGGTACAGTGGACTCACCGTGAATAACAATAGGAGCGTCCCATGGTTTCTACACAACGCAAACTGCGCCGCACCGCCCTGGCGGCAATGACCCTCGCCTTTGCGGGGGTGGCTTTTACTGGCTGCACGGTGACCTCGCCCCACACTGCCGCCAGTGCGGCAGAGCAGCGCGACGAAATCAACAGCGGCGCCGACGCGACGCTGACCCGTTTGTATGAAACCTCGCCGCAGGCCAAGGATCTGGTTGCGCGTGCCAAGGGTGTGCTGATTTTCCCGTCGGTGTTGAGCGCCAGCTTCGTCGTGGGGGCAGAACACGGCAAGGGTGTGTTGCGGGTGGGCGGTTCGAATGCCGGCTACTTCAGCACCACCGGTGGATCCATCGGCTTTCAGGCCGGCGCGCAATCCAAGGCGATCGTCCTGTTGTTCATGACCGACGACGCGCTGCAGAAATTCCGCAACAGCAATGGCTGGACGGTAGGGGCGGACGCCACGGTGGCCGTCGCCAACATCGGCGCCAACGGCAATATCGACAGCAATACGGTGCGCCAGCCTATTGTCGGCTTCGTCATGAACAACGCGGGCCTCATGGCCGGCGTGTCCATTGATGGCACGAAGATCGCCAAGCTGGATCTCTGACGCCCGCCGGCACGCAATCGCGTGCTGTTGTTCAGTCCGCATCCGGCCAGCCTGCCGGATGCGGGAATGCGCCGCGCCGGCGGCGGCGCAATCGCCCTAAGACCCGCTCGTATTGCCCTGGGGAGCCGCCTTGTCTATACAGGTGAAGTCTATCGTGGCTTCTTTGGGCAACAGGCCAGTAGCGTGGTTGGACGTGACACGAGGCTGCGACAGACGCCTGCCCATCGACTCGCAATGCGCTTCGGCCTGCTGCCGCGCGATATTCTTGACTTCAACCCACGTTTGCCACTTGGCGCCGGCGTTATAGGTGACGCGGTAAGTATCGTTGCCCGTGGCAACCGTCTGGCTCATGCTGGCGCAGGCGCCAAGCAGGCTCAGCGCGAATGCACCAGGTAAATAACGTAGCAGCATGCGAATTCCGGATGTGTGTTCAGCGCTATTACAAAGCAGCCAGGGTCCGTTGCGCAAGCCTGGCGCCCTTTGTGGTTTCAATCCGGCGCGATGGCGTTGCGGCGGTCGAGTTTGCGGCTGAGCACGATAGACGTCTGCGTCTGCTTGACGCCCTCGATCAGGCCGATGTGATCCAATAGATCGTCAAGCTGCTCGTGTGTCTCGCAGCGCAAGAACACCAGATAATCAAACGGCCCGCTCACCGATGAGACTTCCTCGACCTCCGGGATACGAGCCAGCTCGCGGATGACCGCCGCCGGCGTTTTGGGCAGCACGCTGATAAAGCAATACGCTCGCACGGCGGCGTCTTCGAGCCGGCGGCCCAGCCGCACGCCGTAGCCGGCAATGACGCCATCCCGTTCCAGGCGTGCCAGCCGGCCCACGACGGTGCTGCGGGCAAGTTTCAGCTTGCGCGCCAGTATGGCTGCCGGTTCGCGGGCGTTGGCCTGCAGCAGGCTGAGCAACTTTCGGTCGGTGGCGTCCAGTTTATCGATCATCAGGGCAGGGCAGTGTCGCGCTTTCGCGCATGCTAGCATGCGCCGCAATAGTGAAATTTGCGAGGTGCTATATGGACATTCAGGAACAAATTGCCGTCATCGTGCATACGATTTCCCACCAGGGCGGGCGGATCGACGCGCTCAATGGCGTGTTGGCTTCGGTGCTGCAAGTGGCCAAGGCGTCGCCCGGCCTGCGCGAAGCCATCGAGGGGCAGCTCGAGCAGCAATATTCCAGCTTGCTGGCCAGGTCCGAGAACCCGCAATATGTGGCCGGTTTCGAGAGCGTGCGCGAAGCCGTGCTGGGCGCCCTGAAGTAGCGCAGCCGCTACCAGGGCGACCCGCATACTTTACTCACAACTTCTGTGGACAAGTCTTGGGATAGCTTGGGCAAAGCCAAGAATTATCCTTTTGTGACAAGCCCTTGGTTAAACCGGTCAAATCGTGACTGGCGCGTCCATCAGCGCGCCGCCGCCACGATGGCGCCCAGGGTACGCATGGCCGCGTCCATGCGCGACGTATAGTCCGAGCCGCAGCTCAGCCGCAGGAAATGCCCATAGCGGCCGGAGTTCGAAAACATCGTCCCGGGCGCGGTGCGTATCCCCTGTGCCAACGCCAGCTCGAATATTTGGTCGCTGCTGCGCCTGCCGGGCAGTTCCACCCAGAGCAGCATGCCGCCTACCGGCAGGCTCATGCGCGTGCCGGGCGGGAAATAATCTCCGATGGCTTCGGCAACCCTGGTGCGTTGCCGCTTCAGCTGCAGGCGTAGCCGGTTCATGTGGCGGTCGTACGCCTTCGAGCCCATATATTCGGCCACGGCCGCCTGCGCCAGCGGTTCGTTGGGGCGGCTTTGGGCGAACTTCAGCATGGCGACCCGGGAGCTCCAGCGGCCGCCGCTCATCCACCCCAGGCGCATGCCGGGGGCGAGCGTCTTGTGCATGGACGCGCAGTAGATGACGTTGCCGGTTCGGTCCCACGCCTTGACGGCCGGCCGCAGTTGGCCGTCGTCGCACAGCGATCCGTACGTGTCGTCTTCTATGACGGCCACCTGCTGCCGCTCGCAAAGCGCCGCCAGGCGCGCTTTCTCATTGTCGGGCATGACGCAGCCCAACGGATTCTGGAAGTTGGGAACGACCACCACGGCGCGCAACCGGGGGTGCGTCTGCAAGGCCAGCTCAAGCGCGTCGACCGAGATGCCGTGCTGCGGGCTGGTAGGAATCTCAAGCGCCCGCAGGCCCAGGCTTTCGAGCACTTGCAGCAAGCCAAAATACACCGGGGATTCCACCGCGATGGTGTCGCCGGGCCGGGCTACTGCCCGCAGAGCAAGGTTCAGGGCTTCGATGCAGCCGTGCGTGATGACGATTTCGTCCGGGTCCAGGTTCATGCCGACTTCCAGGGCGCGACGGGCCAGTACGGCGCGCAAGTCGGGATGCCCCAGCGGCGGCACCCGCTTGACCAGCATCTCGGGGTGTTGGCGCAGCGCCCGCATCATTGCCTGCTTCAGTGCGTCAGCGGGGTAGTGCGCGGGCGATGCGGCGGCCAGCGCGAAGTCGAATGGCGTGGCGTGGCGCTCGCATTTGGCGATGAAGTCGGAAACACGATCGTGAATGCCCACAAAACTGGCGGGATCCAGCGGGCGATTGGGGTCGGGTTCTTTGGCGGGCAGGGTGGCCGCGCGATGCCGTGGCCGCACGAAATATCCCGACCGGGGACGCGCCTCGATCAGGCCGTCACTTTCAAGTTGCCGGCACGCCTGCAACGCCGTGGAAAGGCTGACCCGATGGGTGCGCACGAGACTGCGCACGGAAGGAATGCGTTCGGCGGGGGCGAGCACACCGCTCTGGATGGCGCGCCGGTAATGGTCGGCCAGGCGCTGATATAAAGGTTGGGCGTCCATGCGCGTATCTTGCGCCCGGGCTGGGGGCCGTATAAGGCACAGTTTCCACAAAAAGGCACCATAACAGATGGGGTTTCCGCTGTCTGTTGCGATACAGAAAGGCGTGGCGTGTGTCTGGTTGGGCGTGCATTCCATACGTAAGCTGAATGCATGTCATCAACTCATGTGGAGCGCCTCATGGCCCCACCGTGTTTTCAGAACGGTCGCCAGATTTACCTGCCGCGCGGCGCCACGCAGACCGTGTGGGGGCAGGATGGCGCCATTATCGTCTGTGCCGGCGGCCGGGTACGCCGCAGGGTGGAACTGCCCGGTCTCGAGCAGGTTCCACAGCGCATCGTCGACGTCACGATGCACCCCGGAGAAATCTATCTGTTTGACCGTGCCGGATTGTTGCGGCTGAGCGCTGACGCCGATGCCATGTTGCTATGCCTGTCTCCGGCATCGCGCATGCGTGCCTGGTGGGCCGGCGTAAAGCGGCGCCTGGCGAAATATGGTATGATTCCATTCATCAGACGCGGGGTGGAGCAGTCTGGCAGCTCGTCGGGCTCATAACCCGAAGGTCGTAGGTTCAAATCCTGCCCCCGCAACCAGTTTTTCATACAAAAACCCCGCCATGCAGCGGGGTTTTTGTATGGTGCGCCCGCATTGGTGCGCAACCGTTGTGTCCAGGATCCCGACGGCTCGCCGCCCATCTTCCGCAGACCGATCGCATCGGATACCATGCCTGAGCCGATCGATGGATCTCCAGGAGACGCGCCATGGGCACTGCCAAATATGATCACCCAGGCTATATCGCCGATATCGGACCGCAAGGCAGGTATTACGTGGCGGTGTGGTGCCCGCACGGTTATCCGGCGCACGTGCATATCGGTCACGCCGGCGAGCCGCAGCCAGTGGCCAATTTGCGGCTACGCATACCCGACGGCGCGTTTCAGTCATTGGCCGACGATTTCGAAACCCTGTGCCGGCGTGCGGTAGGGCAGGCGTTGCAAAGCGGCTTGCTGCGGCAAGGCCTGGACGGCTTCCAGGAAACGCGTCTGTCGCTCGAAGCCGCGCCCTGGAACGGCCCGATGCAGCCGGCGGCCCAGCATGGCGCAAACATCTGAAATGCCCTAGGCAGCTACGACGCGCTGCTGCCGGGGCGATGCAGCATTGCCAGCAGCGCCTTTTTCAGGTGTGCAGAGAAAATCGGCACAATATGCGATACGCCGTCGCGGTCGACACCTTCTTTCAGCGTGACAGTCTGGCCGTTGAAAATGTCGGGCGCTTTACCCGAGGCGATATAGTTGGCCAGCAAAGCGTCCACTTGTTCCTGTGCCGCCGCCAGCGGCGTGGTCGCCACCATTTGCTGGGCTGCGTGGGCCTGCAACACCCGGTGCAGATCATCAATAAACAAAGCCAGTGCGGCCTGGCCGCGGCAGTCAGGCTGCTGCCAGCCCCAGGTCGGGTTGGCGCCAGAGGCGGGCCCAGGCGGTGATTTCTTGTGCATGCCCCATCCTATACCATCGCGGCGTCCAGGTGTGGGGCGGCCGGCCCGCGCCCGGCGCGCCGGCTGCCAGCCCAATTGGCAGTTTGCCCGGAAACGGTGCATGATTACTGCGGCCGGCATACTGCAGTCCGGCCGCGGCGTGCCTGGTCACATCGCCCACTTTGCCAAGGAGAAAACCATGAGGAACAGAATTCTGCTTGCTGTCCTGCTCGCCATTACAGCCGTTTCGGCGGGGTGCAATACGATTGCGGGCGCCGGCAAAGACATCGAACGTGGCGGGGAGAACATCCAGAAAGCCGCCGAGTAGGGTGCCGCGCATGTCCGTCGCCCCGGCGGAGCGGCGGGCATGCCGGTTCCGGCCAGCGCTTCGTGTGTGATGCATAATGCCGACATTGCACCAATACGGCAGGAACACCCATGCGCATCTTGACCCTGGCAGGACTGACTATCGCAGTTGTGTTGAGCGGCTGCGCCAGCAAGGGGCTATTGTCAGGCGACCCGCCAGGGGCCACCGCAACGTTCCCGGTGCGCGCCGACTTTGAGGCGGCATATCGCCGTGCCGGCGAATTCGTCCGTGTGTGCCACGAACAGCGGCGTCATCCCTACGGCGTGGTCTACCAATCGCACCACAGCCTGGGCCAGAAGGGTGCGCCAAACGAAATCCGGGTCTACAAAAAGACTGAGCCCGCGAAAATTCTCGAAATCATCCGTGCGCAGGCCGACGGGCCGGCTACTTCGCAGGTGACTGTGCTGGTGTTGGGCGGCGCGCCCTGGGACGCGGCAGAGGTCGAGGCCGCCAAAGCGTCAATTCAAAGTGCCACCCCTGTATGCCGGCCGCTGGAGAACTAGCGTCGGCGTCGGTCAGGCCCTGCGGTACAGCTTATGCGCTGCTAAGCTCTGCGACGCGTTGGCTTGGCGGCCTGAACGCCATCGGCGCACTGGCCGAAGTGGGATTCAGCCTGGGGGTGTTGGGGGCCGACGTGGCGCCTCCGGACCTGAGCATGCCGCTCGCCATGTTTCTTTCGGGTGTCCTGGCTTGCGGCCTGGCTTTGCTGTGCTGGGCGGGCGCCCAGCTGGCCTGCTGTGGCGGGCGCACGCGGCGGGGCATACGCATGGCCGCAGGCGTCGGCGGCCTGTTCTATGTCATGGGGCTCTTGGCCTTCGCAGCAGGGTGCTGGTGGTCTGCGGCGCTGGGCCTGGATATGGGCGGCGACTCCATGGGCGCCGTTTTTGCTGCAAGCGCCACAGTTCTATGAAAATTGCTTGCCGGCGGTAAAACAGCAGGATTAATATGCGCATTGCGTATATTAACCAGCCCCGGGGCCAGCAATGTCCATCTCCCAGCAAGCTTTTCTGCGCGACGCCATGCGCAGGTTGAACCTTACGCGCGACGTGTTCGCGACGCGCATCGGCGTCAAGCGCCGCGCGCTCGATACCTGGTTGCTGCCTGAAGGGTCGCAGGAATACCGTGCGATGCCCGACGTGGTGGAACGCTTCGTCAGCGAAATCGTACAAAATGATGCCCTGCTGCAAAAATATACGCAAAGCGTACAAGGGGGGCCGCTGCGGGAGCGCATTGCCGTAGACGGCAAGCATCAGCTGTTGTCCGTGGACCAGTTCTCGCGGGAATCAGTCGAAGATCTGTTCCGTGTGGCCGACATGATGCAACCTATTGCCCGCCGACAGAAGGTGTCGCGGGTGCTCGAAGGGGCAGTGCTGGGCAACCTGTTCTTCGAAGCGAGTACCCGTACCCGTGTCAGCTTCGGCTCGGCCTTTTGCCGCCTGGGTGGCTCCGTGTGCGACACGACGGGTTTTACCTTCTCGTCCATGGCCAAGGGCGAATCGATCTACGACACGAGCCGCGTGATGAGCGGCTACGTAGACGTCATGGTGGTGCGCCACCCCGACCAGGGGTCGGTTGCCGAGTTCGCGCGCGCGACGAACATACCAGTGGTCAATGGCGGCGACGGCCCCGGCGAGCATCCCAGCCAGGCGCTGCTCGACCTGTACACGATCCTTACCGAATTTTCACGGCTCGGAAAGCTGCTGGATGGCGCACACATCGCGGTGGTCGGCGACCTGAAATACGGCCGCACCGTGCATTCGCTGATCAAGCTGCTGTCACTGTACAAAGGCCTGAAGATCACGCTGATTTCCCCGCCGGGCCTGGAGATGCCCGCCTATATCATCGAGAAGGCCACACGCAATGGCAATGTGATCGAGCAGAAGAGCTCCCTTGCTGAAGGCCTGCCCGGCGCCGACGTCATTTATGCCACGCGGGTGCAGAAAGAGCGCTTTGCCAACGAAGAAAGCGAAGGCTATACGCCGGACTTCCAGATCAGCCGCGCCACCATCGATACGTATTGCGGGCCCGATACGATCGTCATGCATCCGTTGCCGCGCGACAGCCGCCCCGGCGCCAACGATTTGAGTGTGGACCTGAATGTGGACTCGCGGCTGGCCATTTTCCGCCAGACAGACAATGGCATTCCCGTCCGTATGGCGATTTTTGCGGTGCTGCTGGGGGTAGAGGGGCTGGTGCAGCATTCAATGCGCGACGTCACCTGGAAGCATCCGTCGCACGTCGGCCCCGACGATTCGGCCTTTCACGGCCTGGAATGAACCCATCACACTAGCGGCAGGCTGCGGCCTGCCGCCAGTGCGTGTCAGATGCGTTTTTCGCCGCCCAGCGCTTGCGTCAGGTCGGCCAGCAGCTTGGCCAGCTCGCCTGTCATGAGCGCCATGTCGGAATCGAATTTCTCATCGTCATTTTGCATGACGGTGTCGGATCCTTCCTTGAGTACGTCAAGCGGCGCCACGCGCTTGATATCCAGCGATTCGGTCAGCACGAACGACACGCGGTCGGCCCACGTCATGGCCAGCCGGGTGCACTGCTTGCCAGCCTGGATATGGCGCCGTACGTCGTCGGTATCGATGGTGTGCTTCACGTAGCGGATGGCTGCGCGGCTTTCTCCGGACGCCCGCAGTTCGGTGTCCTGGTCGATGCTGAAGTTCACGGGCGCCTCGTCGGCGGCCAGCCAGCCGGTCATGGCCGCGGCCGGCGATTGCGCCACGTACAGGTTTTCGAGAGGCAGGGGATCGATGGTCTTGGCCAGCAAGCCGATGATCTCATCGGCCTTGGCCGACGCTGCCGCATCGATCACCAGCCAATGATTGACGGGGTCGATCCAGACGCGGGTGTCGCGGTAGATGCTGAAGGCCTTGGGCAGGAGCTCGTCTGTGACGCGTTCCTTGATTTCCTTCATTTGCTTGCGACCCGGCTTGTAGCCTTGTTGTTCTTCGATTTCCTGGGCCCGGGCGCGCGCCACCTGGTTGATGACCGTGCTGGGCAGCAGCTTCTTTTCGGCCCGCATGCTCAAAAGGATTTGCTGGTTCACCGTATGCGACAGTGCCGCATTTTCGCGTGGCGAAATCCAGCCCAGGCTTTGCATTTCGAGGTTGTTGCCGGCCTGGTATGCATGCCGGGCGAGGCTTTCTTCAAGCCGTTCGCCGGTTAGTGTCCAAGGCGAAGAGAGGCGGTAGATCTTGAGATTCTTGAACCACATGGCGTCGGGCAAAAGGGTTGATTCTATACGAGTGACGGCGTCGTCGCCTTGGTGTGGTTCCGGGTTGACACGACACGTTCTGTCACTGACAGTGGCCGGGGGTTCCGGTATCTTCCGGCCGACGTCAACCATAAGAAGGACACCACAATGAAACCGGCGACTATCGTAGGAATCGTGCTCATCGCGTTGGGCGCTGCGGCACTGGTGTACAAGGGGTTCAACTACACCAGCGAAGAAACGGTGCTGCAGATCGGCTCGGTCAAGGCAACGGCGGAAACCGAGAAGTCGGTATCCGTGCCGACCTGGGCGGGCATTGCGGCCATTGTCGTGGGCGTGCTGGTGGTCGGCCTGGGACGCCGCCGTTGACGCCCGGGGCGCGCGCCCCGGGGCATCGCTATCCGTATTCCGCCGCGCAACGCGGCGGCAAAAAAAAAGGCCCGGCTTGAGAAAGCCGGGCCCGGGAAGGTCAACCGATGCCGCGCCAAAAAAGGCTCGCGGGGTGCGCGGCATCGGCGTCAGAAAACAGGCCCTGCTATTTGCGGACAGGGATCACAGTGCGCAAATGCGGTGCAAGACCTTATTCTGAGCCCGCAGTCTAATCCCGAAGGTCTGACAGGGGCCTGAATTCCGCAGCGGCTTTTTCCCCGCTTCCCCACGCTGGCGCCTGCTTGTCGCTGCCCACCGACGCGGCGCCGTCCAGTACGCAAAAAAAAAGCTCCCGAAGGAGCTTTGAAGAGCCAGACAGTTGCAGCAGTCCTGCCTGGCGGGGGAACCGTTATTCGGCGTTGATATCGACGTCCTTGGTTTCTCGTACGAACAGGGTGCCGATTACCAGGGTCATGACGGCGATGATAATCGGGTACCACAGGCCGTCGTAGATGTTTCCGGTTGCCGCAACGATCGCGAAGGCCACCGGCGGCAGGAACCCGCCGAACCAGCCATTGCCGATGTGATAGGGCAGGCTCATCGAGGTGTAGCGGATGCGCGTGGGGAACATTTCAACCAGCATTGCGGCAATGGGGCCGTACACCATCGTGACAAAGATCACCAAGATTGTCAGCAGCACGACCACCATGACCTTGTTCATCTGCGCGGGGTCCGCCTTCGCGGGATAGCCGTGGTCGCGGATCGCCGTGGTCAGTGAGGTCTTGAGCTCTGCCGACTTGGCTTTGAACTCGTCGGCCGACATGCCCGTGCCTTCGAACGACGTGAACTCATCATTGCCGATGCGTACCTTGGCCACCGATCCGGCCGGAGCTGCTTCGTTGGAGTAGTTCACCGAGTTGGCGGCCAGGAACGACTTGACCACATCGCACGAGCTGGTGAACGAGGCCGTGCCCACCGGGTTGAACTGGAACGAGCAAGTGGCGGGATCGGCGACGACGGTAACGGGCGCCGTGGCCTGTGCCCTTTCGAGCGCCGGGTTGGCAAAGTGAGTCAGCCCCTGGAACAGCGGGAAATACGTCAGCGCGGCGATGAGGCAGCCGCCCATGATGATGGGCTTGCGGCCGATGCGGTCCGACAGCGCGCCAAATATCAGGAAGAACGGCGTGCCGATGAGCAGCGCGATGGCGATCATGATGTTCGCGGTGTTCGCGTCGACCTGCAGCGTCTTGGTCAGGAAGAACAGCGCATAGAACTGGCCCGTGTACCACACCACTGCCTGGCCGGCGGTCAGCCCCAGCAGGGCGATGATGACGACCTTGAGGTTCTTCCATTGGGCGAACGATTCGGTCAGCGGAGCCTTCGAACCGCGGCCTTCTTCCTTCATGCGCTTGAAGGTGGGCGATTCGTTGAGCTGCAGGCGGATCCAGACCGAGATGCCCAGCAACACCACAGAGATCAGGAACGGAATGCGCCAGCCCCAGTCGCGGAAGGCTTCTTCGGACATTACGCCGCGCACACCCATGATGACCAGCAGCGACAGGAACAGCCCCAACGTGGCCGTGGTCTGGATCCAGGCCGTGTACGCGCCGCGCCGACCTTGCGGCGCGTGCTCTGCCACGTAGGTGGCTGCGCCGCCGTATTCGCCGCCGAGCGCCAGGCCCTGCAGCAGCCGCAGCCCGATCAGGATGGCGGGGGCCGCGATGCCGATACTGGCGTAACTGGGAAGCACGCCCACCAGGAAGGTGGACAGGCCCATGATCACAATGGTGACCAGGAATGTGTATTTGCGCCCGACCAGGTCACCCAGGCGGCCGAACACCAATGCGCCGAAGGGCCGGACGGCAAAGCCGGCGGCAAATGCCAGAAGCGCGAAAATGAAAGCTGCGGTGGGATTGACGCCAGAGAAAAAGTGGATGGCGATGACGCCTGCCAGCGAGCCATACAAGTAAAAGTCGTACCACTCGAAGACCGTCCCGAGTGACGACGCGAATATGACACGCCGTTCTTCTTTGGTCATGGCGCGGGGGCCTGCCGATGGGCCGCCGTCGGCCAGCGATGCTGTGCTCATAGTGTCTCCTCGTTTCTGGGGCCGGTGGTGATCCACCGTGCAGGCTCTTGCCGGCATACCCGGCAGGGCTACCAGCAAGGTAAAAAAGCTGGCTGACGAGGTTCTGACGCGATGCTTACCCCAACCTTATTTGTGAAACAATATGTATCTTCTCCGGGGAAGAATAATGCCGGGCAGGGTATGCCCTAGGTGCCATCCGAGGCGTTGACGGTGCGCGAGTACAACGGAAACTGCACTTGAATGCAGGTTCCGGGTAGCTGTGAGTGCGCGGTTCCTTCGTGGATGTGCACCCTGGCGCCGTGCTTCTGGGCGATTTCGCGCACGATGGCCAGGCCCAGCCCGCTGCCTTCGGCCTGGGTGCCCAGCACCCGATAGAAGCGGTCGAATACCCGCTCGCGTTCCTGGGGGGGGATGCCGGGGCCCGAATCTTCTACTTCCAGGACGGCCGCTTCCGCGGCGGTGCGCACCCGTACGGTGATGTGGCCGCCCGGCGGCGTGTAGCGCAGCGCGTTGTCCACCAGGTTGTTCAGCAGTTCGGCCAGCAGGATCGCATTGCCCGAGATATATGCGGGCTGGTCTGCCGCCTCGAAACCCAGGTCGGTGTTCAACGCCAGGGCCTGCGGCACCCACAGCATGGTCTGCTCATAGCCCACCGCGTTCAGGTCGATACGGGCCAGGTCGGCCGAATGGGGGTTTTCGGCGCGCGCGAGCAACAGCAACTGGTTGACCAGGCGGGTGGCCCGTTCGGAGCCCATGACCAGCTGGCGCAGGCTGTATTGCATTTCGTCCGGGCTTGCATCGCGCAGCGCCAGTTCGGCCTGCGTGCGCAGGCCTGCCAGCGGCGTCTTGAGCTGATGCGCGGCGTCGGCCACAAATCGGCGCTGTGCCTCGACGTTGGCCGACAGGCGGTCGAGAAGGTCGTTCATGGCGCCCACGAGCGGCGCGATTTCTGAGGGCGCCGCCCGCTCGTCGATAGGCGACAGATCATCCGGGCGCCGCGCCCGCAGGCGCTGCTGCAGCGCATTCAGAGGCGCCACGCCGCGCGACAGCCCGAACCAGACCAGCAGCACGGCCACAGGCAGCACGATGAACTGAGGAATGATCACGCCTTTGATGATGTCGTTGGCCAGTTCGGTGCGTCGTTCCATCGTTTCGGCCACTACCAGCAGGACGGGCTGGCCGTCCGGGATGTGCAGATCCACCCATGTGTAGGCGAGCCTGACGCCGAAACCGCGCAGGGTGTCGTCGATGTAAAGAATGGCGCCTGGCTGCGGCTGGCCGAGATCGGGCGGCAGGGGCAGGGCGCGGTCTCCGCCCAGGTATTCGCCCCGGCTGCCCAGCGCCAGCCAGAACACGCTGTCGGTTTCGTCCGGCCGCAGCACGTCGCGCACCGGCTCGCTCATCTGCAGCACGGCGCGGCCATCCTGCGCCTGCACGTGGCGGGCCAGTACATGCAGGTTGTTGGCAAGCGCCCTGTCGTAGGGAACGTTGGCGATGTTCTGCGCCACCACGTAAGTGATGGCCACGCTCATGGGCCACAGCAGGAAGAGCGGCGCCAGCATCCAATCGAGGATTTCGCCCAGCAGCGAGCGCTGCGGCGGCGCGAAGCTGGGGCCTTTGGCCCCGCCTTGCATGGCATCCAGGGCCTCCTGGTTCAGCTTTTCGTGTGCGGCCGGCTCAATGGGAGAGGAAGCCGGCACCCTGGTCCCGTTCAAGGCAGTAGCCCAGCCCGCGCACGGTAATGATCTTGACGCCGCTCGGTTCGAGTTTCTTGCGCAGGCGATGCACGTAGACCTCGATGGCGTTGGTGCTGACTTCTTCGCCCCATTCGCATAAATGGTCGACCAACTGGGTCTTGCTGACCATGCGGCCGCTGCGGGTCAGAAGGATTTCGAGCAGGCTGACTTCGCGGGCGGACAGGTCGAGCGTCTGGTCGTCGACCATGGCCACGCGCCCGGTCTGGTCGAACACCAGGCGTCCGTGGCGCAGCAGCGTGGCGCCGCCGCCTGCGCCGCGCCGGGTCAGGGCCCGGACGCGGGCTTCGAGTTCGGACAGCGCGAAAGGCTTGGCCATGTAGTCGTCGGCGCCAAGGTCCAGGCCCTGGACCCGCTGCTCTACGCTGTCGGCCGCCGTGAGAATGAGCACCGGCAACAGCGACTTGCGCGCCCGCAGGCGCCGCAGGACTTCCAGGCCGGCCAGGTGCGGCAGCCCGAGGTCCAGGATGAGCAGGTCGAACGCCTGCGCCGCCAGGGCCGAGTCGGCCGCGATGCCGTCGCTGACCGCGTCGACCGCATACCCGTTGTGACGCAACGAACGGGACAGGCCGTCGGCCAGGATGCTGTCGTCTTCGGCGATGAGAATGCGCATGCGAGGCAAGTAGCGGAGCTGGGGCCGCCGGGCGGCCGGGTGCCAGCATTCTGGCATAGCAACGGCAGCTTGCACACAGGGGGTCTCCCGGATTATTCTGGCATACTGTGCATATGTACAGTATAATCCGATGCCATAATCGCCGCTGCCGGCGCCTTGCGCCGTCGTGATGCACACATTTCACCCACGGGACACCACATGAACGACAAAACCAGCAAAGCAGCCGCATCGGAAAAGGCCAAGGCGCTGGCCGCAGCCCTGTCGCAAATCGAAAAGCAGTTCGGCAAGGGTTCGATCATGCGCTATGGCGACAACGAGGTCGAACATGACATCCAGGTCGTGTCGACCGGCTCGCTGGGGCTCGACATCGCGCTGGGGGTCGGCGGCCTGCCACGCGGCCGCGTGATCGAAATTTACGGGCCCGAGTCGTCCGGCAAGACCACGCTCACGCTGCAGGTCATTGCCGAAATGCAGAAAATCGGCGGCACCTGCGCATTCGTCGATGCCGAACACGCGCTCGACGTCCAATACGCAGCCAAGCTGGGCGTCAACCTTACCGACCTGCTCATTTCCCAGCCCGACACGGGCGAGCAGGCGCTCGAAATCACCGACGCCCTGGTGCGGTCGGGGTCGGTCGACCTCATCGTCATCGACTCGGTGGCCGCCCTGGTGCCCAAGGCCGAAATCGAAGGCGAAATGGGTGATTCCCTGCCGGGCCTGCAGGCCCGCCTGATGAGCCAGGCGCTGCGCAAGCTTACGGCCACCATCAAGCGCACCAACTGCATGGTGATCTTCATCAACCAGATCCGCATGAAGATCGGCGTCATGTTCGGCAACCCCGAAACCACCACGGGCGGCAATGCCCTGAAGTTCTATTCGTCGGTGCGCCTGGACATCCGCCGTATCGGGTCCATCAAGAAGGGCGAAGAAGTCATCGGCAACGAAACGCGCGTCAAGGTTGTCAAGAACAAGGTCTCGCCGCCCTTCAAGCAGGCCGAATTCGACATCATGTATGGCGCGGGCATTTCACGCGAAGGTGAAATCATCGACCTGGGCGTGCAGGCCGGCGTGGTAGACAAGTCAGGCGCCTGGTACAGCTACAACGGCACGCGCATCGGGCAGGGCAAAGACAATGTTCGCGAATACCTGAAAGAACACCCTCAAATGGCGTTCGAGATCGAAAACAAGGTGCGCGAAAACCAGGGCATTGTCAGTCGTGCCGCCGCGTTCCCGCCCAGCCAGGCCGAAGCTGAAGACAGCGAAGAGCCATGATGCGCAAGCCCGGTTCTACCGGCTCGCCCCAGGGCGCGCGCCGCGGGCCGGGCACGCATGAACCCGACGACGGTGGTTTCGAAACCGTCAGCACCAAACCTGATCCCTCCAAGCAGCCGCGCGGGCCTTCCTTGAAGGCCCGCGCGGTGGGCTACTTGTCTCGCCGTGAATACGCGCGCAACGAACTGGCCCGCAAGCTGCAACCCTATGCCGACGACGGCGCCGATATCGGCGCGGTGCTGGACGCGCTCGAAAAAGAAGGCTGGCTGTCCACGGAACGCTTTGCCCAAAGCCTGGTGCACCGGCGCGCTGCCCGCCAGGGCACCGCACGTATCGTGCAAGAGTTGCGCCAGCACGGGGTGGCCGAAGAGCAGGTTGCCCAGCTACGCGAAAACCTGCGCGCCAGCGAGTTCACGCGCGCCCAGGAAGTATGGCGCAAGCGATTCGGCACCCGCCCGGTCGATCGTGCCGAGTACGCCAGGCAAGCCCGCTTTCTGGCGGGGCGAGGGTTCGCACACGATGTGATACGCCGCCTGCTTGGCGGCGATGTCGATGATTGATGCGGCGTGCGCCGTATCACCCTTGATTTGACGGCGATGGCCCTGGCGGTCGTCAAGCCTTGGCCGACCGTATTCCATCCAGATTCCTGAAGCACACCTCGCGCGCAATCGCCAGAAAATCGCTGATGAAAGGTGCTTCGGTGTCTTCCGCACGCACGGCCGCATACAAGGTGCGCCAAACGCCACCGGCGCCCAGGCGCACCAGGCGCAGCCAACCGTGGGGTAGATATTCGGTCAGTGCCCAATTGGGCAGCGCGGCCACGCCCCGCCGGCTGGCCACCAGTTGCAAGATGATCGGGGTCAGCTCGGCCTTGCGAATCGCCGCCGGCTCGACGCCGGCGGGATCCAGAAAGGCCGTGAAGACGTCCAGGCGCTGCCTGTCCACAGGGTATGTGATCAGCGTCTGGTCTGCGAGCTGTTCGGGTTCGATATGACGCGACATCGACAGCGGGTGCGACTCGGCCACGGCCAGTACCAGCTCATATTTGAATAGCGGCAAGTACTCCACGGCTTCCAGCCGTTGCGGATCGGACGTAATCACCAAGTCCAGGTCGCCCCGCACCAGCGCGGGCAAGGGCGCGAACGAGAAGGCGGCCGACAGATCCAGCGCCACATCGGGCCACTGCGTTCGAAACGCATCCAGCGCCGGCATCAGCCACTGAAAACACGAATGGCATTCGATGGCCAAGTGCAGCCGGCCTGTGCGGCCGGCGGCCAGCTTTTGCAATTCACGCTCGGTACTGCGCAGCCGGGGCAACACTTCGTCAGCCAGTGCCAGCACCCGCAGCCCTGCGGTCGTCAACCTGGCCGGCCGGGTGCGGCGATTCAATAGTGGCGTGCCCAGGCGGGTTTCCAGGTCCCGCAACTGATGGGACAAGGCCGACTGCGTCAGGTGCAGACGTTCGGCGGCCTCTTGCAGGCTTCCGCCGTCGCGAATCGCAGAAAGGGTTTCCAGGTGGCGAATTTCGAGCATGACCAGAACACAGACACAGGCCAGCCGCTACATCGGTAGATGGCAGCCGCGGGTTTTATGAGAAATATTCATTAAATGTATGTCTACATTGATTTTGCTGCAAGCAGACTTACGCGGACAATACGTCTTTATTTGAATAAAACAGAATGTACTGGGCGATTATATGATTATTACTCATATCTTGGGTTTCCCGCGTATCGGCGCACAACGTGAACTGAAGCGGGCGCTGGAAGCGTATTGGGCAGGCCGGCAGACGGCGGACGAGCTGGCACAGGCCGGGCGGGACCTGCGGGCCGCGCACTGGCATCGCCAGGCGGCAGCCGGCCTGCAATTCGTGTCAGTGGGTGATTTCGCCTGGTACGACCATATTCTGGAATGGACCACCCTGTTGGGCGCGGTGCCGCCGCGCTTCGGGCAGCCCGATGACCAGCCGGTTGCGCTGGACACACTGTTTCGCATGGCCAGGGGCCGGGCGCCGTCGGGACGGCCGGCGGCTGCATGCGAAATGACAAAATGGTTCGACACCAACTACCACTACATCGTCCCCGAGCTGACGCCCGGGCAAAATTTCCGCATAGCGCGCGAAACGCTCTTCGAACAGGTGCGCGAGGCCCAAGCGCTGGGCTATCAGGTCAAGCCGGTCATCCCCGGGCCGCTGACCTGGCTGTGGCTGGGCAAGGGCGACGCCTTTGGAGACGGCCCGTCCGACCCGGCCAAGCTGCAGTTGCTGCAAAGCCTGTTGCCTGTGTACGAACAGGTGTTGTCGCGCCTGGCTCGCCTGGGGGTGCAATGGGTACAAATTGACGAGCCCATTCTGGCGCTCGATCTGCCGCCAGTGTGGCGCGAGGCGTTCCGTACGGTGTACCAACGGCTGGCCGATACCCCGCTGAAGTTGCTGGTGGCCACCTACTTCGGCGGCCTTGGAGACAATCTGCCCACCGCGCTGGCGTTGCCCGTGGCGGGGCTGCATGTGGACCTGGTGCGGGACCCCGGCCAGCTGCAGGCCGTGGCCGACGGCCTGCGGCCCGGCCAGGTGCTGTCTGCCGGCGTGATCGACGGCCGCAATATCTGGCGCAGCGACCTTGACGCCATACTGGCACGGTTGGCAACTGTCCATCCGCAGTTGGGTTCTCGTCTCTGGCTGGCGCCGTCGTGCTCGTTGCTGCACGTGCCTGTGGATCTTGCCGGCGAGACTGAACTGGACGCCGAGCTGCAGAGCTGGCTGTCCTTCGCCGTGCAAAAACTCGACGAGCTCGGCTTGCTGGGCCGCGCACTGGCGGACGCCGGGGCGCCGGCGGTGCTGGACGGCCTGCAGCGCCAGCGAGCCGCCCTGCAGGCGCGCCGCAACTCGACTCGCATCCATAATCCGGTGGTGGGGCGTCGCATGGCAGAAGCGGCCACGGTATCGCGCGAGCGGCCGCCGTTTGCCCAGCGCATCACCCTCCAGCAACAGACGCTGAAGTTGCCGGCATTTCCCACCACCACGATTGGCTCCTTCCCCCAGACCGCCGAGATCCGGGCGCTGCGCCGGGACTGGAAGGCCGGCACGCTTGGCGATGGGGCATACGAGGCCGCGATCCGCAAGGAAATCGAGGCGGTCATCCGGTTCCAGGAAAAGATCGGGCTGGACGTGTTGGTGCATGGCGAGCCCGAACGCAACGATATGGTCGAGTATTTCGGCGAACTGCTGGCGGGTTTTGCCTTTACTCGCAATGGCTGGGTGCAGAGCTATGGGTCCCGCTGCGTCAAGCCCCCCGTTATTTTCGGCGATGTCGCGAGGCCGGCGCCAATGACTGTGGGCTGGTCTTCCTACGCCCAATCGCTGACCGACAAACCGGTCAAAGGCATGCTTACGGGGCCGGTCACCATTTTGCAATGGTCGTTCGTGCGTGACGACCAGCCGCGCGAGCAAACCTGCCGCCAGCTGGCACTGGCCTTGCGCGATGAGGTTGCCGATCTGGAACAGGCAGGCATACGGGTCATCCAGATCGACGAGCCGGCCATCCGCGAGGGCTTGCCGCTGCGTCGCGACGACTGGCAAGCCTATCTGGACTGGGCGGTGGATTGTTTTCGCCTTTCTACCTCCAGCGCGTCGCCGGATACGCAGATCCACACCCACATGTGCTATTCGGAGTTCAACGACATCATCGAGGCGATCGCGGCCATGGACGCCGATGTCATCACGATCGAAACCTCGCGTTCCAACATGGAATTGCTCAAGGCGTTCGAGGAATTCGAGTACCCCAATGACATCGGGCCGGGCGTGTACGATATCCATACCCCCAATGTGCCCGAAGTGGACTGGATGGTGGAGCTGATGCGCAAGGCAGCGGCGCGCCTGCCCAGGGAGCGGCTGTGGGTGAATCCCGACTGCGGGCTCAAGACCCGCGCCTGGCCGGAAACCGAGGCGGCGCTGGTCTGCATGGTCGAAGCCGCCCGGTTGTTGCGCGCCGCCTGACCGGCTGGCCGCCCGGCCACCCTGCGGGCAGGCGGCGCACCCATGGCAGGGCGGGCGCCGCCCCGGGGCCAAAACTGATGCGCGACGGGGGCCGGGGGGCTGCGTTATACTCCCCGGGATTTGCTGCTTTGCGTCAAACGCCCCGAAGCGCAGGCCACTTTCATGCCTTTGCCACCACCCACCGTCTCTCGCCATCCGCTGCACACGCGTACGATACGCGTGCAGACCTACGGGCGCGAAGACGGTCTCTGGGATCTGGAGGCCGAGCTCATCGATACCAAGGCGTACGATTTCCCACGACACAATGGCGAAATCTTCCCGGCCGGCAGCCCGGTCCACCACATGCATCTGCGCATCACCATCGATGCCGCATTCAATATCGTGGCGGCCCAGGCGGCGTACGACGCGGCTCCCTACGGACAACAGTGCACGGCCGTCGAGTCCTCGTACCAGGATCTCGTCGGCATGAACCTGCTCAAGGGATTCCGGCGCCAAGTCAAAGAGCGTTTCGGTTATACCGCCGGCTGTACCCACATGACCGAACTGTCGCAGGTGCTACCTACCGCGGCAGTGCAAACCATGGCTAACCGCCGACGCCAGAACAGCAATCCGGACGAGCGTCCTTTCCAGCTTGACGGCTGTCATGCCCTGCGCACCGACGGCCCGGTGGTACTTCAGCATTATCCCAAGTGGCACACAGGGGGTAACGCTGAAGCGGCGGCGGGCGCGATCTCCGACTCCTCCTCTTACTCTCATTCGTCCTGACAGGTAACACATGAAAATCCACGAGTATCAAGGCAAGGAACTGCTGAAGCAATTTGGCGTGCCCGTGCCGCGCGGGATTCCCGCTTTTTCCGTCGACGAGGCCGTGGCAGCCGCTGAAAAGCTGGGCGGGCCGGTATGGGTCGTGAAGGCGCAGATCCACGCCGGCGGCCGTGGCAAGGGCGGCGGCGTGAAGCTGGCGCGCTCCATCGACGAAGTGCGCAAGCTGGCTTCCGAGATCCTGGGCATGCAGCTGGTCACTCATCAGACCGGCCCTGAAGGGCAGAAGGTGCGTCGCCTGTACATCGAAGAAGGCGCCGACATCAACAAGGAATACTACGTGTCGCTGGTCACCGACCGCGCCACGCAGAAGGTCGCCATCATCGCCTCCAGCGAAGGCGGCATGGATATCGAGGAAGTCGCCCATTCGACGCCCGAGAAAATCATCACCGAATACATCGACCCGCTGACCGGGCTGTCGGCCGAACAAGCCAAGCAAGTCGCACAGGCCGTGGGCCTGACGGGCGGCTCGGCCGACCAGGCCGCCGACGTGTTCCAGAAGCTCTACAAGTGCTACATGGACACCGATGCGTCGCTGGTGGAAATCAACCCCCTGAACTGCGACAGCAAGGGCAACATCATCGCGCTGGACGCGAAGTTCAACTTCGATTCCAACGCTCTGTTCCGTCATCCCGAAGTCGTCGCCTACCGCGACCTTGACGAAGAAGATCCGGCCGAAGTCGAGGCCAGCAAGTTCGACCTGGCCTATATCCAGCTCGACGGCAACATCGGCTGCCTGGTCAACGGCGCCGGCCTGGCCATGGCCACCATGGACACCATCAAGCTGTTCGGCGGCGAGCCGGCCAACTTCCTGGACGTGGGCGGCGGTGCAACGGCCGAGAAGGTCACCGAAGCCTTCAAGATCATGCTCAAGAACAAGGGCGTCAAGGCCATTCTGGTCAACATCTTCGGCGGCATCATGCGTTGCGATGTCATCGCCGAAGGCGTCATCACCGCTTGCAAGGCCGTCAACCTGAACGTGCCGCTGGTGGTCCGGATGAAGGGCACCAACGAAGAACTGGGCAAGAAAATGCTGGCCGACTCGGGGCTGCCCATCATCAGCGCCGACACCATGGCCGAAGCGGCCACCCGCGTCGTAGCCGCCGTCAAATAAATTGCCAAGGATTCACAAATGTCGATTCTGATCAACAAGGACACCAAAGTCATCACCCAAGGCATCACGGGCAAGACGGGCCAGTTCCATACCCGCATGTGCCGCGAATATGCCAACGGCAAGGCCGCGTTCGTGGCTGGCGTCAACCCCAAGCGCGCCGGCGAAGATTTCGAAGGCGTGCCCATCTACGGTAGCGTCCAGGACGCCAAGAACGAAACCGGCGCCACCGTTTCGGTCATCTATGTTCCGCCCGCGGGCGCCGCAGCCGCCATCTGGGAAGCCGTCGAAGCCGAGCTCGACCTGGTCATCTGCATTACCGAAGGCATTCCCGTGCGCGACATGCTCGACGTGAAGAACCGCATGAAGGCCAAGAACAGCAAGACGCTGCTGCTGGGCCCGAACTGCCCCGGCCTCATCACCCCCGACGAAATCAAGATCGGCATCATGCCCGGCCACATCCACCGCAAGGGCCGCATCGGCATCGTCAGCCGCTCGGGCACGCTCACGTACGAAGCCGTGGCGCAGGTCACCGAGCTCGGCCTGGGCCAGTCCAGCGCCGTGGGCATCGGCGGCGATCCCATCAACGGCCTGAAGCACGTCGACGTGCTCAAGCTGTTCAACGACGATCCCGATACCGATGCGGTCATCATGATCGGCGAAATCGGCGGCCCGGACGAGGTGAATGCCGCCCAGTGGGCCAAAGACAACATGAAGAAACCCGTGGTCGGCTTCATCGCCGGCGTTACGGCGCCTCCGGGCAAGCGCATGGGCCACGCCGGCGCGCTCATCTCAGGTGGGGCCGACACCGCCGACGCCAAGCTCGAGGTCATGGAAGCCTGCGGCATCCGCACGACTCGCAACCCGTCCGAAATGGGCAAGCTGCTGAAGTCCGTGCTGTAATTCGCGCACGCTTGCTGCGCAAGCCCGTCCCTGCGGCGGGCTTTTTCATGGGCGCCCCAATTGCCGCCGATCAGGAATTTTTCCTTGCGCGTCAAAAGGGGCGGGCGCAAAGCTGAACTACAATAATAGATTCGCAAACTGGATGGGGCCTGGGTTCCGTCCGCACCGGTGAGCCGCCGGCGCGCGTTCGTTTTCTATCAAAATACCCTGGGGGTCAAAGTGCTTGAATTTTTCCAGACGCTGAGCTGGGCGGCCGTGTTCCAGATAATCCTGATCGACATCCTGCTGGGTGGCGATAACGCAGTGGTCATCGCCCTGGCTTGCCGCAACCTGGCGCCCAAACAGCGCATGCAGGGCATTCTGTGGGGCACCGCAGGCGCCATCATCCTGCGCGTCGTCCTCATCGCCTTCGCCCTGACCCTGCTCACCATTCCCTTCCTCAAGGTGGTCGGCGCGTTGCTGCTGCTCTGGATCGGCATCAAGCTGCTCATTCCCGAAGACGACGGCCACGACAAGATCTCCGGCGGCACGTCCATCGCTTCTGCGGTCAAGACCATCATCGTCGCCGACTTCGTCATGAGCCTGGACAACGTCATTGCCATCGCCGGCGCGGCCCAGAATGCGCATGCAGACCACCAGATCGGCCTGGTTGTGTTCGGCCTGATCGTCAGCGTGCCGATCATCATCTGGGGCAGCACGCTGGTGCTCAAGCTCATCGATCGCTACCCGCTGGTCGTCACCTTCGGGGCAGGCCTGCTGGGCTGGATCGCGGGCGGCATGCTGGTCACCGATGTGGTCATCGTCAATCAATTCGGCGAACAGCCCACCGCCGTTAAAATCGCCGCCGAGGTCATCGGCGCGCTGTTGGTCGTCATTGTGGGGCGCTGGCTGGCCAGCCGCAAAACTGCGTCCAAGGAATCCGCTCATGAGTCTGCGTAAATCCGGCAACCCCGAATCAGGCCTCAGCCTGCTTCAGGGGCTGACCGTGCTTGCCATCATCGGCATCATTGCCGCGGTCATTTTCTCCAGCCTGGCCTGACGTCGTTCGTGTCCACGCCGCAACGTCTCGTCATTGCCACACGCGCCAGCCGGCTTGCCCTTTGGCAAGCCGAGCATGTGCGTGACCGCCTTCGCGCCCTGTACCCCGCTTGCTCGGTCGAACTGCTTACGCTTACCACGCGTGGCGACCAGATTCTCGACCGCACCTTGTCCAAGGTGGGCGGCAAGGGCCTGTTCGTCAAAGAGCTCGAAACTGCCTTGCTCGACGGCCGTGCCGACCTGGCCGTGCACTCCCTGAAAGACGTGCCGGTCGATCTGCAGGCCCCGTTCGAGCTGTGCGCCGTACTCGAACGCGCCGACCCTCGCGATGCATTCGTGTCCGGCCAGTTCGCCAGCCTGGCAGACCTTCCTGCCGGCGCTGTCGTGGGTACATCCAGCCTGCGGCGCGAATCCCAGATACGCGAGCGCTACCCGCACCTGACGGTCAAGCCGTTGCGCGGCAATCTGGATACGCGCCTGGCAAAGCTCGACCGCGGCGAGTACGCCGCCATCGTGCTTGCCGCAGCCGGCCTGCAGCGGCTTGGAATGGCCAGCCGCATCCGGTCGCTGCTCGAGCCCGAGGACAGCCTGCCGGCGGCGGGGCAGGGCGCGCTGGGTATCGAAATCCGCGACAACCGGCCCGAGCTGCGCAACTGGCTTGCGCCGCTGGCCTGTGCGGACACCACCGCCTGTGTGGTCGCCGAACGGGCAGTGTCGCAATTGCTGGGCGGTTCCTGCCAGGTGCCGCTGGCCGCCTATGCGCAGCTCCAGGGCGACGTCCTGACCTTGCGAGCGCTGGTGGCCCAGCCCGATGGCACGCGCGTGATCCGCTGCCAGCACGCCGGCCCGGTGGAGCAGGCGCTGGCCATCGGCCAGGCGGCGGCGCAAGACCTGCTTGCCAATGGCGCTGACGCCATCCTGACCCAACTGCAAGACCCCCCGGCATCCTGAACGTCCCGCATGACGCGGCGGCGCCGGAGGCGCCGCTTGCCTCCAGCGGGGGCTTGCGTAGAGAGTGCCCATGTCGCGCATCGCCATCCTGACCCGGCCGCATGGCCGTAACGACACCCTGGCGCGTGCGCTGGCACGGCAGGGCTGGCAAGTGCTGGAATTGCCTGCACTCGAAATCCAGCCGTTGCCTGCGCCGCCGGCCGGCGTGCCGTTGCCGCAGCACTATGATCTGGTGGTGTTCGTCAGCGGAAACGCCGCGCGCCTTTATATGGCGCAGCTGCAAAGCGCGCCTGGCGCGCCGGCATCGTGGCCGTCCGGTACGGTGGCTGCCACGGTCGGTCCGGCCAGCGCGCAGGCCTTGCGCGATCTGCCCGGGTTTGGCGCGGATACAACAGTGCTGTGCCCGTCGGCCGATGCGCCCAGCCACGATTCCGAGGCCCTGTGGGCGCTGCTTTGCGAACGGGGCCACAAGCCTCGCCGCGTGCTGTTGGTGCGTGGCACTCAGGGGCGTGACTGGCTGGCCAACCGCCTGGAACAGGCGGGCGCCGAAGTGCAGCGGCACGCCGTGTACCAGCGCCAGCCGGCGCCCTGGCCACCGCAGGCCGTGCACCAGCTGCGGGCATGGGCCCAACAGGGGCGGCAACCGGTCTGGCTGCTTACCAGCGGAGAAGGAATCGCCGCGGTGCAGGCCCAGCTGCAACGGCATGGTCTGCAGCACTGGTGGCAAGCCGCCCGCTACATCGTGACACATCCTTCGCTGGCCAGCCGTCTGCCACAAACGGCAGGTGGCGACGCGGCGGCCCCGATGGTACAAATCTGCTTGCCTGTAGATGAAGCGATCCTCGCCGCTTTTGTTGCGGCTTGAATCGAAGTTTTGGCACTTCACCGAATACAATCGCGTCTATGACAGACCAGAACCCCGCTACTGAACCGGCCGCTTCTGCCGCTGCCCCGGGCGCCGCATCGCCCACTACGCCGTCGCCCGGCACGCCCAGGGCCAAGCCCAGAAAGCCGGGCAATGCCGTCGGGCCGCTGACCGTGGCGTTAGTCATCGTGGTGCTGCTGGCCGTGGGCCTGGGCTGGGCGCTGTGGATGCAGCGTCAACAGTTCCAGACGTCCGGGCGGGAAATCGCCACGCGCCTGGACGCGCTCGAACAGTCGGTAGCGCTGAGCCGCAAAGAATCCCGCGAGGCGCTGGCGCTTGCTCAAGGCCAGACCAGCCGCATAGCCGAACTGCAAAGCCAGGCACAGGAAGCCAAGACCCGCTACGACGACCTGCAGCAAGCCTGGCAGACCTTCAGTGGCGGAGCCAGCGACGAGCTGCTGGCCAACGACATTGAACGATTGCTGGTGCTTGCCAACCAGCAACTGCGCCTGGCCGGCAACGTCAACAATGCCATCGTGGCGCTCGAAACCGCCCAGGCGCGCCTGGCGCAGGCAGATCGTCCACGCTTTGCCTCGCTTCAGCAGAGTATCAATGGCGATCTCGATCGTCTGCGCGGGGTCGCCACTATCGACATCGCCAGCCAGGCGGGCCGTATCGACCGCCTGGCCGGGCTGATCTCGAAGGCGCCCATGCTGGTGCCCGACACCGTGGCGCGCGCACAGGCGCCCGCGCAGAACGCGTCGCCGGCTCCTGCCGCGCCGCCCGCCGTCCCCGATCCCAAGGCCGCTTTGCCTGCCGACGCAGCATGGTGGCAAGTGTGGCGCGCCGAAATCGCCTCGTGGCCGGGTCGCGCCGGCAGCGCGCTGGCGCACGAACTGGGCGACCTCATCAGCATCCAGCGCGTGGATCGGCCCGACGCCCTGATGTTGTCCGCAGAACAGTCCGAGCAGGTTCGCGCGGCGTTGCGGCAGCGCCTGATGACCGCGCAGCTTGCCATGTTGATGCGGCAGCCTCAGATCTGGAACAACGAGCTCGATAACGTCGTGCAGGCGCTGCGCACCTATTTCGATGCCCGCTCGACGGATACCCAGGCGGCGCTGCGGCTGGCCGAAGACCTGGCCCAAACCGACATCGCGGTGCGCATGCCCGATCTCAGCGACAGCCTGGCCGGCGTGGCCGCCTTGCGCGCCGCCGGCTTTGACGCCACCGACAAACAGGACTGACGCATGCGTACCTGGTTCTGGACTCTGCTGCTGGCGGTCGTCGCTGTTGCGCTGGCCGTGGTGTTGCGCGCGCACGCGGGCAATGTCGTGCTGCTGGTTGCGCCGTGGCGTATCGAACTTTCGCTGACGCTGGCGGTATTGCTGATATTGGCGCTATTCGTGGCGCTGTACGTCGGCCTGCGCATGTTGGCGTGGCTGCTGGCCATACCCGACCGCATGCGTGCCTGGCGCGGCCAGCGGGCCCAGGCGCGCGACCACGACCTGCTCGAACGCGGCTGGACCGAACTGCTCGAGGGCCGGTTCGCACATGCCGAAAAGAACCTGACCAAGCTGCTTGAGCAAACCCGCGTGGCCAGCCGCCGCGTATTGGCGGCGCTGTCGGCGGCCCGCGCCGCGCATGGCCTGGGCGAATTTGAACGCCGTGACCGATTGCTCGAATCCGCCCGCGAGCATGCCAAGGGCAATGCCGGTTTGCAGGAAGCCATCGCCACTGTCTCGGCCGACCAGTTGCTCGATCAGGGCAGGGCACAAGAGGCGCTGGCCGTACTGGCGCCTTTGCAAGACGGCGGGGTTCGGCATTTACATACCATGCGGCTGCTGCTGCGCGCCGAAGCCGCCCTGGGTCACCACGAGCGCGTGTTCACCCTGGCTCGCGGCCTGCGACGTCGCAACGCGCTGTCCAAAACCGAAGCCGAACAGCTTATCGATACCGCCGGCGCGGCCCGCCTGCGTGCGGCAGCGGCCTCGGGCTCCGATGCATGGCGTGCGGTCTGGAAAGACCTGAAGAACGAAGAACGCGTCCTGCCCGAAATCGCGCTGGCCGGCGCCACTGCCTTCGAGGCGGCCGGTGAACCTGTCGAGGCCGCGCGCATTCTCGAAGCCGCGATCCCCGTGCATTTCATGCCGGCACTGGTGGCGGCCTATGCCCGCTGCGACAGCGAACAGGTGCCGCGCCGCCTGGCCAAGGCAGAAGCCTGGCTGCAGAAACGCCCGACCGATGCCGATCTGCTGGCCGCCCTGGGCATGCTGTGCCTTAACGGCCAGTTGTGGGGTCAGGCCGAGCGCTATCTGCAGCGCAGCCTGGGCTTGCGCAACGATTCCCACACGCATGCCCTGCTGGGCAGCCTGTACGACCGCCTCGACCGTCCGGCCGATGCCGTGCGCCATTGGCGGCTGGCCACCGCAGCCAGTATGGCGCTGCCCGTCCTGGCTACCGACCACGCCTTGCCGGCGGCCGAGATGTCGGCCGATCCGCTGCACCTTGATGCCGAAGGCGAGTATTCCGCGTATCCGCCCGAACCGCCGCTGTCCGAAGGCGCGCTTGCCTATGCCGAGCCCCCGCCCGTGGCGGCCCCTGCAGATTACGTGCTGGATCCTGATGCCCGCATCGCCGGCGCTGAAGGCGCGAGCGCCGTCGAACCCGAGCCCCGGCCGGCCGAAACCGCCGATAGTGGCGGCATCGACCAGTACTTCGACAGCGCGCCCATTCCGGTGTCGGCATTCGATGTGCCGGTACCCACCTACGGCACCACAGCGCCTGAACCGTCCACATCCCCCGAAGCTCAGCCCGACCCGGGCGCGGGCGACAAAAATTCTTCTTCAAACAAACAAGGTTGAACCATGAGCCTCGATCGCGTGTCATCCGGCAAGAAGCTGCCGGATGACTTCAATGTCATTATCGAAATCCCCATGAACGCCGACCCGGTCAAGTACGAAGTCGACAAGGACACCGGCGCCGTGTTCGTCGACCGCTTCATGCTGACCGCCATGCACTATCCGTGCAACTACGGCTACATCCCCCAGACCTTGTCCGACGATGGCGACCCCGCCGACGTGCTGGTCGTCACGCCTTTCCCCATCCAGGTGGGCGCCGTGGTGCGCTGCCGTGCCCTGGGCGTGCTCGAAATGGACGACGAGGCCGGCGGTGACGCCAAGCTGCTGGCCGTGCCGGTCGACAAGCTCTACCCGCCTTACCGCAACATCAAGTCGTACGAAGACCTGCCCGCCGACGACATTCAACGCATCCAGCACTTCTTCGAACACTACAAAGACCTCGAAAAAGGCAAGTGGGTCAAGGTAAAGGGCTGGCAGGGCGTCGAAGCCGCCCAGGAAGAAATCCTGCGCAGCGCCGAGCGCTACCAGAAGGCCTGAAGTTCGTTTCCCGCACCGTGGGCGTGCCGCTGGCGCGCCCCGGGCAGCGCCGGCGTGCCGGTGCGTGACCAACAGGGTTGTCATCACAACATGGACTACGTTTTTCCTCCGTCGCCTCCCGTGGCGCTGCCCGTGGCTGGAAGTCACGCGCTGCTGCCCGTGCGGCGCGTGTACTGTGTCGGGCGCAACTACGCCGAGCACGCCAAAGAAATGGGCTTCACGGGCCGCGAAGACCCGTTCTTCTTTTCCAAGCCGGCCGATGCGCTGGTGCCCGTGCCCGACGGCCAGACCGGCGCCATCTCTTACCCGCCCAAGACCGCCAACCTGCATTACGAAATGGAGCTGGTCGTGGTGCTGGGCAAGGGCGGCAAAGACCTGTCCGTTGAACAGGCCGGCGAATGCATCTGGGGTTATGCGCTTGGCCTGGACATGACGCGGCGCGACCTGCAGGGCGAAGCCAAGAAGCAGGGCCGTCCCTGGGAAGTCGGCAAGGCGTTTGACCAGTCCGCGCCCATAGGCCCCGTGCATCCGCGCAGCGCCACCGGCCTGCTCGAACGCGGCGCCATATGGCTGGACGTCAACGGCCAACGCAAGCAGGCCAGCGACATCTCGCAAATGATCTGGAACATCCCCGAAAGCATCGCGTATCTGTCGGGCCTGTTCGAACTCAAGGCTGGCGACCTCATCTTCACCGGCACGCCCGAAGGCGTGGGCGCCGTGGTGTCGGGTGACGAAATGGTCGGCGGCGTAGAGGGCCTGGGCGAACTGCGGGTACGCATCGCCTGAGTTTTCCTGTTTGTTCATCTACGGCACCAAGGAGCTAGCATCATGAGGGCAAGAGTCATGCTGACGGCGTTGATCGTGTTTGGCGTCGTGCTGCAAGGCTGCAATACCGTGGCGGGCATGGGCAAAGACGTATCCCGTGCCGGCAACGCCATTACGACCGCGGCTGAACGTTAAGCTTTAGCCGCCAGCTTCAAGACCACGGCCCTTTGCGGGCCGTTGTTGTTTCTATGGCAACGGCGTGGGCGCGCCGGTTGCCATGCGCGCCGATTGCGTCCACCTCGGTATCCGCGAATTTCCCGGACATCGGCCTCCATTCAGACTACAGCTTCTGTTCATTGAAAGGGGCTGGATATGGTTCGATGTGTTTCCCGGCAACGGGGCCAAGGGATGACCGAATACATTATTGTGGTGGCGCTTATTGCCGTTGCCGCCATCGCGGTGTATCAGTTGTTCGGTCAGGTGGTGCGTTCGCAAACCGCCGCCATGGCACGCGAACTCGCGGGTGAAGATGGCAGCAGCGAGTCCAAGGCCGCGCAGTCGGCCGCCGGCAAAGCCGCGGCGCAGACCAAGGCGCGCTCGCTGAAGTCCTTTACGGGCAACGCCAAATGACCACTGCGCCGCGGCATCTGCGCCGCATGCCATCTGCGCAGGCGGGGCAGGCGCTGCCTATCGTATTGGCGCTGGCGGCCGTGGGCGGCATCGCACTGGTGGCGCTTTACAACGTCGGCCAGACCGCTGCGGCACGGCTGCGCCTGACACATGCCGCCGACGCGGCCGCATACAGCGGCGCGCTGGCACAAGCCCGAACACTCAATCTGCTGGCATATATCAACCGTGCGCAGGTCGCGCACCAGGTCGCGATGGCGCATCTGGTCACGCTGGCATCCTGGGCTCAGTTCGGGCAGGCCCAGGCGCGCCAGCAATCAATACGCAATCCGCCTGCTTCGCTGATCGGCGCGTTGTTCGGCCCGTCGCTGGGCGCCGCCTACGCGCGCGCGTCCCATACCGGCGATGCACTGCCGGGCCTGGCTCAGGCTTTCCAGCAGCACGATCAGATCGTGCATCAGGTGCTGCAACAGGCAGCTGCCTCTGCGGTCGAACATCTGCCGGCGTCCAGGCAGCAAACCATGCTTCGGGTGCTGCACGCAAATTATCCCGAGTTCTATTCCAGCCCGGGTTCGCAGGCCACCGCGGGGGCGAGCCCCTTGCAATTGCTTGAATCCGGCGGCCTCGCCGATGCCGTGCAACGCGTCAGCGGCAATACGCCTACCCATTTGCGCGGCATGGCCGAATTGGCGGCCAGCCGCTACGACTTCCTGCGCCCGCGCACGCTTACGCGCCACAGTGCTTGGATCGTTCACCGCCGTTGCCCGACTCGCCGGCACGAACTGCGCCGGCGCGGGGGCACCTGGCTGGGCGCCGACGGGCGATGGGGCGCACAGGACACGCTTTCCTATCACGCGCTGCGATCAAATCGCTGGATCGGCTGTTACTACCGCGAATACGCCATGGGTTGGGGGCAGGGCGGCCGCGCCGCACCGGGTTCGGACGAATACATAGAAAAGCCGCCGCACGACTTTTCGCAACAAGACTTCTGGCGTTGGGTGCACGAGCATACATCCTGGGACATTTTCACGGGTCGCACCAATCCCATGGCAGGCTCCTATGCCGTGGCCGGCGCAGCGCGCTGGCGCTCCAGGGGGTTGCCTTCCTACTTCGAACTGGCTCGTCATGCGGCGAACGCGCCGCTGCGTTTTGCCATCCAGGTCCGCCAGTCGGCGGCGTCGCTGGCCACCACAGATGCCGCCAGCCAAGTGCGCGCCCCGACAGGGCGCTACGCGTATCGCGGGCTGCGCATGAGCGAATCGGTAACGGTGGCCAGCGCTGCAGAAACGTACTTCGCGTCGCCGCCGGGGGCGGCAGACGAGCTGGCGGGCCTGTTCCGCCCCTACTGGCAGGCGCGCCTTAGCCCATTGGCGTCCACTGATGTGTTCGGAGCATTGCCATGAACCCCTTGCGCAGCGGATGCCGCATGCGCGGATACGCCATGGCCGAGGCGTTATTGGCATTGGCCGCAATCGCTATCCTATTGCATGGCATGGCGGTGCTGGGCGGCATGCAACGGCGCGGCCTGCAGGCTGCCCAGTTGGGCAGGCATGCAGCGTTTGCGGCGGCTCGTGGGCAGACCGATGTCCCGGCTTGGCTGCGCGCCACCATCACCACAGGCAGGCCCGCATCCACCGACGCCCATCTGCAGGCCGGCAATGCCGCGGCGGTGGCGCTGGCCCGCGACTGGCTCCAGGCCGATCCCCGGCTGCGTTACGCGGCCGCACGTGTGCATGCACAGAGCGGGGCGGCCTTTGTGCAGGCGAGCGAGCCGGCAGCCCTGTTGCCGGTGCGGGGCCATACGGCCATCGCGCAGAACGCGGGGCACGCGTACGGGTCGAGGGCTACCGCAGCTCGGCTGTCGGTATCCGCGATGGGCTGGCGCGATGCGGCACTGGCGTCGCAGCGGGCCGCGCAGGCGCTGCATCGCAAGCTGCAACCTGTAGATGCGCCTTGGGGCCGGGGGGCATGGACCACCGATTGGCTGACGCCTTGGGCCGATCTGTCGCCATCGGCAGCGGGGCGATGATGAAGGCAACTCCGTACACGATCCTACTCCGGTTTGGCCGGGCCATTGCGTGCGTCTTTGCCTTGTTGGCATGCCCGCTGGCCATGTCGGCCGCATACCCGGCAGGCCACCAGGTCGCGGGCGACCTGAATCTGCCGCCAGGCAGTACGCAGGCGGCAGTGGGGCAGGGCATGCGTCTGTTTGGCGCGCCGGCGGATATACGGCTCGTCGAGATCCCCTTGTCAGTCGAACGCGCCATCGCTGCACTGACCGAGCTTTATCCGGTCCTGGCCGATCTGGGCGTTTTCCCGGGGCTGGCGGTTCTGTCCGGCGCCATCGGCCGCGATCTGTGGCTGGTGTCCCTGCAAGCGAGTGGCGCGCAACACACGCGCGGCACGGTGGCCGTGCTGCGTCCCCATCCAAACGCTGCGGCGTCGTTGCCACGGCGGCCCGACTGGCTGCCCGGGTCTGCCCGCTTGCGATTCGACTTCAGCGATGAGGCGGACGGCGTGCATACGCGCCAGCAAGTCTGGACACTGGAGCAGCCGCTGGGCAAGCTGCGGGCAGCCAGTACGCAAGGCTTGCGCGTGCAGGGCTGGCAAGCCGTGGCGAGCGGCGGTGCTGCCGAACACTGGGTGCGCGACCGTACCTCTTTGCAGCTGGTGTATGTGGCAACAGGCGCGGTCAGCGGCGTTCTGGTTCACGAACACACAAAGGACGAACCATGAAGCCTGCCTTACGTGAACACCTGGGCCGCCTGCGTGCGGTGGGCGTATACGGGTTTGCGCTGATTGCGGGGCTGTTGGCCGCTTGGGCAGCGCAAGAGCATATCCAGGCGCGCGTGCGCGAAATAGAGCGGGAAGCCGAAGTCGCCACGGCCGAGCGCCTCGTAGCGGCTGTCGACCTGCCGGCCGGCACCCGGCTGCTATCGGCGCACCTGGCCGTGCGGGGCATACCCCTGCCTTGGCTGGCCAGCGGCTCTTTCGATGCCGATGCCGCCGATTACGTTATCGGCTCGATCCTTTCCACAGACATCAAACAAGGCGAGACAATACTCGAGGCGCATCTGGGCGCAGATATTCCCGAGCCGCCCCTGTCCGACCTGGTGCCGGCCGGCCGGCGGGCCGTTACCTTGCCGGCCGAAGAAATCAACGCGGCGCCCGGCGTATTGCGGCCCGGCGACCTCATCGACCTGTACGTCTCGTTCGCGCATCGCGGACAACAACTTACGGCGTCGCTGCTGCAAGGCGTGCGGGTGCTGGCCATGAACGACGCCGCCGATGCGGCGGCGACCATCACGCTCGATGCCTCTGCGCAGGATGCGGTCAAGCTCGTGGCCGCGCGGCACGGCGGCACGCTGACCGCCATGCTGCGGCACCGTGGCGACCTCGATGCCTGGCAGCCGCCAGCGTCGGGAAACCTGGCAGGGTTGATGGGCATCGACACCAAAGTTGCCGGCGCCCGGCCTGCCGTGTCCATCCTGTATGGCGACCGGCTGGACATCGAAGCCGGGCTGCCTCACTCCGATGATGACACCGGCGTCGAACCCGCCGGGCGGGTGCTGCCATGAAACCGGTCGCCCGGATTGCCTGGGGGCTGGGCGTGACGCTGTTGCTGGCCGGCGTAGACGCAACAGGCAGCGCGGCATTGCTGACCCTGGAAGTCGGCCAGACCCATGTGCTTCGCCATGCCGAGGTTACCCGCGTTGCGGTCGGCAATGGGCAGGTAGTCAGCGCAGTTTCGGTAGACGGCCGCGAGGTTGTGCTCTTCGCGCGCCAGGAAGGCGCATCTTCCGTGCACGTCTGGGCGCCATCCGGCGTCGCGGCGGCCTACGAGGTGCAAGTGCGGCCCGCAGGCTGGGCAGTGATACAAGACGAAGTCCAGTCGTTGGTGCGGCGCATTCCCAAGGTTCGCAGCAGTGTCGTGGGCAGCAATATCGTGCTCGAGGGTGACGACCTGACCGACGACGATCGGGCTCGCGTCGCGTCGCTTGCGCAACGCTACCCGCGCATACTCGATTTCACCGGTCAGGTAGGCTGGGACAGCATGGTCCTGCTCGATGTGCAAGTGGTGGAACTGCCGCGCTCGCGCCTGCGCGAGTTTGGCGTTCAGTGGGACACGGTGTCGCAAGGCGGCCTGCACGCCGGCGGGGTCTGGCAACCCGCTTCGGCCGTGCAGCCGAATCATGCAGCACCGCCTCCGTTGGCCATGCAAGGAATGGGCGCAGGGGGCTATTTCGGGGTCAATGCGATGATGTCGGCGCGCCTGGCCGCCATGGCGCAGCGGGGCGAGGCGGTGTTGCTGGCCCAGCCGCAATTGTTGGCGCGCAGCGGCACCACGGCGTCATTCCTGGCAGGGGGCGAAGTCCCTTACAGCACGACAGACGCCCAGGGCAATACGGTGACCGAGTTCAAGCCCTATGGGGTGTCATTGAACATTACGCCACGCATTGACCGCAACGGCGCCATCCGCTCGCGCATCGAGGTCGAAGCCAGTTCCGTCGATACCTCGTTGAGCGTGGCAGGCGGCCCGGCGTTGCGTACGCGCCGCGCCTCTACCGAATTCAATGTGCGGTCGGGGCAGACGCTGGTACTGGGAGGCTTTCTGTCGCGCGAGCGCTCCGAAGAGCGTACCGGCTTGCCAGTGTTGCAGGACATCCCCGTGCTGGGCGCCCTGTTTTCATCCCGACGCGATCAGCACAAGGAAACCGAACTGGCGATCTTCGTCACGCCGCGCGTCGTTTCGCAAGACCACGCCGAACTCGCGCAGCGCGTGCAGCAAGGGCGTCACGTGCTCCAGCAGGCTTTCCCCGACCCGGCCGCACTGGGCACGGCCGTGCCGGGCCCGGGTTCCCCCGATTGGGGGGCTTACATGGGTCCGGGATCGCAATGGCATCTTCCCCGGCAGTTTTCCTCGCAATCTGGCTTGCCATGAATACGCTACACCTGAGCATCACCTTTGAAGACGGGCAGCAAAAATCTGTCGACGCGCCAGCGCCCGTGCTGATAGGCCGCGCTGCGCAATGTGGGCTGCGCATCGCCAACTGGCGCGTCGCCAAGCACCACGCGCGGCTGGTACAGCATGAGCAGATCATCGAACTCGAAGACCTGGGCTCGTTCGGCGGAACATTCGTCAATGGCCATCGCGTGGCCGTGCATCGGCCGGTACTGCCAGGCGACGACATTCTCATCGGCCCCTGCCGCATCAGGGTGACTTTGCCTGAAGTTTGTCCGGAAAGCGATACCCGTGGCCAGGACGGCGCAGGCGCAGTCGCCGACACTACCGCGGCGGCGCCGGTACCGCAGGCGGATGGAGCCGCATCGCTGGCCCTGTTGCCGCATCGCCGCCGGCTGCATGCGGCATTGCTGCAGGCGCTGGATCTGCGTCGCCGGGACGTGGCGGGCATGAGCGATGGCTTGCTTCGCAGCGAGGCCCAACAAATGCTCGACCGTATCGCCGCCGACGATGCGGAGATCCCGGCCAGTGTCGACCGGGCGGCGCTGTGCCGCGACGTGCTCGACGAGGCGGTCGGCCTGGGGCCGCTGGAACCTTTGCTGACCGACAGCGGCATCAGCGAAATCATGGTCAACCGGCACGACGAAATCTATATCGAGCGTGGCGGCCGCCTGCTTCGTCACAATGCGGCTTTCAGCAGCGAGCAATCCGTAAGATGGGCCATCGAGCGCATTGTTGCGCCCATAGGACGGCGCATCGACGAAAGCGCACCCATGGTCGACGCGCGCCTGCCCGACGGCTCACGCGTGAACGCGGTGATACCTCCGGTGGCGCTCAAAGGCGCCACGTTGACCATACGCAAGTTCCCCGCACGTCGCCCGCTTATGGAAGATCTGGTGCGATCCGGATCCATTTCGTCTGCCATGGCCGAATTCCTGTACCTGTGCGTGCGCAGCCGCAAGAACGTGGTGGTTTCCGGCGGCACGGGATCAGGCAAAACCACCTTGCTCAACATTCTGTCCAATGGCATTCCCGAGGGTGAGCGCGTCGTCACCATCGAGGACGCCGCCGAACTGCGGCTCGACCATGCTCACCTCGTTGCCCTGGAGGCCCGGCCAGCCAACCTGGAGAACCGAGGCCGCATCGATATCCGCGACCTGGTGCGCAATGCCCTGCGCATGCGCCCGGACCGCATCGTGGTCGGGGAATGTCGCGGCGCCGAAGCGTTCGACATGCTGACCGCAATGAACACCGGCCACGAAGGGTCGTTGACGACGCTGCACGCCAATTCACCACGCGATGCGCTCGGGCGCCTTGAGGCCATGGTGCTCATGGCGGGCATGGACCTGCCCTTGAGCGTGGTGCGCGAACACATCGGCGCGAGCATCGATATCATCGTCCAGCAGGCGCGTATGTCCGACGGTCGCCGCCTTGCCACATCCATCGTCGAAATCACAGGCATGGAAAGCGGCCGTATCCAGTTGCAAGAGCTGTTTCGCTTTCATCGGGCCGGCGGGTTCCAGGCCTGCGGGCTGCTTCCCAGCTTTACCGAGGAATGGCGCGCGGCCGGCATCGCATTCGACGCCGGGCTGTTCTGCGGCGACGCCAGCGCGGCGCCAGGCCTGCCGACATCATGATCTGGGTGGCAGCCATCATGTCCATGGTGTGCTCGGCCTTGATCGCCTGGCGCGTGCAAGCCTGGTTCGGGCCGGCGCTGCAGCGCTACCGCCAGGTTTATACCCAGGACGCGGCGATCAAGCTGAGCGAGGTGTTCCTGTTTATCGATCCCGCCCAACTATGGCTGGCTGCAATGCTGCTGGCGGCTTCGGGCGGGCTGGCAGCGTGGGCCGCATCGGACAGCCTGGCGCTTGGTGCGATTGCCGCGCTGCTGGCCCTGCGCTTGCCTCGCTACATGGTGGGCCGGCTACGCCATCGGCGGCTGGCTCTGTTCGAGCAGCAGCTGCCCGGCGCGCTGCTCGCGCTGGCCGCCGCCTTGCGGGCAGGAGTGGGCTTGTCGACGGCGTTGCGCCATATCGTGGATCACAGCGAGCCGCCGCTGGCCCAGGAGCTCGGCCTGATACTGCGCGAGCAGCGCCTGGGCGTGTCGTTCGACGCGGCGCTGCAGAATCTGGGGCAGCGGGTGCCGGCCGAATCCACCTCGCTGGTCATCGCGGCGATGGGGGTGGCGGCGCAGACGGGTGGCAACCTTGCCGAAACGCTGGACGGCATCGCGCGTACCTTGCGCGAGCGCCTGGCTCTGCAAGGCAAGGTGCGGGCGCTGACTGCGCAGGGCCGTTTGCAGGCCTGGATCGTGGGCGCCTTGCCGCTGCTGTTGATGCTGGTGCTGGATCGCATGGAGCCCGAAGCCATGGCCGTACTCTGGCACACCCCGGCGGGCTGGGCCGTTCTGACGGCGGTAATTCTGCTCGAGGCCACCGGCATCATGCTCATCCGGCGCATCGTCGATATCGATATCTGAGCCGGGAGCTTTATGTTTTCTTGGTTGGCGATCTTGCTGACAGGCATGGCCGGCGGCGCATTGGCCTGGTTGTTCATCGGCCCCGTGCGGCGTCCGGTATCGGACGCGCGCGCCCGTCCGGCCGTGGGTTGGGGATGGCGGTTGTGCTGGCCCTGGCTGGACGCGGTGGCGCAGCCATGCGCGACAGCGCTGCCGTGGCGCTGGAGGGACGCGTTGACGCGGTGGCTGGGCCAGGCAGGCACGCCGGCCGCGATCACCGCGCCGCACGCCGCAGCCCTGGTGGCCTGCGCGGCCGGGCTGGGCGCGTCGGCAGGGGGCGTGTTGGGCGGTCTTGTGCTGCCCGCGCCTGGCGCATGGCTGTGCGGCATCGGCGGTGCACTGGCGATGGCAGGCTGGCCGATTCTCTGGATCAGGGGCCGCGTGGCGGGCCGCCGCCGCAGCATGGCTCGCGATCTGCCCTTTGTCCTGGACATGATGACCCTATGTGTCGAATCGGGCCTGAGCCTGCACGGCGCGCTGCAGCAGGCCGGGCAGCACGGGCCGCCCGGGCCATTGCGGCAAGAACTGGCGCATGCATTGGCCGATATGCGAACCGGTGTGTCGCGCGCCCAGGCCTTGAAAGCTCTGGCTGACCGCTGCGCCATTCCCGCCGTGCGCAGTTGGGTGGCGGCGCTGAATCAGGCAGACAGCCTTGGCATGAGCCTGGGGGGTGTGCTGCGCGGGCATGCCGCACAGTGCCGCACCGATCGCTATCAGCGCGCCGAGAAACTGGCCATGGAGGCCCCGGTCAAGATGCTGCTGCCGCTGATCGGGTGCATTTTTCCCTGCACTTTTATCGTGCTGGCTTTTCCGATTGCGGTGCAATTATGGCAGGCCGCCCAGTAACGCAACACCGCCGCCGCCCGTTGCGCCGTTCGCGCATCCGCCTGGCGCGGGCGTGCGGCGCCGGGGGCCGGCTGCGCGGGTTGCTGTGCCGCGCCCGGCCGCCGCACCGGCTTATGGTTTCTTCCCTGTCGCGCGGTGCATACCTGGGGCATGCGCTACGCCATCGACGTGGCGTTCATCGATGCCTGGGGACGCGTGCTGCATATCGCCCGCAACGTCAGTCCCGGCCGGGTGGTGTGGTGCCGGGGGGCGCGGTCCGTCATAGAGCTGGCCGTGAATACCGTTGATTCGCCCTTGAGGTACCGGCGCAAGCTTCAGGCTGCGCTGCATCGCTCGCGCGCGGCATCGCCCCGCATCGGCGCGCCCTCTGTACGACCGCCGTAGCCAGCCAGGGCGGCCCTTCGCGTGTTCGCCGTTTATAGCGCCGGCACGAAGAACCGATCGCGCAAAGCCTGCAGCCCGATGCGTTCCAGAATCTCGTTCAAGCGCTCGGCCGCCTTGCGGCGCGGCAGGTTCTTGTATTGCGCGATGATCAGCTCGTTTTTCATCGAGTGTTCCCAGCCAACCAGTTCGGTCACGCTGACCTGATAACCATGCGCTTCCAGTTGCAGGCAGCGCAGCACATTGGTGATCTGGCTGCCGAACTCGCGCGTATGCAAAGGATGGCGCCAGATTTCGGCCAGGGGATCGGCCAGCGCGCGTGCCTTGTTCTGGCGCAGCGCCGCGGCCACTTCGGCCTGGCAGCATGGCACGACCACGATGTACCTGGCCCGCTTTTCCAGGGCGAAGCGGATGGCGTCGTCCGTGGCGGTATTGCATGCGTGCAGCGCCGTTACTACGTCGACCTGGCGGGGCAGGCTGGGCGACGTGATCGATTCGGCCACCGACAGGTTCAGGAACGTCATGCCATCGAACCCCAGCCGCCGGGCAAGCGCCTGTGACGAGGCCACCAGTTCGGGGCGGGTTTCGATACCGTAGACATGCGACCCGTCGTTCAGTTTCTTGAAATACAGGTCGTACAGAATGAAGCCCAGGTATGACTTGCCCGCGCCGTGGTCCACCAGCGTCACGGCATCCTGCGCGGCCTTGACATCCTGCAGCAGGCGCTCGATGAACTGGTACAGGTGGTACACCTGCTTGAGTTTGCGCCGGCTGTCCTGGTTGAGCTTGCCGTCGCGCGTCAGGATGTGCAGTTCCTTCAGCAGTTCGATGGACTGGCCGGGGCGAATATCGGGGATGGAAGACATGAAAAAGCGTTGCCAGGCGGGCGGGGAAGGCACGTAGTTTACTGAAAACGCCGCCCGGCCCGGCGGCCCGCGCCAGACCGGCTTCAGCGGGCGGTCAGGTGCTGCACAAAGGCGCGCGACAGGGCGGTTTGCGGCCTCAGGGAGCTCCAGAGCACGTGGCTGCGCACTTGCACTTCCGGAACCAGCGGGCGGTGCGTCAGGCTGGGGACGGGCAGCGCGGCCAGCAGGCCAGACTCCACCAGGGCGACGCCCGCGCCGTGGAATGCCAGCACAATGCCCGTCATCGAAGTCGCCACTTCGATCTGGATATTGAGCGGCCGCTTCAAGAAGGCGTTCAGATGCTGGCGCAGCAGCGCCTGCGGCAGGTAGGTGATAACGGGGTAGGGTACCAGGTCGTCAATGCCTATGGCCTGCAGCGCAGCCAAGGGATGGTCTTGCGGGAAGATGCAGCTCAGCGCCGCATGGCGCAGCGGCAGAGACTGGATCGCCGCGTGCCCGCCGGGTGAAAAAGACACCCCCAGGTCGATCTGCTCGTTGACCAGGCGTTCCGCAATCAGATTCGAATCCATCGACTGCAAGGAAATCCTTGCCTGTGGCCGCGTCCTGACGAACTCGGCCACGGCCTGCGCCAGCCATGCGTTCGCAATGGGCGAACTGGCGGCGATGGCCAGGGTGCCCTGCAGGCCTTCGGCCAGATCCTGGCTGAAACGCTCCAGGCCCGCCACGCGGCCGAAGATTTCCTGCACTTCGGGCAACAGCGCCCGGGCCTCGGGGGTAGGCGTAAGGCGGCCCCCTTCGCGCCTGAACAGCGTAAAACCCAGGCGCTGTTCAAAGTGCTTGATCGTGGCGCTGATGGCCGGCTGGGTCACATGCAGCAGGTGGGCGGCTCCGGTGATCGAGCCGGACACCATCACGGCGTGAAACGCCTCCAGGTGGCGCAACTGGATGCGGGCAAGCATACGAAGGGGCTCTCTCCATAAACCGGTCTTATGGCCGGCGTCATTTATCTGATTGGCGCCAATGTTAGTCCACTACCTAGAATGCCTGCTCATTGCGCCCCGCGGCCGGGCGCAGCGCATTCCGAACTTTATCCAGGAGCAGGCATGGCCCAGACGCAGGACACTGTTTACCGCCCCAACCAGCAGAACCTGTACTTCCCCCAGTACCCCAAGTTTGATTCGGTGCAGGCCGAACGCTGGCACCGGCGCCAACGGTTGGCTGCCGTTTGCCGCGTGTTCGCCAAGTTCGGCTACGAGTATGGCTTCGCGGGTCACGTAACCGTACGCGACCCGGAACATCCCGACTTGTTCTGGACCAACCCGTTTGCCATGGACTTCGGCCGCGTGCGCGCCAGCGATATCCAGCTGGTGGATCGCGCCGGCACCGTGCTGGAAGGGCGTTGGGCGGTCAACCGCGCCGGCTTTGTGCTGCATTCGGCCATTCATGAAGCCAACCCCGACATCATCGCTTCGTGCCACGCGCACACCACGCACGGCATGGCGTGGGCCGCGCTGGGGCGTCCGCTGGATCCGATTACCCAGACCGCTTGCGGGTTCTATGAAGACCAGGCGCTGATCACCGAAGAAGCCGGCGCGGTGGTCGTAGAGAACGATAAGGGCCACGCCGTGGCGCGCGCCTTCGGCAACGCCAAGATCGCCATCCACCAGAACCATGGCCTGTTCTCGGCAGGGCGCGAAACCGTAGAAGAAGCCGCGTGGTGGTTCATTGCTGCCGAGCGTGCGTGCGAGATCCAGCTCAAGGCCGAGGCCACCGGCAAGCCTTTGAAGCTGATCGGCCGCGAGGCCGCGCTGCATTCCAAGAAGCACCTGGCCACGCCATTCATGGCCTGGCTGCATTTCCAACCCATCTACGACGCCATCGTGCGCGAGCAGCCGGACTGCCTGCTGTAGCGGCAACCGGCCTTCATCGATCCGCCGCGTCCTCGCATTGCCGGGGCGCGGCATTCACAAATAGAACTACACCAGGAGAGAATCCTCATGAAAACCAGACTTCGCATGCTTTGCGCCGTGGCGGCTGTGATCGGAGCGGGCGCATGTGCACCCGCCTTGGCCGCATGGCCCGACGACAGGCCGATCGAGTTGGTCGTGGGCTTTGCCGCCGGCGGCGAGACCGACGTGCTGGCGCGTACGCTGGCGCCCTACATTCAAAAGCACCTGTCGCCCAACGCCAGCATCGTGGTGGTCAACAAGCCGGGGGCGTCCGGCGCCATCGCCAATTCGCATGTGCAACGCGCCGCGAAGGACGGGTATACGGTGGCCATGGTCAACACGCCGCCGATGAATTTCTTGCCGCTGGTGCAATCGACACCATACGACCCGGATCAGTTTGCCCTGATCGGCCGGGTCGTCAGCGACCCGACGCTGCTGGTAGCGCGCGATGACAGCCCGTATAAGTCTTTGAAAGAACTGGTCGAAGCCGCCAAGGCCAAGCCGGGCGCCGTCTCCATCGGCCAGAACGGGCTGGGCAGCAACGGCGGCGTAGCGCTCAATGTGCTGATGCTCGAAAGCGGCGCCACATTTACCGACATACCCTTTGGCGGCACCGGCCAATCCAAGATCGCGCTGATGGGCGGGCATGTGGACATGATCTTCACCAGCCATACCGCCGTGCCCGATCCCGCTGCCGAGAAAACCAGGCTGCGCATCCTGGCCCAGTTCGTGCAAGAGCGCGCGCCCATGCTGCCCAATGTGCCGACGGCCAGGGAAGAAGGGTTCGACGTGGTCGTGCCTTCCGACCGTGGTCTGGCGGTGGACAAGGACGTGCCGCCGGCTGTACGCGACCGCCTGCAGCAGGCGCTGGAAGCGGCGCTGCAAGACCCGGGCTTTCTTGAGGCGGCCAGGTCGTTCTCTGCCATCCTCGCCTATAAGCCGGGCGCCGAGTGGCAGGCAGACATCACCGCCGCCAAAGAGCCCTTGACCCGCCTGGCCAACGAACTCAAGCAAAAAGGCGCGCTGGCGGGCAAGTAAACGCCCCGGATGCGCAAGCCTGCGCCGCGAGGCCGTGGCGCAGGTTCATGCATTTGTTCCACATCACGCCGGCCCCGCGCCGTTGCGTTCGCCAAATGCCAGCCAGGTGGCGTGAGCCCGTATATCTTCGGGCCAGCCTTGCACGTGTACGGCGAAACGCTGCGCATCCCCTGCAAACAGCGCGCGTGTCGCCTCTTCGTATCCGGGCAGCTCGCCCGCGATGGAAAGCATGAAGCGATAGGCCGCTTCAGTGCGTTGCCGCTGCCGGTCTGTGTCGGCGTTGGCGCGCCGCGCTTCTTCGACCAGTTTGCGCAGCGCCACCGATGCACCACCGGGTTGGGCGCCCAGCCATTCCCAATGGCGCGGCAGCAACGTAACCTCGCGCGACACCACGCCTAATTTGGGTCGGCCACGACCGCGCGCCGGGGCAGGGGCGTGCGGCGCCGCATGGGTGGCGGGATGTGTGCGCGCGGTGATCTCGTCGTCGCTGCCGCGCAGATCCACGTCCACCAGCCGGCCTGTGTCGTCGTCGTAGATGAACACCGGCTCCGATTCGTCTGCTTGCAGGGCGCGCTTGACGGCCACCGCTACGGCGGGCAAGGGACCGGACGCGATAAGGCGGCGCCCCGCAAAGGCGGTGCAGTTCGATGGCGTGGGGTGGGGTAGATCCATAGCGTCTCCTTCCAGCGTGACACGTTATTATTTTCCGGGTAAAAAAGCACGTCAATATCACCCGGGTAATAATGTGCAACGGTGATTGACGCTTCCCGACTAGGTAGAAACACCTAGTAAACATGCGCCAAGCGCGTATAATCTCGCTTTGCGCCCGGAGTTCCCCATGCGTCTCGTCCAAAAAGCGCTCACCTTCGACGATGTGTTGCTGGTGCCCGCCTACTCCGAGGTGTTGCCGCGCGACACCTCCCTGGTTACCCGTCTTACTCGCAACATCACCCTGAATATCCCCCTGGTGTCCGCCGCCATGGACACCGTGACCGAGTCACGCCTGGCCATCGCCATGGCGCAAGAGGGCGGTATCGGCATCATCCACAAGAATCTATCGGCTGACGAGCAGGCCAAGGAAGTCGCTCGCGTCAAGCGCCACGAGTTCGGCATCGTCATCGACCCGGTGACCGTCACGGCCGACATGAAGGTGCGCGACGCCATCGCCTTGCAGCGGCAGCACGGAATTTCCGGCCTGCCCGTCGTGGAAGGCAAGAAGCTCGTGGGCATCGTCACCAACCGCGACCTGCGCTTCGAAGACCGTCTCGACCAGCCCCTGCGCAACATCATGACGCCGCAGGAGCGGCTGGTCACCATGCCGGAAGGCGCCACGCTGGACCAGGCCCAGGCGCTGATGCACAAGCATCGCCTCGAGCGCGTGCTCATCGTCAATGATGCATTCGAGCTGCGCGGCCTGGCCACCGTCAAAGACATCGTCAAGAACACCGAACACCCCGTTGCCAACAAAGACGCCCAAGGCCAGCTGCGCGTGGGCGCGGCTGTCGGCGTCGGCGCCGGCACCGAAGAGCGCGTCGAAAAACTGGTGGCCGCGGGCGTTGACGTCATCATCGTCGACACGGCGCATGGCCATTCCGCCGGCGTGCTCGAACGCGTGCGCTGGGTGAAGCAGAACTTTCCCAAGGTCGAAGTCATCGGCGGCAACATCGCCACGGCCGAGGCCGCGCGCGCCCTGGTCGAGCATGGCGCCGACGGCGTCAAGGTAGGCATCGGGCCCGGTTCCATTTGCACCACGCGTATCGTGGCCGGCGTGGGTGTGCCGCAGATCACCGCCATCGCCGATGTGGCCAAGGCGCTCGAAGGCACCGGCGTTCCCCTTATTGCCGACGGCGGCATCCGCTACTCGGGCGACATCGCCAAGGCCCTGGCGGCCGGCGCGTTTGCCTGCATGATGGGCGGCATGTTCGCGGGCACCGAAGAATCCCCGGGCGAAGTCGTGCTGTTCCAGGGCCGTTCGTACAAGGCGTACCGCGGCATGGGCAGCCTGGGCGCCATGTCCGACGGCTCGGCCGACCGCTACTTCCAGGACCCCGCCAACAACGCCGACAAGCTGGTGCCCGAAGGCATCGAAGGCCGCGTGCCCTACAAGGGCAGCGTGCTGGCCATCATCTACCAGCTGGTGGGCGGCATCCGGGCTTCCATGGGCTATTGCGGCTGCGCCACCATCGACGACATGCGCACCAAAACCCAGTTCGTCGAGATCACGTCCGCGGGCGTTCGCGAATCGCACGTGCACGATGTGCAGATCACCAAGGAAGCGCCCAACTACCGCGCCGACTGATCCGCACGGCCACTAGGTACAATGCAATCCATCGCGCACCGGCAGAACCCAGCGGTTCTGGCCGGTGCGCTTTTATTTCCAAACCGGCAGAGTCTTCATGCACCACCAGCGCATTCTCATTCTTGACTACGGTTCGCAAGTCACCCAGCTGATCGCCCGCCGCGTGCGCGAGGCCGGCGTCTATTCCGAAATCCACCCCGGTGACGTAGACGATGCGTTCGTGCGGGCACAGGCGGCGCAGGGCTTGAAGGGCGTCATCCTGTCCGGCAGCCACGCATCCGCGTACGCCGAAGGCTCGCTGCCCGTGCCGTCCGCGGTGTTCCAGCTGGGCGTGCCGGTGCTGGGCATCTGCTACGGCATGCAGTCCATGGCGCAGCAGCTGGGCGGCAAGGTCAGCTATTCCGACCACCGCGAATTTGGCTACGCCGAAGTCCGCGCACACGGCCATACGCGCCTGCTGGATGGCCTGGCCGACTTCACCACCCCCGAAGGGCACGGCATGCTCAAGGTGTGGATGAGCCATGGCGACAAGGTCACCGAACTGCCGCCCGGCTTCAAGCTGATGGCCTCGACGCCGTCGTGCCCCATTGCCGGCATGGCCGACGAAACCCGCGGCTTCTATGCCGTGCAGTTCCACCCCGAAGTCACGCACACCGTGCAGGGCAAGGCCATGCTGGCCCGCTTCGTGCACGAAATCTGCGGCTGCAAGGGCGACTGGAACATGCCCGACTACGTCACCGAAGCCGTCGCGCGCATTCGCGAACAGGTCGGCGACGACGAAGTCATCCTGGGCCTGTCGGGCGGCGTGGATTCGTCCGTGGCTGCGGCACTGATCCACAAGGCCATCGGCGACCAGCTGACCTGCGTGTTCGTCGACCACGGCCTGCTGCGCCTGGACGAAGGCAAGCAGGTCATGCAGACCTTCGCCGAGAACATGGGCGTAAAGATCATCCATGTCGACGCCACCGAGCAGTTCATGGGCAAGCTGGCCGGCCAGGCCGACCCCGAAGCCAAGCGCAAGATCATCGGCCGGGAATTCGTCGAAGTCTTCCAGGCCGAGGCCGCCAAGCTCAAGAGCGCCAAATGGCTGGCGCAGGGCACCATCTACCCCGACGTCATCGAGTCGGCCGGCGCCAAGACGGGCAAGGCCACGTCCATCAAGTCGCACCACAACGTGGGCGGCCTGCCCGACACGCTGAACCTGCAGTTGCTGGAACCCCTGCGCGAGCTCTTCAAGGACGAAGTGCGCGAACTGGGCGTGGCCCTGGGCCTGCCCCCGCAGATGGTGTACCGCCACCCGTTCCCGGGCCCCGGCCTGGGCGTGCGCATCCTGGGCGAGGTCAAGCAGGAATACGCCGACCTGCTGCGTCGCGCCGATGCCATCTTTATCGACGAACTGCGCAGCACCATCGACGACACCAGCGGCAAGAGCTGGTACGACATGACATCTCAGGCTTTTGCCGTCTTCCTGCCCGTGAAGTCCGTGGGCGTGATGGGCGATGGCCGCACCTATGAGTATGTCGTGGCCTTGCGGGCGGTGCAGACCTTCGATTTCATGACGGCCGACTGGGCGCCGCTGCCCCACGCGCTGCTCGCCAGGGTATCGTCGCGCATCATCAATGAAGTGCGCGGCATCAACCGCGTGGTGTACGACGTGTCGAGCAAGCCGCCTGCGACGATTGAGTGGGAGTGAGGTCGTTTTATAAGTTATTGATTTTATTGTGAAAATTTCATTTCAATAACTGGATATTCCACATCATCAATGGCATTTTTCATGGTGTGCCAAGAGCGTGCTATGGGAAAAACGCCGATACCATGTTGGGGTATGTAATCCCAACATGGTATCGGGATTAGAGAATGAAACAATAAGTCGCTAAGGCTTTGGTTGTCTGAACTAATCCTTGCTGAAATAGAATTTCCAGATAGCGGTCGACGTCAATAGGCGGGTTCTTGAGTTGTGCCCGCTGGCGCTGCGCAGCGGCTACCACCGCTGCTACACCAAGGTCAGACCCATGCGTAAGTCTTGTTCTTATGCCATCTGACCACTTCAATATCTCGGGCAATCGCATGTGCGCAGCCCAGCGTCATTGGGTAATCCCCCCGCAAAAGCGACAGCCAGACACCCGCCCAGCGCTACGCCTGATTGATACCCGCAAGCTCGAACGCGCCGATTGGCTAGAAGTACGTAAGACCGGCATTGGCAGCTCGGACGCCGCCGCCGCCGTGGGCCTGAACCCCTACAAGTCGCAGCTCGAACTCTGGATGGAAAAGACCGGCCGGGACGCCGATCTGCCCAAGCCGGACCCCAAGGACACGACGGAACCCGTCTACTGGGGCACGCTGCTGGAGCCCATCGTGGCTGCGAGCTACACCCAGAAAACCGGCCGCAAAGTGCGCAAGGTCAACGCGGTGCTACAGCACCCGCAATTCCCTTTCATGCTGGCAAACCTGGACCGGGAGGTCGTCGGATCGCCTCTGGTGCAGATCCTGGAGTGCAAGACGGCCGGGGAGTTCGGGGCAAGGCTCTGGAAAGACGGCGTTCCCGAGTACGTTCAGCTCCAGGTGCAGCACCAACTGGCCGTGGCGAACAAGCAGGCGGCTGACGTGGCCGTACTGATCTGCGGCCAGCGCCTAGAGGTTCACCGCATCCTGCGCGACGACGAGCTCATTGCCCGGCTCATCCACCTGGAAGCCAAGTTCTGGGAGTACGTCACGAGCGACACCCCACCGCCTGCAGATGGGTCGGAGTCGGCAGACCGAGCCTTGCGCACGCTCTATCCCGGCAATTCCACCACCGTGGACTTCAGCGACGACCGGCGCTTGTCCTCCACCTTCGCTGATCTGGTAGCCCTGCGGGCCGACATCCAGGCCCGCGAAGAGCAGGCCGAGCAAATGAAGCAAACCCTGATCCAGGCCATGGGCGATGCCTCTACCGCCCAGTTCGAGACTGGCTGCGTCAGCTTCAAGCGCAGCAAGGACGGTACCCGTCTGGACGTGGGCCGGCTGCTTCTGAACCACCCCGAACTTGCCCTGGAATACGCCATCACCAAGCCCGGAACCCGGCGCTTTCGGCTGATCCAGTCCTAGGCCATCATTCAACACACAAGGAGTCCACCATGCAGAAAGGCCTGGTCATTACCCCGCCAGTGATCGGGCGGATCTCTATCGGTCGCGTTGTCGAAAAGAATGGCAAACGGCTCCCGGAGAAAGACGATCAATTCACACTGACCACCCAAGTCCAGAGCCGGGATGGCTGGGTGCTGCATCCCTACGACGAAGCCTTGCGTAAGGCCAGCAATGGCAAGCTACGCTCGCTTCCCGTACGGATGCTGTTCAACGATCCCGACCTCAATCTGCGGACCGATTATTCGGCCTTCGACAGAGAGCAGGGTCGTCCGATCTGCGTCGGCAACGGCGAGACCTGCCGCCGCGTTGTGGACAACCGGGTCGAAACCCTACCGTGCCCATCACCCGCGGGTTGTGAGTTCGGATGGAAGCTGTGTAAGCCTTACGCCAGGCTCAACGTCGTGATCGGAGAGGACGAGCTGGGGACCTTCGTGTTTCGCACCACCTCGATCAACTCGATTCGTACCCTGGCGGCTCGCATGAGGTACTTCCATGCCGTCTCGGGCGGGCATCTGGCCACACTGCCGCTGGAGTTGAGGCTACGGGGGAAATCGACCACGCAAAGCCACCGGACACCAATCTATTACGTGGACCTGACGTTGCCCATCGGCATGCAGCTGGGGGAGGCCATTGCTCAGGCTCGGGAAGCCGCCGAGCAGCGCAGGCGGGATCGGTTCGATCAAGCCGCCCTTGACCAGGCTGCCCGAGAGAGCTTTGCCTGTGGGGCCTTCGAGGAGTCCACGGAGGATGGCCAGGCGGTGGTGGAGGAGTTCTACCCAGACGCCGAAGGGCAGGAGGGAGGGCAGGGGGGCGATGTGTCTGGCAGTGTCACCCTGCGCGACAAGCTCACGCAGAAGGTCAAGTCCCAAGCTGGAGATATGCCACGATGATTCTTGTCTTGCTGGTACTGGTCGTCGTGCCGCTTGTCGTAATCGTTGTTGGGGCACTCTGGTTGCGGCTGGGACTCTCCTGCTGAAGGTCATCACCGGCAGGTAAACTTCCCATGATCCAGGGATCATCCAGAGGTGTCCAACTGAAGCCAATGCTTGAAGGGGTATTTCTGGGGGTATCTGGAACTCTCGGTTGGGCAGAAAGCTAGGATTTATGCGGCTTTCCTGCAACAATAGGAATGACCCTCTGCCGCCAGAGTTCAGAAAAGCCCTTGGCGATCAAGGGCATTTGTTTGCCCTTTCGCTCAGGGCGCCTCGCAAGCCTGCACGAAAGCGTCCGCCAGCCCGGGCACGGCGCGCTTGGGCCAGATCGCACTGACATCGAAGCTGGGCAGGCGGGCCCCATCGGCCACTTCGCAATAGCGCACGCCACGGAAATCGAGCGAGCGTATCCAGCTGGGCAACAACGCGATGCCGCATCCGCCCGCGACGCAGGCTAACACCGTCAGGGTCCGGTTGGCCTCCTGTACGACTTCGGCGTCCAGCCCTTCCTTGCGAAAGGCGTCGATCACGGACTCGTAAAACGTCGGCAATTGCGCATGGGGGTACATGACCAGGCCTACGCGGGCGATTTCCGCCATGCGCACCTGTGCTTCCCGCTCCACGGGAAGGTCGGCCGGTACGGCGGCCACCAGGCGCTCGCGCATGAGCACCTTCTCGTGCATGACGCCGGTGAGCGAAACGGGCGTGTGGACCAGCGCCACGTCGATCTCTCCGCGGGACAGGGCTTGTGCCTGTTCCGCATTACTCATTTCACGCAAGACGATGCGCACGCCTGGCGCATGCTTTCGCAGCGCGCGCAAGCCGCGCGGAAGGATGTCGATCAGGGCGCTGGAGACCAGGCCCACGCGCAGCACGCCGGCGCGCCCCTGTGCAATGGCCTGCGCCGCGTCTTTGGCATTGGTGATGCGAAAGACGCCACTGCGGACGTCTTCGGCGATCTGGCGCGCGGCCGCCGTAGGCTCCGCGCCCCGCCGCGAGCGATGGAACAGCCGCACGCCGAGCTCGCGTTCCAGCCGGGCCAGCGACTGGCTTAGCGCAGGCTGGGCCACACCCAGGATCTCGGCTGCCTTGCTCAGGCTGCCGGCATCCAGAACGGCAAGGAATTCCTCAAACCGCCGGATATCCATCACAAAATCTTATATAAAAACATCCAAACATGGATAGATAAGTATATCAAGCCTTCCTAGAATCCGCCGGGAATTGCCGGCGCTGAACGGCCGGATCGTGTTCCGTGGGAGCCTGTCTTGGCCAGCGTTGTGCCTTTTGCCGTTGATACGCATGCGCATGTGTTCGTCCGCCAGCTCGCGCTGGCGCCCGGTCGCCGATATACGCCCGACCACGACGCGCCGCTGGAATCCTATTTGGCGCACCTCGATGCCCATGGCCTGGGCGCGGGCGTGCTGATCCAGCCCAGCTTCCTTGGCACGGATAACCAGTACATGCTCGAGGCCATGCGCCGGGCACGAGGGCAGCTCAAGGGCGTGGCCGTCATCGACGAGTGCACGGACGTCGCCGAGCTGGACGGGCTGGCGCGGGCAGGCATCGTCGGCATCCGCATGAACCTGGTCGGCCGGCCGCAGCCGGACCTGCAGTCGGGTGCGTGGCCGGGTTTGCTGGGCCGCGTGCGCGAACTGGGCTGGCATGTCGAAATCCATGCCGAAGCCAGGCGGCTGCCCGACATCGTGTCTGCCCTGCGCCCGGCGCAATGCCGCCTCGTCGTCGATCACTTCGGCCGGCCCGACCCAGTGCTGGGCGCGGCCGATCCCGGGTTCCGTTGGCTGCTGGATGCAGCCGCGGACGTTGACCTTTGGGTCAAGCTATCCGGCGCATACCGAAATTGGAGCGAGCCTTCCGGCGCACAGGCGCGCTGGGCGGCCGAGCTCCTGCTCGAGCACGTTGGCCCAGACCGGTTGCTGTGGGGCAGTGATTGGCCCCACACGCAGCATCCGGACCAGACGTACGCGCAAAGCCGCCGTGCATTGGACGACTGGATCGTCGATCCAGCCCTGCGCCATCGCATACTCGCGATCAACCCCAGAAACTGCTTTGGATTCCAAGGAGGCGAGACGCCATGACCTGTTACCGTACCCTTGCCGCGAGCCTGCTGGCCGCGGTCCTGCCGCTGGCCGCGGCGCACGCCGCGTGGCCGGAAAAGCCCATTACCATGGTCGTCACCTATCCGCCTGGCGGCACCGTGGACACAGTTGCCCGCATCATCGGCCCCAAGTTGTCGAATAAATTGGGCCAGTCTGTCATCATCGACAACAAGGGGGGAGCGGGCGGCATGATAGGCGGTGCGGCAGTGGCGCGTTCTGCTCCGGACGGCTATACGTTCATGTTCGACGCGTCGAGCCATGCCCAGAATCCGGCGTTGCAGTCGCGGATGACCTTCGACACGCTGAAGGATTTCCAGTCGGTGTCGCTGCTGCTACGCGTGCCCAACGTGTTGGTGACCACCCCAAGCAATACGACCTTCAAATCGGTCCAGGACGTGATTACCAGCGGCAAGTCGCCGAATGCCGTCTATTTTGCCTCGGCGGGCCCCGGTTCGGCGCAGCACCTGGCCGGCGAGCTGTTCAATGTCATGGCGGGCACTTCGCTCGTGCACATCGCCTATAAAGGCGGCGGTCCGGCCATGGTGGACGTGATGTCGGGCCAGGTGCCCATCATGTTCGCGAGCCTCGGTTCGGCTTGGACGCACATCCAAAGTGGCAAGCTGCGCCCCATCGCGGTGGGCGGCGAAAAACGCTCGCCGGTCTTGCCGGAATTGCCCACGATTGCCGAATCGGGCGTGCCTGGGTTCGCGTCGTACGAGTGGAATGCCGTGTTTGCGCCGGCCGGCACGCCCCGGGACATCGTGGACAAGATGTCGGCGGCGCTGGCCGATGTGCTCAAGGATCCCGAAGTCAAGGCCAAGCTCGAAGGCATGGGCGCGGAAATCGTCGGTTCCACGCCAGAAGAACTTGAAGCCTTCCGCCGCGCCGAAATCGAGAAGTGGAAGAACGTGGTCAAGCAAAGCGGAATTGCGGTGAACTGAGCCGTGCGCGGCAGTTTGCCGCGCTGTCTCGAGCCCACCCTACGCAGGGTGCCGCGGTGGCAGGTTGCTTGGCCATCGCGGCTGCATTTTGCGCGTGCCGCCGACGCGCGAAAGCGAACCAGGCATCGACGCGGGGCGGCAGGGCGGCCGGCGGCGTCCAGGGCGACGGGTCGCCAGCACTACGCGTCCTCGTCTCATCCCAACAAGCCGGAAAGCTCGTCGGCGACGCCTGCGAACTTCTCCGCCAGAAAATCGACCAGCGCGCGCACGCGCATCGGTACGAACCGGCCGCTGGGCAGGATGGCGTGCACCGGATAGCCGTCGAGCTGCCAGTCCGACAGCAGGCGAACCAATCGTCCATCGACCAGTTCCTGCCGCGATTCGATCGGCGACTTCAGCAGGATGCCAGCGCCGGCGACTGCCCATTGCCGCGCCAGCGAGGCATCGTCCACGGTGCGATTGCCGGTGACGTGCACTTCGACTGATTGGCCATCCCGCGTAAAGCGCCAGGTGCGGTGCGGCTTGCCGCCGCGGTCATAGGCCAGGCAGTTGTGCTGGGTGAGGTCCATCGGCGACTGCGGGACAGGGTGCCGTGCCAGGTAGCTGGGCGCAGCCACGACGATGGGTGATGTGCGTATCAGCGTACGGGCGACCAGCCGGGAATCGCTCAAGTTCCCATACCGGATCGCCAGGTCGACCTCATCGCGTACGACATCCAGCAGCCGGTCGCCGACCGACAAGGCCAGCTCGATGCCGGGGTGCGCCTCCATGAACTCGTCTAGCCAAGGCAGCAGGGTTGCGCGGGCCAAGTCCGATGGTGCGGCTAGGCGGATCAGGCCCACCAGGCCAGCGCGGTCGCTGGTGGCCTGGGCTTCACCTTCCCTGATCAGGTCGAATGCCCGGCTGGCGTAGTCCAGCAGCGCCTGCCCGGGCGGCGTCAGGCGCATGGCCCGCGTGGAGCGTTCGAACAGCCGCACGCCGAGCTGGCTTTCCAGCCGCTTGAGCGTGGCGCTGGCGGCGGCCGGCGTAATGCCCAGGGCCTTGGCTGCACCCGTGAGGCTGCCGGCACGGGCCGTTTGGACCAGCACGCGCAGGTCGCCGATATTTTCAATAGTCATTTGAAAATGAATTTACTTCAATGGGCTTATCAATTCTAAATTGAATTTGTAGAGTGGGCGCGTTGTTCTCGTTGTTTCTTTTTGTCCCCCTCTTCACAAAGGACCCGCCATGAAAGCCATCGGATACCGTCGCAGCCTGCCCATCACGGACCCCGCCGCGCTGGAGGACATCGAGCTGCCCACTCCCGTTCCCCAACCCCGAGACCTGCTGGTGCGCGTCAGCGCCGTGTCCGTCAATCCAGTGGACACCAAGGTGCGCCGCAACCGTAAGCCGGCCGACGGGCAGGTCGAGGTGCTGGGATGGGACGCCGTGGGCGTGGTCGAAGCGGTCGGCAACGACGTTTCGCTGTTCCAGCCGGGCGACCGGGTGTACTACGCCGGCGCCATCAATCGACCGGGCACCAACAGCGAGCTGCACCTGGTGGACGAGCGCATCGTTGCGCGCGCGCCGCAATCGCTCGATGACGCCGCAGCCGCCGCGCTGCCGTTGACCGCGATCACCGCCTACGAGCTATTGTTCGACCGCCTGCGCATCGCCAAGGGCGGCGGCGCCGGCCAGGCCCTGTTGGTCGTGGGGGGCGCGGGCGGCGTGGGCTCCATCCTGATCCAGCTGGCCCGCCAACTGACGCAGCTGCGCATCATCGCCACCGCTTCGCGGCCCGAGACGCGGCAGTGGTGCCTGGACCTGGGCGCGCATGCGGTCATCGACCATCGGCAACCGCTGTCGGCCGGCCTGAATGCTGCCGGCATCGGCCATGTCGACTTCGTCGCGGCGCTGACCCAGACCGAGCAGCACTACGACCAGATCATCGAAAGCCTCAAGCCGCAGGGCGCGCTCGCGGTGATCGACGACATGGATGTGCTCAACGCCATGAAGCTCAAGAGCAAGTCGATCTCGCTGCACTGGGAACTGATGTTCACGCGGCCGCTTTACGAGACCCCTGACATGGCCGAGCAGGGCAGGCTGCTGGCCGAAGTGGCCGAGCTCGTCGATGCCGGACGTATCCGCAGCACGGTCAACCACCATCTCGGCAGAATCACCGCCGAAAACCTGCGCCAGGCGCATGCGCTCATCGAAAGCGGCAAGGCCCGGGGCAAGGTGGTGCTGGAAGGATTCTGACCATCCGGGAGTAATCATGACCATGCATCGCACATCGCTTGCCCTGGCCGCCGCCGGCCTCACGGCGGGACTCGCGGCAGTCCCCGCCGCTGCCCAGACCAGCCCGGAGACCTACGCCAGGCTGGATTCGGGCGGCTTCGCCATCATCGTCAAGCTGACCGTCCAGCCCGGCCAGCGTGAGCGCTTCCTCGACATCATGAAGGCGCGCGTCGAGCAGGCGCGCACCCATCCTGGGGTGGTGGATTTCCGCATCCTGGCAACGCCCGATCCCCAGGTCTTCATGGGCTATGAAAGCTTCGCCGACCGCGCGGCGTTCGACGAGTTCGCCGCAACGCCGGCGTCGGCCGAGTTCATGGCTGCCATGAAGCCCATCCTCGTCGGCAACGTCGAGGTCACTCTGCTTAGCCGCCTGCCCTGAGGTTGGCCGGACGGCCCCAAGCCCGGCATTGCCCGGGCTTGGGGCGCAGCGCGCCGCGTCGGCGGGCTGCTACAGCCGCCACTGGGGCTCGGCCTGCCGGATGATTTGGGAGATCCAATCCGAGAAGGCGCGGACGGCGGGCGAAAGATGGCGGTTCTTCGGATACATGAGCGACAGCGGAACGGTTGGCGCCTTGATGTCCGGCAGGACCCGACGCAATTCGCCGGTGCGAAGGTGGGGGATCACCATGTAGCTGGCCGCGCGTATCAAGCCCAGTCCCTGCACGCCGCTGCACACATAGGCATCGGTGTCGTTGACGGCGATGCGTTCCGGCACGCGAATGGCGCGCTCCTCCCCGTCGACCACGAAAGTCCAGTGCGCGCTGCGGCTGTTGCGGCTGGACAGGAAGCCGACTGCATGGTGATGCTTCAAGTCATCGAGGGTCCTGGGTTCGCCGTGCTCGGCCAAATAACTGGGTGACGCGCAGGTCACCCATTCAAACCCCGCCAGCCGCCGCGCAACAAGCGTGGCGGAATCCTGCGGCACGCCGGCACGGATGACGCAATCCACCCCTTCCTGGACGAGGTCGATGGTTCTGTCGCCCAAGGTCAGCGTCAGCGCGATGTCGGGATAGTCCTGCTGGAACCCCTTGATCGCCGGCAGGACGAACAACCGGGCAAAGGACGGGGTCATGTCCACGCGCAACGGGCCGCGCGGACGGCCGCCGCTGCCAGGAAACGAGGACTCGACCGTTGCGATCTCGTCCAGCAGGCGGCGGCAATGGTCGTAATACATGCTGCCGTCCGGCGTCAGGCTGATATGCCGGGTCGTGCGCTGCAGCAGCCGCACGCCCAGGTAGGTTTCCAGTTCCTTGACTGCACGCGTCACCGACGAGGCGGGCATGCCCAGGCTGTCTGCTGCCTTGGCAAAGCTGTTCGCCTCGACGACGCGCGCGAAAACCTGCATGGCCTGAAGTCGATCCATCTCGATCATCCCTTTGTCCGGGCCGTCTTGCGGGCTGGGCCGATGCAGTGCGCAAGCCGGCGGTGGCGGAGTGCCCCGGTCGTCAGGCGGGGCATGCTTGCACGCCACCGGAAAGCGGCCAATGCGCCGTGGCCACGACGGCGCACGACGTGACACGTGACGGTTCGCGGATTCTTCCGGAATGACGAATTACGTCTTCCAAGTCCGAGGGTGAACCGCTGGTTTTCCTCGTGTGGGTGCGGTCGGAACGGCCATTATTGCAGTTTCGCGAATTTTGAAAACCGGAAACGGCCCTATATGGATGGGAGGCATTTGCGCAGACTTGCACGGTCATTTTCCTACGCAGGGTTTGTGCCATGGCCGTTTCCATTTCCCGTCGGGCAGCTTTATCGGCTGCCATCGCAGCGTTATCAGGTGGGCTAGCCGCCATCCTGCTTGATGCACCTTCGCAGGCCTCGCCGCAGGCGCCCGAACTGCCCGTGGTCAAGGTGCGCGCGCCACAGCGCCAGTTCGTGAACGATTGGCAGGAGTATTCCGGGCGCCTGGAAGCCGTCGAACAGGTGGAAATCCGTCCCAGAGTCGAAGGTACCCTGCTGTCGGTGCATTTCCGGGATGGCCAGCTGGTGCGCGAAGGTGACCTGCTGTTCACGATAGACCCGGCGCCATTCGAGGCCGAGCTCAAGCGCGCGCAGGCCGTGCTGGCCCAGGCGCAGGACAGGCAACGCTATACGGCCGGCGAGCTCGAACGGGGCAGGCGGCTGTTGGCTGCAAACGCCGCGGCCAAGCGCGATGTCGACGCGTTGGAAAACGCGGCGCGCGAGGCGCGCTCGGCGACCCAGGCTGCGCTGGCCGCCGTCGAGCGCGCCAGGCTGGACGTGGGCTATGCGCGTATCAGGGCCCCGATCACGGGACGGATCTCACGCCCCGAGGTGACGGCAGGCAACGTCGTCAAGGCAGGAGGCGACGCCATGCCGCTGGCTGCCATCGTCACCCTGGATCCGCTGTACGCCGCGTTCCATGCGGACGAGCACACCTACCTGCGCTACTTCGGTGGACGCGCCGGCGACGAGTCCGTGCAGGTGCAAGTGGGGCTCGCCGGTGAGGAGGGGTTTCCCCACGCAGGCAGGCTGTACTCGGTCGACAACCGGCTGGACACGCGTTCCGGAACGATCCGGATGCGTGCCCTGGTGGACAACGCCGATGGCCGCATGATTCCGGGCCTGCAGGCGCGCATCCGCATACAGGCCAGTAGTGTCTATCCGGCCGTGCTGGTCGACGAAACGGCCATCGGCACCGACCAGGATAGGCGCTATGTCCTGGTCGTCGATGGCGAAGGACACGTTCAGTACCGGCAGCTGGAGCTCGGCAGCCGACAGGGGCGCCAGCGCGTCGTGCGCGCTGGCCTTGCGCCTGGCGACCGCATCATCGTCGAAGGAGCGGGGCGCGTGCGGCCAGGCGACCGGGTGCAGGCGGTCGTGGCCGCCTTGACAGGCGAGGAGCAGGCGCCATGAACATCTCGCGATTCTTCATCGACCGGCCGATCTTTGCCGGCGTGTTGTCGGTGCTGATGTTCCTGGCCGGGGCCATCGCCATGTTCCAGCTGCCCGTCTCCGAGTATCCGCAGGTCGTCCCGCCTTCGGTCGTCGTGCATGCCCAGTATCCGGGCGCCAATGCCAGCACCATCGCCGAAACCGTTGCCGCGCCGATCGAAGAGGCGGTCAATGGCGTGGAGAACATGCTGTACATGCAGTCGCTGTCCAATGCCGACGGCCACTTGTACCTGACCGTCACATTCAAGCTTGGCACCTCGCCCGATCAGGCCCAGCAATGGGTGCAGAATCGCGTTTCGCAGGCGTTGCCGCGGTTGCCCGAGGACGTCCAGCGGCTGGGCGTCACGACCATCAAGAGCTCGCCCAACATCACGTTGGCCGTGCACATGGTGTCGCCCGACGGGCGCTATGACGCCAACTACCTGAGCAACTACGCGATCCGCAATGTGCGTGATCGCCTGGCCCGCATCGACGGGGTCGGCCAGGTCAACCTGTGGGGGCCCGGCGGCTATGCCATGCGCATTTGGCTGGATCCGGATGCGGTGGCCGCGCGCGGGCTGACCGCCAGCGACGTGGTGGCAGCCATCCGCGAACAGAATGCCCAGGCCCCGGTGGGCAGCATCGGTGCCGCGCCCATGGTGGAAGACGCACCCTTCCAGCTTTCGGTCAGCGCCGAAGGGCGGCTGCGCACGACGGAGGAGTTCGGCAGCATCGTGCTGCGCGCCGGGCATGATGGGCGCACCACGCTGCTGCGCGACGTGGCGCGCATCGAGCTGGCCGCCCAGGAATACGGCGTGCGCGCCTACCTGGGCAGGGACGCGGCCGTACCGTTGGCCATCATGGAGGCGCCCGGCGCCAACGCCTTGAACATCGCCGCCGACGTCAAGGCGACCATGGAAGAACTGAAGCGCAACTTTCCGCAAGGCCTGGACTACCGCATCGTCTACAACCCGACGCGGTCGGTCGAGGCAAGCATCGACGCGGTCGTACAGACGCTGTTCGAAGCCATTGCGCTGGTGGTGGTCGTCGTCTTCTTGTTCTTGCAAACCTGGCGGGCATCCATCATTCCCCTGCTGGCAGTTCCGGTGTCGATCGTCGGCACGATGGCCTTCCTGCACGTGCTGGGGTTCTCGCTCAACGCCTTGAGCCTGTTCGGGCTCGTGCTGGCGATCGGCATCGTGGTCGATGACGCGATCGTGGTGGTGGAGAACGTCGAGCGCAACATCGAGATGGGATTGACCCCGCGCGAGGCGACCTACCGCGCGATGCGGGAAGTCAGCGGCCCCATCGTCGCCATCGCGCTGACCCTGGTCGCCGTGTTCGTGCCGCTGGCCTTTCTGTCGGGGTTGACCGGCCGCTTCTACCAGCAATTCGCCGTGACGATCGCCGTATCCACGGTGCTGTCGGCGATCAACTCGCTGACCTTGTCGCCGGCGTTGGCGGCACTGCTGCTCAAGCCGCACGGTGCGCAGTCCGACTGGCTGACTCGGGCCATGCACCGGGTGTTCGGCCGCTTTTTCGCACGCTTTAACCGCGCCTTCGCCCTGGGCTCGGAACGCTATGGCCGCAGCGTCGCGGGCCTGGGCCGGCGCAAGGCCGTGGTGTTGGCCGTGTACGGCATCCTGCTGGCGGCCACGGCCTTGCTCGGCAAGATCGTTCCGGGTGGCTTCGTGCCCGCGCAGGACAAGGAGTACCTCATTAGTTTCGTCCAGCTGCCGGCAGGGGCATCCTTGTCACGCACGGACGCGGTGTTGGCGGAGATGACCGAGATCGCGCTGCGAGAGCCTGGCGTGGCCGATAGTTCCTCCTACGCCGGCCTGTCCATCAATGGAACCACCACCAGTTCGAGCTCGGGCCTGTCATTCATCCTGCTCAAGCCCTTTGCCGAGCGACGCGGCCTGAGTGCTGACGGCATCGCCGCGTCGCTCAACGCCAAGTATGCGGACATGGATGAGGCCGTGTTCGCCGGGGTGTTTCCGGCGCCACCAGTCATGGGCCTGGGGTCGTTGGGCGGATTCAAGCTGCAACTCGAAGACCGTGCCAACCTGGGTTACGAAGCGCTTTACAAGGCGGCCCAGGATTTCATCGGGCAGGCCAAGCAGGAGCCGGCCCTGACCCCGCTGTTTTCCACCTACCAAATCAATGTGCCGCAGCTGCGCCTCATCGTCGATCGACCCAAGGCCAAGCAGCTGGGCGTGTCGATCACGGAGGTGATCCAGACCCTGCAGGCCTACCTCGGCTCGTTCTATGTCAATGACTTCAACCTCCTGGGGCGGGTCTACCAGGTACGGATCCAGGCCGATGCCCGGTATCGCGCCCATCCGGAAGACATTCTGCAGCTGAAGACGCGCACCGCCGACGGGCAGATGGTGCCATTGTCAGCCTTGGCGCGCGTGGAGCAGGCCTACGGTCCCGAGCTGGTCACCCGGTACAACGGCTATGTCGCTGCGGATATCAGCGGCGCGCCGGCGCCGGGCTACTCGTCATCGCAGGCGATGGCGGCCATCGAACGGGTCGCGGCAAAGACTTTGCCGCCCGGCATCGCGTTCGAATGGACGGACCTGACCTACCAGCAGATCATCGCCGGCAATAGCGCGTTGTGGATTTTCCCGCTCTGCGTGCTGCTGGTCCTGCTTGTGCTGGCGGCGCAGTACGAAAGCCTGACGCTGCCGTTGGCAGTCATCCTAATCGTGCCGATGAGCGTGCTCTCTGCTTTGGCAGGCGTTTGGCTAACCGGCGGGGATAACAACATCTTCACGCAGATCGGCTTGATCGTGCTGGTGGGCCTTGCGTCGAAGAACGCCATCCTGATCGTCGAGTTCGCCCGCGAGCTGGAGATGGCCGGTCGCACCACGCTCGAGGCCGTCATCGAATCCTGCCGCCTGCGCCTGCGGCCGATCCTGATGACCTCGCTGGCGTTCATCATGGGCGTGGTGCCGCTGGTCGTATCGCAAGGCGCTGGCGCGGAAATGCGACAGGCCATGGGGGTGTCCGTGTTTTTCGGCATGCTGGGCGTGACCGTGTTCGGCCTGTTCCTGACGCCCGTCTTTTATCTGGCGGTGCGCAAGCTGTCCGGCCGTCCGCTCCGCTCGCCCGCGCACCGGGATGCGCCCGAGGCGGTGCCCCACGTGCTCCTGGGTAACGGAAATGAGGCATCCTCATGATGAGCGGATCCATCTTTTCGAAAGTAATGGGCATGGCAATCCTGGCTGGGGCCCTATCCGCATGCTCGGTTGCGCCGGCGTATCGGGCGCCCGTCATGGATGTGCCCGAACAATACAGGGAGGCGACGCTGCTTGCGCACGCGGAGTCCGGCGGCAGCTGGAAGATCGCCGAGCCGGCCGACCATCATGACGAACCCGTCGGCTGGGAGATGCTGCAGGACGATGACCTGCTTGCGTTGCAGGCCAGGGCGGTCGCAGCCAACCAGGAACTGGCAGCGGCGGTGGCGCGCCTGGATGCTGCGCGCGCCCTCGTCGACCAGGCCCGTGCGGCGTGGCTGCCGGAAATCGGCATCGGCACGGGTGTCAGCCGGCAACGCTTAGCCAGCGCAGGGCAGGGCGGTTCCGACGCCGATGCCGCCATGCTGCGGACGAGCTGGCGGGCGCAAGCCGCGGTCGCGTATGAGGTCGATGTGTTCGGGCGCGTCTCCGCGTCCGTGCAATCTGCGCAAGCCGATGCAGACGGGCAGCGCGCCCAGGCGAGTGCGCTCAAGTTGATCATCCAGGCCGACGTGGCCCATCACTACCTGCTGCTGCGGCAGCTGGATGCCGAGGCGGCCATTCTGGACGAAAGCGTGTTGGCGTGGACGCAGACCTTGGAGCTGGTGCAAAGCAAGCGCGACCAAGGCGTGGTGACCGAGGCCGTGGTGGCCAGCATCGAGACGCAGCTTGCGCAAGTCCAGGCGCAGCGCATCGCGACGGGACAGCAGCGATCCCTGGCCGAACATGCGCTGGCCGTGCTGCTGGGTGAATTCCCGAGCCGGTTTTCGCTGCCGGTGCGACCACAGTCATTCGTGGCCTTGTCCATCCCGCCAGGCTTGCCTTCTTCGCTACTCGAGCGGCGTCCCGACATTGCCGCAGCCGAGCGGGCGATGGCAGCGGAAAACGCCCGCATAGGCATTGCCAAGGCCGCTTTCTTTCCATCGTTGAGCCTGACTGGCGCCTTCGGCTACGAGTCCGCCAGCTTGGGTAGCCTGTTCGACTGGTCGCAGCGCACGTTCCTGCTCGGACCACTGGTGGGGACCGCTTTGAACCTGACGGCATTTGACGGGGGAAGGCGGCGCGCCGCACTCGCCCAGGCCGAGGCAGCCTACCAGGAGCGGCTGGCCCAGTACCGGCAGGTGGTGCTTCGCGCATTCCGGGAGGTCGAGGATGGGCTCGCCTCTGTACGCGACCTGGATGCGCGCCTGGAGCGGCTGCGTGCCGCCCAGGCCGGCGCAGCGCGTGCGCGAGCCGAAGCCCGCGATCGCTTCGATGCCGGCGACGTGGACTACCTGTTCGTGCTGGAAACAGAGCGGGCGTGGTTGACGCAGCAACAGGCCGTCGCCCGCGCCGAAGGCGACCGGCTGCGCGCGGCAGTGGACTTGGTGCGCGCCCTTGGCGGAGGATGGGGACGGCGCACCGCTGGGGCGCAGGACGTCGCGGCTTAGCGCAATATCACCACCGCGTCGGCGGCCTTTACGCCCTGTCCCTCGGGTAGCACGAATAGCGGGTTGATCTCCGCTTCGAGCAGTGCTTCGTCCAGCTGTTCGGCCATGGCCGCAAAGGCCAGAATGGCGTCTTCCAGCGCCGCCACGTCGGCGCGCGCGCGGCCGCGGTAGCCGTCCAACAGCGGCCATGTCTTCAGGCTGCGAAGCATCTCGCGTGCATCGCTGCGCGTCAGCGGCAGCAACCGCAGTGCGGTGTCGTTGAATAGCTCCGTCGCTACCCCTCCCGCCCCCAGCAGGATGGCGGGGCCGAGCTGCGGGTCGCGGTGAAAGCCGAGGATCATTTCGACGCCACCGCTGATCATCTCCTGGACGAGCAAACCCTCGACGGGCGCATCGGTGGCGGCAGCGACTGCCTCCAGCATGGCTTGCCCGCGTGCCCCGACATCTTCGACGGGCACGCCCACAGAGACGCCGCCCAGTTCGCTTTTGTGGGCGATGTGGCTCGAGAGGATTTTCAGCACTACCTTGTCGCCAAACCGAGCGGCCAGCGAGGCGGCTTGTGCGGGATCGGCTGCCACTGCCTCCCGCCCCGTGGGAATGCCATAGCGAGCAAACAGCCGCTTGGCCTCGGCTTCGTTCAGCGGCCCGCGGGCCAAGGTTGCAAGACTGGCCTCTGTAGCACATGCCGGCTTGGCCTGCCGTTCGGCGGTGTCGTCCAAGGCGCGCGCCGTGCGGTTCAAGGCCAGCATCGCCGAGAAGGCCGCCGCGCAGCTTTCCGGCGCCGCGAAAGCGGGGATGCCGCAGCGGTTGAGTCCGGACAAGATGTGCGGGGCATGCGGGCTGACGTAAACCAGCACCGGCTTGTCGCTGCGCTGCTGGCAGTCCTTGACCACGCCGCTGACCAGATCGGGATGTTGCAGCGACGACGATCCTGCGATGACCACTGCGCCGTCATAGCTGGGGCTGGCCAGCAGCGCATCCAGCGCGGCGCGCAGCAGATCCGGCTTGACGCCGGCCAGTGTCAGGTCGATCGGATTGCGGTCGAGGACAGCCTCGTTACCGGCCTGCAATGCGTTCAGGCGTCCGGCAGTCGCCCCATCGGGCGGCGGCGTGTCCAGGCCTGCCATGCCGCAGCTGTCGGCCACGAGCGTGCCGGCCCCGCCCGTCGACGTCAAAATGGCGATGCGCGGTCCAGCCAGGCGCCGGCCGGTGCATAGCGCCGCGGGAATGTCGAGCAGGTCGGCAAATGTCTGCGCGCGGATCACGCCGGCCTGGGCGAACAACGCATCGTACACGCCGTCGGCGCCGGCCAGCGCGCCGGTGTGCGATACGGCCGATCGCGCGCCCGATTCTGACCGCCCCACCTTGAACACCACCAGCGGCTTGCCGGCCTCGGCCGCGCGGCGGGCAGCAGCCCGGAAGGCCTCGGGCTTGCGCAGGCCCTCGATGTACAACGCAATGACGGCGGTGGCGGGATCGTCCAGCAGCGCCAGCACGAAGTCGGACACATCCAGGTCGGCTTCGTTGCCGGTCGAGACCAGCTTGGAAAAGCCGATGCCGCGGCTGGCGGCGCGCGATAGCATGCTGCCGAGGACGCCGCCGCTTTGCGAGACCACGGCGATCGAACCGGCATATAGCTCGTCCAGCTCGAGCGCGCCGGTGGCCGACAGCGTGATCCCGTCGGTCAAGTTGACCAGGCCGATGGTGTTGGGGCCGAGCAGCGGCATGTCACCGGCGGCCTCGCGCAGCGCCTGCTGGCGGGCCTTGCCCTCGGCGCCGGTTTCGGCAAAACCGCTTGCCAGCACGATGGCTGCTCCGGCACCGCGCCGGGCCAGGTCGCGCACGGCCGATACGGCGCGCTCGGCCGGCAGCAGCACCATGCCGACGTCTGGCGCCTCAGGCAGCGCTGCGGCGTCGGCGTAGCAGGGTAGCCCGGCGATAGTGTCGCTGCGCGGGTTGACGGGAAAAATCCGTCCGCCATATCCATGCTTTTGCAGGTAGGCGATGGGGCGGCCGGCGGTGCGTGCGGGATCGGATGACGCGCCGATCACGGCCACGCTGCGGGGGCGCAGCAGGCGATCCAGATTGCGCATCGCGGCCTACCCCTTTGCGGCGGTCTTGGCCAGGAAGGCCGCGACCGATTCGCGGTGCTGCGTCGACGTGTAGCAAATCGCCTGGGCCTGGCTGCTCATGGCGAAGGATTGCTCGGCGCTGAGCTCGAATGTTTGGTTGAGCATGGTCTTGGCCAATGCCAGCGCGGCAGGCGAGCCTTGCGACAGCTCGCTTGCCCATTGCCGTGCGTCGGCCAGCAGCGCGTCGGGCGAAGAGAGCCGGTCGATCATGCCGAGCTGCAGCGCCTCTGGCGCATGGACGCGACGGCCCGAGTAAATCAGTTCCTTGGCACGGGCAAGACCGATGCGGCGCGGCAAGAAATACAGGCCGCCGCCATCCGGAATGAGCCCTCGGTGGATGTAGGTCATCGAAAAGTGCGCGGCGTCGGAGGCAACGATGAAATCGCACGACAAGGCCATGTCACAGCCCAGGCCGGCAGCCGCTCCGTTGACGGCGGCGATCGTTGGCTTGGGCAGGTGAAACAGCGCGCCGACCGCCTGGTGGGTGCGTTGCTGGCGAGACCAGCCATTGAAGGCGATTTCGCCTTGCGGCGCTTGCAGGCGCGCCTTCATGCCTTTGATGTCGCCGCCGGCGCAAAACGCGCTGCCGGCGCCGGTGACAACCAGCGCCCGTATGGCCGGGTCGCGCGCGACGCGGTCCAGCGCTTGCAGTAGTTCCGTGCGCATGGCGTCGTCGATGGCGTTGCGCACGTGGGGGCGGTTCAGGGTCAGCGTGCCGATGCCGTCTGTGACGTCAAGCAGCACGGCGCAGGATGTGTCGATCATGATGCGGTCAGGCTGTGGAAGGAATGGAACAGGGTCATTGCTGCATCTTCAGGCCAGCGTCGCGAACCACCTGTCCCCAGCGTTTCTCCTCGGCGGCCACGTAATCGGAAAGCTGCGATGGCGGACCCACGTCGACGATCAAGCCCTCGTCGGCCACGCGTTGCTGGAAAGATGGCGTTTGCACGGCCTTGGCGACCGAGGCGTTCAGTCGCGCAATGACGTCTTCGGGGGTGCCCGCCGGCGCATAGATGCCGTACCAGCTTTCGGCCTGGTAGCCCGGCACGCCGGCTTCGTCCAGCGTGGGCAGATCGGGAAAGGCGGCCGAGCGCTGGGTGGAGGTGACGGCCAATGCGCGCAACCGGCCGCTCTTGATGTGGGGTGCCACGCTGGCCACCGTGGTCAGCATGACTTGGATTTGCCCGGCTAGCAGGTCGGTTAGCGCAGGCGCGCTGCCTTTGTAGGGAACGTGCGTCAGGTCTATCTTGGCTAGCCTCTTTAGGAGTTCACCGGCCAGATGGGCGGAGGTGCCGTTGCCAAAAGAGCCGTAGTTCAGTTCGCCGGGGTGCGCGCGCGCATAGTCCAGCAACTCTTTGACGCTGTGGAAAGGTTGCTCGGGGTTGACCACCAGTATGTTGGGCGAGTGGGCGACCAGCGCGACGGGCGCGAAAGCCTTTGCGGTGTCAAAAGGCAAGTTGGGATGAATGAAGGGATTGACCGCATGCGCGAAGGTCGCCATGACGAGGGTATAGCCATCGGGTTGGCTGCGCGCCACGTAGTTGGTCCCGATGACGGTGCCGGCGCCGGGACGGTTCTCGACGATGACCGGCTGGCCCAGGTCCTTGCTCATCCCCTCGGCCAGGGACCGGGAAATGGCGTCGGTGCCGCCGCCGGGCGCGAAGGGTACCACCAGGGTGACGGGTTTTTCCGGGAAGGCCGAGTGCGCGCTGGAGCCAGCTGCGCCAAGCACGGCGCCGAGCAGGACCGCCACGAGCCGGCGCACGCCGCCGCGGATCGATACGGGGTGCATGGTTGTCTCCTGTGTTATCGGGGGGATCGGGCATGCCTCGCCGGGGGAGGCTGGTGCGATTGTGGGACGCGCAGCCGGCGGCGACAAACAACAATTTGTCCTCGCTAGACAAACATTTTGTTTGGCTACGCTGCGGCGACCGGTCCAGGCATCGGGACGGTTATCCCGATGCGCGAGGCAGCGCCTGCAGCAGCCAGGTGCGGAAGATGCGCAAGGCGGGAGGCTCGATGCGGCCTTTCGGCCGCACCAGGTAGTAGCCGCCAGGCAGCGTGTGCGTCAGCGCGCCGAAGGGAGCGACCAGCACGCCGGAAGCCAGATAGCGCTCCACCAGCGCACGGATGCCGATGGCGCATCCCAGGCCTTGGATGGCGGCTTCGTAGGCCATGGCCGAGTTTTCGAAGCGCAGCCCGCGAAGCCTTCCAGGGCGTTTGACGCCGGCCGCGTGCAGCCAGGCGTTTCAATCGTCCGGGCGCGCCAGCGAATGCAGCAGCGTTACGCGCGCCAGATCGGCAGGCCGGCGGAACCCGCCAATCGTCTTGATTAGGGCGGGGCTGGCCACCGGAACCAGCTCGATCGGGGCTAGAAAGTCGCTTTCGTAGTCGGGCCACTGGCCGGCACCGGACCGGATGGCGGCGTCCAAGTCCTGGTGGCTGAAGTCCACGGCCTGGGTCGAGGCCGACAGGCGTACTTCGATGCCCGGGTACTTTTCGTGAAAGCGCGGCAGCAACGGGATCAGGCCGTGTTGGGCGAAGGTCGTGTAGGCCTGGATGGCGAGCACGTCGGGGCGGTTGCGGCGGCTGACCAGCGACGCGGCGTGCGAGATCTCGTCCAGCGCCCGGCTGATCGACGGATACAGGCGAGCGCCCGCCTCGGTCAGCGTGATGGAATGCGGGCCGCGCGCAAAGAGCGAGACCCCTAGGTAGTCTTCCAGTACGCGTACCTGGCGGCTGACGGCAACCTGCGTGACGTGCAGCTCGGCAGCGGCCCGCGTGAAACTGAGCAGGCGGGCCGCGGCCTCGAAGGCGCGCAACGGATTCAGGGGAACGGCAACGCGTTTCATGAGGCAGCCGAAGGGCGGAAGCAGGGCCTTGCGACAGGATAGCGGATGCCCGGCAGCCAGGGCGAGCGGGACGCCAAGGGGCGTGACGGCAGGCGAACCCGCCGAAGCGCCGAAGATGCCGTTCCCCTAGGAACGCGGATGATGGTAGCGGAACTCCTGCGTCCTGCCCCCGTATCCATAGGCCGCCGCCCGGACATCCTGCACGTACACGTAGCTTTCCTCGTCCAGGTCACCCAGGATGCGCTCGAAGCCGGAAAACGCCTCGGCGACGTAGCGGGCCTTTTCATCCTTGGTATTGGTCTCGTCCGTGATCTTGATTTCAAGATAGAAGCTGCGCTTGCCGGTGCGTGCAAGCGGCACCCCGGCGATGAACCAGTCTTGCGGGTCGACATAGTCGATGGTGATGGCGGTGACGTCACGCTTCTTGCCCAAGATACGGCTGGTGATGTCGAGCAGGAATTCGTTGATCTGTGTGCCCAGTTCCGGAGACCGGGTGGCGCTGACCTTCACGTTCAAAATTGGCATGTGGGCCTCCTTTTATTAGCAATGCAACTATTTGGGCAAGAAAATCGATCGTCACTCCAAGGCCTCGCTGACTCGGCGTATCTGGGCAACGACGTCGTCGAATCCTTCCGAACTCAGCAGCTGCTTGAACCGCCGCGTGACCGAGCCGCTGGCGGCCTCGAGCGCCTGGCCGATGGACTGCGCCTTTTCGGTGGCAAAGACCTGCATGCCCCGCGGGTCGTGGCTGGATACCTGGCGCCTGACATACCCGAGCTTTTCCAAGCCATCCAGCGTGCGCGACATCGTAGCTGGCGCGATGTTCATTTCCCGTGCGAGGTCGGATTGGTGGCGGCCAGGTCCGGCCAGGATCATCCTAAGCAAGAAGGCTTGCGACGGCGTCAGGCCGAACGGGCTGAACGCCGCGGACCATAGCCGGTCTAGTTTCCTGGCCAGCGACGTGGTGTTGAAATACAGGCATTGTTCAAACATGGTGGCAGCAAGCATACCGCCATTTAGTTAGCAATGCAACAATAAAGAAGGGACGCCAACTTGTCTTCGATTTGTCATCGATATCCGGCACGCCCTCCCGTTGCCGAGTTTACGTACGGCACTTGATCCAAAGGATTGGAGCGAGCCAGCCTCGCGAATCCGCACTTTCCTAGTAGGTGTGCATGCGAGCACGGCATGTGTGGTTTGTCCGTGATGGTATGGAGGATCTCTTCACGGAACCCTGCTCGCGGAAAGGCCGCATCTACACCGCGAATGACGCACGGGGTTAACCGGTGGCGGTTCATACCGACCACATCCAAAGTGGCGGCGCGCTGTAGGAGCGCTGCTTCGGGGTTGGCGGCTTCAAGGGGAAGGAATGGATTGAGATGCAGACTTATCGCCTCATAGACCCGGCGCTTGCGTACCACGTCCCATCTGTCAACGCCGGTTGAAAACTGACCCCTTTGTCGGCGCTCGCGCCGAAGTAAATTTGACCCCCTGGGGTTGAAGGGTTATTGGGCAGCAGTCCGAGCCCGAGCCGGGCTGTTGCCGGCTTTGCGCTTGTCCTTGAGCCGATAGCTTTCGCCACTGATCTGCACGATGTGAGCGTGATGCAGAAGGCGGTCGAGCATGGCTGCCGTGAGCGTCTGGTCGTCGGCGAAGGCGCTGGCCCATTGAGGGAAGGGCAGGTTGCTGGTCAAGATGATGCTGCCTCGCTCGTAGCGCTTGGCGACCACCTGGAAGAACAGATTTGCTTCATCGCGCCCGAAGGGCAGGTAGCCGATCTCGTCGATGACGAGCAGACGTGGGCCAAGCACGGCTCGATTGAAGTACTGCTTGAGCTGTCCTTGCCGATGTGCCGCGTTCAGCTGCAGGATGAGATCGGCGGCACTGATGAAGCGGGTCTTCACGCCAGCCATGGTGGCGCGATATGCCAGGGCAATTGCCACGTGGCTCTTGCCCACGCCGGAGGGTCCGAGCAAGACGATGTTCTCGGCACGGTCGATGAATGCCAGGTTGGCCAGTTCCTGGATCTGCGCGCGGGGTGCGCCGCTGGCGAAGGCGAAGTCGTATTGCTCCAGCGTCTTGACTGCTGGCAGCGTTGCCATCTTCAGTAAGGTCGAGCGGCTGCGCTCCCGTTTTGCCTGGTGTTCGCCGCTCAGGATCTTCTCCAGGAAATCGGCGAAACTTGCTTGCTCGTCGGCGCTTTGCTGTGCGAGGTGGGCCCAGTCGGCCGCGATGCGCTCGAGCTTGAGCTGGATGCAGAGCTCGGCGATGCGTGCGTGCTGCAGGTTCATGCGGCATGCTCCAGTAAGGCGCCGTACACCGACAGCGGGTGCTGCAGGCTCTCGTGCGGAATCACCATATCTGCAGTTTTTACGGTAACGGCCGGCGGCGTAGCGAACGCCCTGGGCAGGCTCATCAAACTATGTCGCTCGTGAGCAAGGCGCACTTCGGGCTTCTCACCCGTCGTGCCGTGGATGCGTTGCTGCGCCACCTCTGCCAACCAGCGGCCGATATGGGCATTGGCCGTATCGACATCGAGGAGCAGGCCGGCCGTCTTCAGCGTCGCAGCCAACGGGGTGACGAAGCTGCTCTTCAGATAGCCGTTGAACCGTTCGGTAATCCCCCCATTTATAGCAATTGCCAGAAGTAGGAAGGCTACGCGGCCATGGCGAGCCGCTGTTTTGGGGTAAATCCGCCCAGAGCCATATTTGGGCGCTCGTGATTGTAGGACCACATCCACTGCGTGGCGACGCGTTGTACATGGTCCAGATCGTCCCAATGATATTGGGACAGCCATTCGTAGCGCACGGTCCTGTTGAACCGTTCGACGTAGGCATTCTGTTGGGGCTTGCCCGGCTGGATGTATTCGAGCTTTATGCCCCATGCCCCGGCCCAATCGACAATTGCCGCGCTCAGGTATTCGGGACCGTTATCGCACCGAATGGCCAAGGGCTTTCCTCGCCAGCCAATGATCTGCTTGAGCGTGCGAATCACACGCTCCGAAGGCAGCGAGAAGTCGACTTCGATGCCCAGCGCCTCGCGGTTAAAGTCGTCGATCACGTTCAGCACTCGGATGCTACGTCCATCGGCAAGTTGGTCATGCATGAAGTCCATCGACCACACCTGGTTGACCTGGGTCGGTACCGTCAACGGCTCGGGCGTCTGCCGAACCAGCCGTTTGCGCGGTTTGATACGCAGGTTCAGTTCGAGCTCGCGATAGATCCGGTACACACGCTTGTGGTTCCACTGGAAGCCGCGGACATTCCGCAGGTACAGAAAGCACAGCCCAAAGCCCCAGGTGCGGTGGTTGTCCGTCAGGCGAAGCAGCCAGTTTGCGATCTCCTCGTTCTCGGCGTCGGTCTTGGCGACGTACCGATAGCAGGTCTGGCTAATGCTGAACGCCTCGCAAGCCATCCGGATCGATACGCCGCGATCTTGCACGGCATGTCGGGCCATCTCGCGGCGGCGAGCTGGCCTCACCACTTTTTTTCTAGCGCCTCCGCCACGATCTCGGCCTTGAGCTTCTCTTCGACGTACATCTTGCGCAGCCGGGCGTTCTCGGCCTCCAGCTCCTTCATGCGCGCCATCAGCGATACGTCCATGCCGCCGTACTTCGATCGCCACTTGTAGAACGTCGCCGAGCTGATGCCCAGCTCTCGACACAGCTCAGGAACGGCAAGACCAGCCTCTACGCGCTTGATGGCTTCAATGATCTGGCTATCCGTAAATCTCGACTTCTTCATGCGGTAGAACTCTTCAACGAGAAAATTCTACTTCTGACCCCATCGCTTTTGCGGGGGGATTACCATGTGTTTTGCGTTATCAGTGGCATTTTTTGTGGTGCTAAGTCAGGTGTCACAAGTTGGATGACGCTGATGCCAAGGACACATCCAGCCGAACGCTTCTAGCCGATCGCTGACCTTCAATAGCTACTTATCGGATGTCTGTATCACACTTGGTTTGGTGGAGGCTAGTCCGTTGAAGTGCAGGCGTCAGCCTGCACGGTATTGGCAACGGGCTGCCAGTAGTTTGCCTCAGCGTCCGCTGGCGGCATATGCACTATGGATTCCACCAATCTGCCGTGGTTAAACCTGATCGCGCGATTTCAAGATGTTTGATCATTGGCTGCCCCGGTAGTTTTCGGGGTTCGACGGCAAACAACGCACAGCATTTTCAAGACGTGCCCGGCTGGCTGCTCGTAGCTGTTGGAGCCCGAGCCTGCGCGCCATTGCTTGATAGATCCCTTCGTCTTGAGTGCCCTGTGCGATGACGGCGCGAGCCAGCGAAGCCAGTTCCGCGAGACTGATTTCGTCAGCCGCCCGTACGCTGTCCTCGTCTGCGGGCTCGCGGAAGGGAGGTTCTGCCGCAGGATCGAGATGTGTGGGCCAGTAGAACGTGCCAACCTCTTCATCCGTCGTCCGATAACGGGCCCGGGCAAGTTGGAACACGCGTTCGCGGATCCGTCCGCCCGTGCGCAGCCAGCCGTGGGCACGGGCGATGCGACGGGCCAGTAGGGCGTCGAGCACGGGCCCCTCCTGCTCGACGACGTGGGCGATCATGGCCGACAGGACGTCGTTGTATTCACCGTCGAAAAAACGATCGGGATTGGCGCCGGCGACTGCTTCCGTGGGATCGGTGACCCGATAGAGCGAGGCTTCCGGTAGCGTAGTTTCTTCGGCATCGGCATGGGTTGCTACTGCGGAGACCTGGCGAGCAAAGACTTCCTGGACTTGCTGTGGCGGAGCGGTCGCCGAGACTTCCGATTCGATCGGGTCCGCGTTATGGACGGGGGGCGCCGCATCCTCGTCTGGCTTCGTCACCGATGCCATGGTCTGCGCGATGGCCGCTTGCGCCAGACGCTCGGCCTCGGCTTCGCGCTCGGCCTGTTCGGCGCGCCGCTCGCGCTGAGCTGTGAGCACGGCCCGGATCCGGGCATCCAGCTTGTCGAGCGTGCCGGCCGGATCGATCCACCAGTCGGTGGACCAGACGCGAACAATGTCCCATCCCAGGCCGCGCAGGACTTGCTCGCGCAGTTTGTCGCGGTCGCGCGCCGTGGCGCTGCGGTGATAGGTGGCGCCATCGCACTCAACACCGACCAGGTAGCGTCCGGGGGCGTCGGGATCGACGATGCCGAGGTCGATGCGGAACGAGGAGGCACCGATCTGCGGCTGGACGTGCCAGCCGCGCCGGGCCAGGGCGGTGGCCACGGCCTGTTCAAACGGACTGTCGAAGCCGCCCACGCTGCCGCGGTTGACTTCTACCAGTGCACGGGCACCGCGTTCGGCGAATTCCAAGAAGTGCTTGAGGTCGCGCACGCCGATGGCTTGCGTGCGCGCCAAGTCCATCAGCTCGGCCCGGAAGCTGGCGAACACGCGCAGTTCGTGACGTGCACGGGTAATGGCCACGTTGAGTCGGCGCTCGCCGCCTTGGCGATTGAGCGGGCCGAAGTTCATGGCCAGTTGGCCTGCCGGGTCCGGGCCGTAGGTGATGGAAAAATAGATAAGATCGCGCTCGTCGCCCTGCACGCTCTCCAGGTTCTTGACGAACAGCGGCTCCAACTCCTCCTCGGCGAAGTAGGGCTCCAGACGTGGATCCTTGCGTCGTGCGTCGTCGAGCATGTCCTCGATCAGCTTCTGCTGCTCGGCGTTGAAGGTGACCACGCCGATGGTCAGCCCGCTTTCTCGAAAGCCGGGGGTCGTCAGCCGCGCCACGACATCAGCAACCAGCGCCTTGGCCTCTGCGGGGTTCGTCCGCGTGCCTCCCTTCTGATAGGCACCCGACACCAGTTGCAAGCTGACCGCGCGATCATTGGTGACGGGGGACGGAAAGGTGACTAGTCCGCCGTCGTAGTAGGCATGGTTGGAGAAGGCGATCAGGCTTTCATGGCGGGAGCGATAGTGCCAATTGAGATTCCGTGTAGGCAGATTGGCGCCGATGCACTCGTCGAGGATGCTTTCCAGGTCAGCCTCCACGTCTTCGTCATCCAGCCCGGATTCGGCACGGTCGAAGAAGGAGGTCGGCGGCAACTGTTTGGGGTCGCCGACCATGACGACCTGGCGGCCGCGGGCGATGGCGCCGATCGCATCCCAGACCGGGATCTGCGAGGCTTCGTCGAAGATCACTAGGTCGAATGCGTTGGCGCCGGCCTGGAGGTACTGGGCGATGGACAGCGGGCTCATCAGCAGGCAGGGCGTGAGCTTGGTCAGCGCCTCGGGAATCTGGGTCATCAGTTCGCGCAAGGGTAGGTGTGCGCGCTTCTTACCCATCTCGTGCCGCAGCAGCCCCCATTCGGAGTTGCGGCTGACGTTGTCCTGCGAGGGCAGGTCGGCGCACAGGCGGGCACGCAGCCAGTCCCGGGTTAGGGCGGTGAAGCGCTCATCGAGCTCCCGGAAATCGCGGATGCGCTGTTCGTGCTCGGCGCTGACGAAGCCGCGGATGACCGGCTCGTGATCGACTACGGCGTTGAGCCACCAGCGCGCGTAGTTAGTCTCGAAGGTTCGGCGTGTTTGGTTGGGACCGACCTGGCCTTGCTCGATGCCCTGGACCAGCGTGGCCAGCCCGAGTGCCAGCGCCTCGTCGCGAGCCTGGCGCCATGCGCACCAACTGCGCAGACCGTGTTCGGTGCGCACGATGGATTGGCTTTGCTCGATCAGCCCATCGAGTGACATGGACTGCCACAGCCTTTGCGCGGCCTCGGCAAAATGCCCGGTTGTCGCTAGTGCCTCGCGTCGGGGTAGCAGCTGTTCCCATTTCTCCACGTACCTAGCGCCGGCCAGCGCGATTCGACCATCCGGCTCCAGCAGTGCATTGGCGTCCCCCAATAGTGCATGCAGCGGTGCCTTGCAGACAGAGATCTGTTCGGGCGTAGTAGCCAGGCGGGCCACCACGGTTGCCAGATCCTCTTGGAGCTGGCAGGCCTGCTCGAGGTCATCCAGGTTGGTGGCGAGACCTTTCCACAAGCCCGCGGTTGACTCTGTTAAGTCGTCCAGGGCGGCAAGTGCTTGCTTCATGTCGTCCTGAAGCTGCTGGCGCAAGGCGAATATGGCGCTCCAATGCTGCAGATCGTTGGCGACATCGGGCTTTAATCCACTTTTGGTGGCGCTGGACAGTTGCGCTTCGATCTTGCGTTTGCCCAGCCAGGATCTGGGCCACAGCGACTGTTCGGCCTGCTCCCACATGCGCTGCAACTCGGCGATGTCGAGTTGTTCGATGGATTCGTCATAAGGGGCCGACAGCGCGGCTTGGTGTTGCGCGATCTGGGTGAGCAGAGTGTCGACCCCGTCGTTGCCCGCAGTCACGCTAGAAGCAGACCATAGTGCGGAGAGTTGCGCATTCAGTTCCGCATGGCGGCGAACCAGTGCCGCGCCTTGCTGCAAGCGTTGGCTAAGACTGCGTGCGTCGGGTCGCAGGACAAAGCGCCAGTCGTGTCCTGCCGCCACAGGCAGGCGCTGGGCGAGGAGCAGCAGCGCTTCACAGGTTTCGGGTGTCAACGCGGGCGAGGGCAGGCCGATGGCCTGGGCTAGCGCCTGGGCGGATTCGATTGTCGCCTGGGCGGCGGGAAGCACCTCCCGCGCAGCGGCGATCAGCTGTTGTTGCCAGGTGGGCGACCAGTCTCCCCGGCCAACCAGGGCGAGAGGGTGCTGTGCCAGCGCGGTATGGCCAATGGCCTGTGCGTTGACTTCCAGGCGGTCCACGGCATTGCGGAGCTGTTCGATACCAGCATGATCGTGATGATCAGCGGCGGGCCAGGTCAACGGGAGTGTCGGAACGTCATGTCCCGCGCTGACGGTGCCGATAGCATCGAACAGGCTCAGGCCGTTTCGGCGACGTTGGTGAAGGCGTTCCACATAGATGTTCAGCGCATCGCGCAAGCGTTTGAGTTTGTCGGCTTCGGCTCTCCATTGCTCGGAATCGGCCTTGCCGCTGCTGGCCCATGCGGATTGCAACTGTGCGAGCACGTCGAGCTTGCGGGCTTTGCTCGAGTGCAGTTCCAGGCAGAACTCACCCAAGCCGATTTCGCGCAGGCGGCGGTATACAACGTCCAGGGCCGCAATCTTCTCGGACACGAAGAGTACGCGCCGGCCTTGCGCCAGGGATTGAGCGATCAGGTTGGCGATGGTCTGGCTCTTGCCGGTGCCGGGTGGGCCGATCAGGACAAAATCCTTGCCCTGCGAGGCGGCCAGCACGGCCGACAACTGCGAGGAGTCTGCCGGCAGGGGGCAGAATACTTGCTTGGGGTCGAAGTGCTGGTCCAGTTCACGCACCTGCGGGAACGGAGCGCCAGGTGGATAGGTATCGCGTGGAGTGTCGAGCAGGTGGCGCACGACCGGATTCTGGCGCAACTGTTCGCTGTGCTCGGCCAGGTCTTTCCACATCAGGTACTTGGCGAACGAGAACATGGACAGCACCACGTCCTCAGTGACTTCCCAGCCCTTGATGTCCTTGATGGCGTGACCGACGGCTTTCCAGACCGCAGCGACATCCAGGCCGGTCTCGTCTTGCGGTAGTGCACCTTCGAGGGTGCCTAGGCTCAGATCGAAGTCCTGGCGCAACATCTCGATCAAGGTCGGATTGAAGCGGGGCTCGTCGTCATGCAGCCAGAGGGCGAACCCCGAGCGGGCACTCTTGCGCTGCAGGCGGACGGGCACCAGGATTAACGGAGCGCGGTAGCGCTGGCCGTCGCGGTCTTCGCGTGTCCAAGACAGGAAGCCCAGGGCGAGATACAGCGTATTGGCACCGCCTTCCTGCAGAGTTGTGCGGGCGCCGCGGAACAGCTCGGTCAGACGCGAATCGAGCTCGGTTTCGGGAACGGCAACGAAAACCTCGCGTTTCTGCAGGGCTTCCAGCGCGTGCGCGCGGCGCACGTCCTCGCGTTCGCGGGATTCGTAGATGGCCTGATCACGAGGATCAGCGCCGTCCATCAGATCCGGACGCGGGCGCAGCTTCAAAGGCTGGCCGCTGGCCAGGATATCTTCCAACGCGGCAGGGTCCGGGGCTTCCAGCTTGAGCGCCTTCTTGCCGCCCTTGAAGTTCAGCAGATTGTTGCGCAGCGAAAGGTCCAGCAGCTTACGTTGCCAGCGAAGCAGGCGGTCCTTGGGGTCGAACTGGCTAACATCTTCTGCATTGGCCGGTGCGCTGTCTGGAAGGTCAGGCGCGTCTTCTATTTTTGGCACGGCGGACACGGACGGTGAATTTTCGTTGTCCGACGTCGTAGCAGACGCCGCTCCCGCACTGGCCAACGGCTTGATGCGCTGCAGCCGTGCCCGGCGAATGTCGACGGCCAAGCGGAATCGCGTATCTTGAGATTCGTCCACCTGCTGAGCCCCGCGTTCAGTTGCATAGCTGAACGGGACAGTGGGTCGCTGGGTGATCAGGGTGGTCTCGAAAAGCACCAGTTCCTTTAGCTTGAGGCGCTTGCGCAAGGCAGTCGCGTCGTCGACGACCGTGGTGGAGAACTCCTCCGGTTGCAGCCAGACGCCGGCAAAGGCGTGTCCCTCCGTAAAGACCAGCAGCGGGTTCAAGCCTGCTTGCTCGAGCGCGGCACAGAACAACAACGTGAGGTCGAAGCATGTTCCAAGGCCTGAACTTTCGATCTGACTGGGGCTGCGCACCTTCTGGCCCGACTGTTCGAAACTGGCGGGCGGCAAGGCATAGTCCAACTGCATGCCAGCCACGGCACCCCAAATGGCCGAGGCCAGTTCCCAGGCGCGCTTGCCACCGCCGGTGTAGCCGTCCAGCGCTGGGTTTCGTTCGTTCTCGCGCAGCACCTCGGCGGTGCGCTTGAGGAGCCGATCCACTGCCGGATCGTTGGGCTGAACGAACGCGGCGACCAGATCGGGCAGATGCGAGATGCCGCCCCATTGATTGCGTGGCAGCAACTCCAGATGGGTATCGCGCTGGGCAAGAGCAGGGGTGGACGCATCCGCGCCCACGGGACGCAATGCCAGAGAGACCGTAGCCGTCTCAGCTTCGGTCAGCCGAGCCAGGAGTCCGCCGTCCAGGGTCACATCCACATCGCGAATTGGGTATCGGGAGCCCGCTGCCAGCGCATCAATCCGCCAACGGCGCGGCTTGAGAAACGGCGGGTCGGACGTCAGGACCAACTCGACCTGCTCATGTGGTTGGTCGGTTTCGTTGACCAGCCAGAGGTCCCGGATCAGCGGAACGGCATTCTGAAAGTCCGCCAGGTTCAATTTGGCGATCAGAGTTGCGCCGATCTTCAGTTCGGCAGCGACGGCCGAGCCTTGCGCTTGTGTCTCGTCCATGGAATCCCTTGTGGTGCCCCGTAACAACAATTTCGCCCTGTTACGTCTTGCCACGATATTAGCGCTAGTTGCGGGGCATGGCAGGTAGGGGGTAGTATGTAAAAAATTTCAGACATTTATTGCTCTGCCATGAACCTCATCGATATTGGCCATGCCGTGCGGGTCCGGCGCTCTGAGCTGGGCCTGTCCCAAGCGCAGTTGGCGCATCTGAGCGGCCTGTCGCGTCAGACGCTGATCGGCCTAGAGAACGGCACCCTGAGTGACCTGGGTGTCAATCGGGTGGGGCAGGTTATGGCGGTACTGGGCCTGGACAGTTCTCGGCTAGATACCCAGGCGCGGCGCAAGAAGCGCGGACTGTGGATGGCGGCCAAGACCGCCAGTGTCAGCTACGCGCGAGAACTGGCGCCCGAGACGCTGGAACAAGCCCTGGCGAGTGGCGAGGTATCTGCTTTATTTGCTCCGCACCTAACTCATTTGCTGGATGAGGCGCCCGTGCCAGTCGTCGTGATGGCTGTGGAAGAGGTTGCCTCGCATACCCACCAGCCGCCAAAGCGAGTCTGGCGCAATGTGGCGAAGTTGGCTGGATCGTTGTCTGTACACCGCCGGGCGCTGTGGGTATGAATTCCGAAGCATTGCCCAGTGGCCCGTGGGAAAAGCTGTTCCCGCGGGCGCTGGCGCTGATCGACGACATCGGCCGATTCGGTGGCATCACGGATCCGTTCTGGACGCTAGGCGGCGGAACGGTGCTGATGTTCCGTTACCGCCATCGGCTGAGCAAAGACATCGACATCTTCGTACCTGATCCGCAGTACCTTGGTTTTGTCTCGCCGCGTTTGAGCGACACAGCCGCGGATTTGACGCAAGACTACACTGAGCAACCGGGTGCCTTCGTCAAACTCCAGTTCGAGGAGGGTGAGGTCGATTTCGTCGCAGCCCCTAATCTTTTGAACGACGCCTGGGACATTTGGGATATCGGCGGTCGCGCAGTGAAAGTAGAGACCGCCGCTGAAATCATTGCAAAGAAGATGTACCACCGTGGCGATCGGGTAACGGCGCGCGATCTCTTCGACTTTGCGCTTGTGATCGAGCGCGAGCCCCAGCAGCTTCTGGCAGCGACGCCATTCCTTCTACGTCATCGGGAGGCCTTCCTGTCCCAGATCCGAGCGCCGCATGCCAGCTTGCGCGCCGCGTTCGAGGCCATCGCCACTCTGGAGTACACGCCCAGCTTCGATCATTGCGTAGCGGTGGTTAGGGACTTCCTGAGCGAACTGTAGCCTCATCGCATGCATCTTAGCGCGCTTCACTACGACGGCCCCGGACGGCCACGCCAAGAACTTCAGTATTCGGCTTTTGGCACGCGGCCGTTTCGAATAAACCCTGCTGTATGACGTGATGTCGGCCTACCCAGTGGTGGACGATGGCTCCAATCAGTGGTCGCCACATAAGGTCAAGTTGACCACGGCCCTACTCGGCATTTCTTACCGCTTGTTTGCGTTACGACCCTGGGCAGGCTTGAACAGGCGGCCGCGCTCAGCGGAATGCCGCCGTAAGCTGGCGACAAACCACGATTCGCCGCACTGATTATGGGGCGAGGCGGAGGGGTAAAGATGCGGGACGAGATCGATACCGTGGGGCGCGTTACCCTGCTTGTGCTTTTTCTCATGGGGACGTTCGCGCTCATGGGCTACATGGAATTGCGGCATGAGGTCGAGCGCATCACCTCGGAAACGGCGCTGGTTACAAACCACCTTACCGGCGAAGTCCGGCAGTGCAATACCCGCGGGAACGGCAACTGGAACTGCCGCGCGGTAGCTATGCAGGCTCGCCATTGGATTTTCGCCCTGATTCCGTTCTGGCCGGCGCGCGACCATCTTGTGAACGATCTGCATGTGCATCCGGCGCCGGCGGATGAGGCCGCATTCCTGTCGCCGCAAATTGTTGGCGATATGGGCACATATGTCGCGTTTGCCATCGTGATGTTTGTTATGGGTTTCATCCTGCGCGAAAAGAACTGGCGCCGCGACGCGTCAGAGGGCGGCGACGGCGGCAACAGCGATGGAAGCGGCGACGGCGGTGCGTGAATTGCGCCGACTGTGCCCTTGCCAGCGCCTGCACATAGCCCGGTGGTTCCGGGCTACCAGCTCAGATCCAGTATTTCGCCGGGCAGGCCGTCGAAGTCCTTGAACTCCCGGGAAACGAATCCGTTATTGGTAAGTATTTTGCGGGACGCGAGGTTGGCGGGATCGATGATGGCGTACAGGCCCTTCAGTTGCGGGTGCTGCCGGGCGCGCTCGATCAGTAGTTTGGCGATGCGGCCGCCTATGCCTTTGCCCCAGTAATCGGGCAGCAGTACGTAGCCCAGTTCGGCCTGGTCTGCGTCGCAGGTGGCGATTTCGAGCTTGCCCAGGCCGATGAACTGGCCACGCTCGGCATCCAACACCCGGAACTGGCCGAAATCCGGCGCGATGGCGTTCATGGCAAGCACCTTGTCAAAGTCGCGCCGCGCCTCGTCTTCAGGAATGGCGCGCTCGGTGATCATGGCCATGACTGTGGCGTCGTTTACCAGGCGCAGATAATCGCCGAAATCGTCTTGGCCGAATTTGCTTAGCGTGAGTTCCATTGCGGGGTGATCCTTTTTGCGCTTACACGACCGCGTTCATTTCTGCGGCGCGTCGATACCATTCGGCGCTTAACTTCAGGGTTCTTTTCTGCGTTGCGAAATCCACGTGCACCAGGCCGAAGCGCACTCCATAACCGCCGGTCCATTCCAGATTATCAAAGGCGCTCCAGGCGAAATTGCCTTTGACGGGCGCGCCCTCGGCGATGGCTCGATGCAAATAGGACATCACGGTGCGCAGATACATGAGTCGATCGGTGTCGAGCACCCTTCCGTTGGCCGTTATGGTGTCGTCCGCCGCACATCCGTTTTCGGTGATGTAGATCGCTTCCGGTTTCCAGATGGAATTGACAAGCCGGGGGCCCCAATACATGACTTCGGGACAGAAGCTATGCCAGCGCGATCCCATGCGCGGGTGTGATAGCGACGTGGGAATTTCGGTATAGCCGGCTTCGTTGTCCGCGGCCTCGACATAGTATTTCGGGACGTAGATGTTCACCCCTACGAAGTCGAGCGGGCTGCCGATGGCGCGCATGTCTTCGTCGGTGAAGCGGGGCGCGTCCGGGCCAGCTGAAGCGAGATAGCGATCATCGTAGCGGCCCGTAAGCATGACATCCAGAAAGCGGTCGTTATAGCGTTTGGTGGCCTGTTCGGCTGCGCGTACGTTGGCGGGCGTGTCGCTCACGGGCACCGCGGCGAACAGTACATCTGCTGGCCCCACTTGCAGGTTCCTGGGCCCCGATGCCCGCATTGCCTGCACGGCCAGGCCGTGGGCCAGCACGGCATGATGGGCGACCTGGTTCAGGTCGCGCGTGGACAGCTTCAGGCCCGGCGCGAGTTCAATGCGCTGTTCTTTGCCCTGGACCATGACGGACGTGCCCTGATGGCCCATGTCCACAAAGTTCTGCAGTTCGTTGAGCGTGAAGAAATGCTTGACGCGATCGCCCAGGCGTCGGACCACCGCGGCGGCATAGTCGGCAAATGCTTTGGCCGTATCGCGCGACTGCCAGCCCCCCCGATCTTGGAGTGCCTGCGGGAGATCCCAGTGATAAAGGGTGACGAAAGGCTCGATGCCTGCTTCCAGCTGCGTATCCACGAGACGGGAATAGAAGTCCATTCCGGCCTCGTTCAGTCGCCCGGTTCCGCCCGGAAAGATACGGGGCCACGAGATTGAAAACCGGTAGGCGTTGGCGCCCAGCTCGCGGATGATCTGGATGTCTTCCCGATAGCGGTGGTAGTGGTCGATGGCGACGTCGCCGGTGTCGCCATTGGCCATATTGCCGGGCGTGTGCGCATAGACATCCCAAATGGATTTTCCTTTGCCGTCTGCGTCGGGCGCGCCCTCGATCTGATAGGCGGCCGTGGCCACTCCCCATCGGAACCCCCTGGGAAAGGTCTGCATTGTCGGGCGCGATATGGCGCCGGGTTGCGGCTGTCCGGCCACGATGTCGCGTGCCAGTGCCGCTTCGGCCAGGCCAAGCCCCGCCATCAGTGTGAAGGTGCGTCTATCCAGGTTCATGCCTTTCCTTGGGGCCGATGAGATGACTGGTCAGGTGCCGGCCCAATCGTAACAGCGGGGCCAGGCAGTCGGGGTGGCGCCACGCCCCTGCAGTGCCATACAGGGCGCGCGCCGCAGTTAACGCGACATCGCTGAAGGTGTTCCGGCTAGGTGCAGGATGTTGTTGATGAACCGTTTCATTGTGTGTTAGAGTCGCCTCAAATTCGGATGCTGGCCTTGCCAGACTGAGTAAAGGATAAAACAGGGGACAGGAAATGGCGGGCGCGGGTCGATGTGGTGAATCGGTTCAAGCGGATGTTGGGGGGCCGTGGCCGCCGGGTGCCCGGGCCGCCGTGCATCGCCGTGCCAGCATCGCATGCAGCGGCGCCGGCGCCGGCGCACTAAGGCAATGACAATGGAAAAGCGCTGGAAGATGCGCCCGCCGCAATCGAACTGGGGTGATTTCGGGCCCGACGATGAGTTGGGGCGCCTGAATCTGATCACTCCCGACGCGGTGATGCGCGGGATACGCGAGGTGCGGCAAGGGCGCAGCATCTGCCTGAGTCTGCCGTTGGACCTGCCGGGCGGCAATGCCTTGAATCCGCGCCGGCATCCCCCTGTGCTGGCGCCGACTCGCCGCGATGGACGGCCTGTTTACAACCTGCCCTTGGACCCCGCCGGACACACGCATACCGACGTGTTCTGCGACGATGCGGTGACCCTGCACACGCAGTATTCCACGCAATGGGACAGCTTTGCGCATGTGGGCCATTTTTTCGACGTGGACGGCAATGGCCAGCCCGTGGCGGTCTATTACAACGGCTACCGCGCCGGCACGGATGTTGTCGGCCCGGACGGTGATGCACCCGTCGGCGCACGTCGCCTGGGCATCCAGACGATGGCGGAGAAAGCCATTCAGTCGCGCGGCGTGCTGCTCGATCTATACGCGCTGTGCGGCGACGCGCGCCAGTACGTCGGCTATGACACACTGATGCGGGCCGTCGACGCCGCGGGCGGCGATATCGCGTCCGGTGACGTGTTGTGCCTGTATACCGGTTTCGCGGACAAGCTGATGATGATGAGCGGCAGGCCAGACTTGTCTGTGCTGGACCGCAGTTGCGCGGTGCTGGACGGCAGGGATGAACGACTGAGGCGCTGGGTGGTCGATAGCGGCATTTCGGCGCTGTGCGCCGACAACTACGCCGTGGAGGGGATCCGCGCGGACGAGGCGGCCGTGCCCTGCGCGCGGCTGCCGCTGCATCAGTTGTGCCTGTTCCAGTATGGCATACCGCTGGGCGAGCTCTGGTACTTGGCGGAACTGGCCGGCGCGCTGGCAGAGCAGGGGCGTTCGAAGTTCTTGCTGACAGCGCCGCCGCTACGTTTGCCCGGCGCCGTGGGTTCGCCCGTTACGCCGGTGGCCACCCTTTGATCCAGCATTTTTTCACGCAGGCCGGGAGCTTTTCATGATTCACCCTACGTCGCCGGCGTCCAGCCTGGCAGGCCGCCGCATCCTGGTGGTGGGAGCGGGGCGCGCGGAAGGCGCGCGCCTGCCGGCATCCAACGGCAATGCCACTTGCCTGGCGCTCGCGCTTGCCGGAGCAAATCTGGTGTGCGCCGATCGGGACTATGACGCGGCCCGGCGGACGGTCGCGGATATCGTCGTTGCGGGCGGCCGCGCCACGGCAGTGCGGGCGGACGTGGCCGATACGGAGCAGATCGTCCTCATGGTTGAACAGGCTGCCGCCGCCATGAACGGGCTGGATGGACTGGTGTTGAACGTGGGCATCAGCCATCGTGTGCCGCTGTCGCGCCTGGACACGGATGGCTGGGATGCAGTCATGAACGTCAACGCCCGTGCGCACCTGTTCTGCGCCAAATACGCGTTGCCCCGCATGCCGGCGGGCGGTTCGATCGTGTTCGTGTCTTCCACCGCTTCGCGCCGCCCAGGAGGGCGCAACCCGGCCTACGAAGCATCAAAGGCGGCGTTGTCGGCGGTATGCCGGGCCGTTGCGCTGGAAGGACAGCCTGGGGGTATACGCGCGAACGTCGTCATGCTGGGCCTGATCGACACGCCGATGGGCCGTGCCGCAACGCATGCAAGGCCCGATCGCCTGTCACGGCCCCTGCCGTTCGGCCGGCAGGGCACCGCCGCGGAAGTTGCCGCAGCCGTTCGTTTTCTTTTGTCGGACGAGGCCAGCTATATCAACGCGGTCGAACTGCCGGTGGACGGCGGGCTTTGTGCGGGTATCGCAATGCATAGCTAGGCGGCCCCTGCATTTCATTACAACGATACGGAGACATAGATGATCAATCGATTTCGTAGCATGTGCAGCTGGTTTGTGGTGGCCGGGGCGTTTGCCGCCATTCTTCCATCCCTGGCCCACGCGGCGTATCCGGACCGCCCGATCCGCTATGTGATTCCATTTCCGCCGGGCGGATCGACCGACACGACCGGGCGCATTCTGGCCGAGGAAATGGCGAAAATACTGGGCCAGCCCGTGGTGGTCGAGAACCGCGGCGGTGCGGGCGGCAATATCGGCGCGGCTCACGTCGCCGGCGCGCCGGCCGATGGGTACACCCTGCTGCAGGGCACCATCGGCACGCATGGCATCAATCCTACGCTGTACGACAATTTGCCGTTCGACGCCCGCCGCGACTTCGTTCCGGTTGCGCGCATGACGGCCGGCACGAACGTGCTGGTGGTCAATCCGGATGTGCCGGTGAAAACCGTGCAGGAGCTCGTGGCCTATGCCAAGCAGAATCCGGGCAAGCTGATGATGGGATCGTCGGGCGCAGGCAGCAGCATCCATATGTCGGGTGAACTGTTCCAGGTGCTGACCGGCACCCGGTTTACGCACGTGCCGTACCGTGGCGGCGGCCCCGCCATGAACGACCTGCTGGCCGGCCACATTCAGCTGATGTTTGACAACCTGAATGTCTCGGGGCCGCATATTCAGGCAGGCAGGCTGCGGGCGCTGGGCGTTACCAGCCGCCAACGCGCGCCGCTGCTGCCCGACGTGCCCACCCTGATGGAGGCCGGCGTGCCCGATTATGAGGTCATCAGCTGGAGCGGCGTTTTTGCCCCTGCGGGCACGCCGCGCGATGTGGTCGAGAAGCTCAATGCGACCATCAACCAGGCGCTGGGCAGTGATTCGGTGCGCGCTCGCTTTGACGAAGCGGGCATCCAGATCGACCTGATGGGAGTGGATCAGTTCAAGCGCTTCGTCGACAGCGAGATCGACCGCTGGGGCGAGATCGTCAAGAAGTCGGGCGCCAAGGCGCAGTAGGCGGGTACGACAATGCGTGCGCTCGTTCTTGGTGCGGACGGACCCGTGCTGGCCGAGGTGTCCGCTCCCGAAGTGGGCCCGGCCCAGGTCGGCATACGTGTACAGGCCTGCGCGCTGAATCGCGCCGACCTGTACATGGCCGACGGCCGCCGCCATGGCGGCGCGGGCGGCCCTGGCGCTGTACTGGGTCTTGAATGGGCGGGTGTCGTGGACGCGGTGGGCCCCGATGTGCCGGGCCACATCCGGGTAGGCCAGCGCGTCATGGGTTCCGGGCGCGGAGCCTTTGCCGAATATGCCGTGGCCGACTGGGGGCGGGTGCTGCCCATGCCGGAATCTATCCAGGAGCCGTCCCTGGCCGCCGCACTGCCCATCGCCTTGCAGACCATGCACGACGCCCTGATCACCCATGGCCGCCTGAGGGCGGGACAATCCGTGTTGATCCTGGGCGCCTCTACCGCCGTGGGCATGATGGGCGTGCAAATTGCCCGCCACATGAACGCGGGATGGATATGCGGCAGTTCCACCAGTGCGGCCAAGCGAGCTCGGCTGCTCGGGCTGGGCGTCGACCTGGCAATCGACCCCCTGGCGCCCGACTGGGCAAGCGATGTGCTCGGCGCCACCGGCGGCACCGGCGCACAGGTGGTCATCGACATGCTGGCAGGCCCGGTCTTCAATGCCACGCTGGCGGCCACTGCCATGGAGGGGCGCATTGTGAATGTGGGCAGGCTGGCGGGCCGTACGGCCGACTTTGATTTCGATCTGCACGCCTTGCGGCGGGTGCACTACACGGGAGTGACGTTTCGCACGCGCACGCCGGAGCAGGTCAGGGCGATTACGGCGCGCATGCTGCGCGACCTGGGGCCGGCGCTGGATGCGGGACGATTACGCTTGCCGGTAGACCGCAGCTATGCGCTCGAAGATGGAGCCCGGGCCCTGGCATACATGCGCGCCAATCATCATTTCGGAAAGATCACCTTGCGCGTCGCTTGACCGGCGCGCACGAACTGCGTTCGATCAGCGAATAGGGGAACGTGGTGCTGCGGGGCGCGGGCGGGTGCTGGCCAGTGCGTGCCTGGATGCGTTCCAGCAGCATGGCCGACGCACAATCGGCCACCGACTCCACGGGCGTGCGCAGGACGGTAAGCGGGGGAGCGTAGTTCTCGGCAAAATCCGAATCGCCTATGCCGATGACGGAAATGTCGTCGGGTACCCGCTTGCCTGCGTCGGAAATCGCACGCAACGTGCTGCCCAGTGTTTGAGTGCCTTGCGCGATGATGGCCGTTGGGGCGGCCGGCCCATTCAACATTTCTGTAACCGCGTCGTAGGAAGAGCTGGTGGGCGTGGGGCCCTGGATCAGCAGTTCGGGCACCGGCAGGCCGGCCGCCTTGAATGCGGCCTTGTAGCCTTCGATGCGTCGGCGCACCGGCCGGCTTTTCGCTTGCCACAGCACCAGGGCGATGCGGGAATGGCCGAGCCGCATCAGGTGGCTGGCCGCCGTCTTGATGCCATCGACGTGGTCGTAGAGCACGGTATCGGCATCCACTTTCATGTCGCGATCGTAGATCACCACCGGCATGGTCAGGTGCCGGACGGCTTCGAGCACGCCGGCGTCACGCTCGTTGCCCGGCGCAATGATCACGCCGTCCATGCCGCGCAACTGGAACGTGTTCAGGATGCTGATTTCGCGCTTGGCGTCGTTTAGCCCGTTGGCCAGCAGCAGCATATACCCGGCGGAAAAGAAGCGCGCCTCGAGCGCACGGAACGCTCGCGCGTACAACGGATTGGTGACATCGGAAAACATGCAGCCGATGGTTTTGCTGCTACGCGAACGCAGGGCCTGTGCCGCATGATTGGGCCGGTAATTCAGCGCCGCGATGGCGCGTTCGACTCTGGCGCGGACTTCTGGGGTGACGTTGGCCGCGCCATTGATGACGCGCGAAGCGCTGCCCACCGATGTGCCCGCCAGCGCAGCGACGTCCCGGATGCTGATTTGCTTGGGTCGCATATAGGTCTCTTTTCCGGGTGCGAGTATAACCCGCCAGATGCTCTTCACACCGCGGGCGTGCGCGCCTGCAACCAGGCATGAACATGTTGTTGATGAAACGATTCATTAACAGATATACTACGCACGAATTAATTTTCCATTGTTTTGGTGAAACGATATGTTCAGGCGTCGGGCGCGCGTTTCATCGACCGGAAACCAGGGGGAGTAATGACTGCGAAACGTGCCCATATCGGCGGGACCATTGGCGACATGATCATCCAGGCGATAGCGCGCTATCCCGGTCGGGTTGCGTTTATTGATGATCAGGCCCAGCTGAGCTATAGCCAGCTGGGCAGGCGTATAGGCCAGGCAATGGCCGCCTTCGAGAAACTTGGCGTCAAGCGCGGCGATGGCGTGGCGCAGCTGTCGGGAAACCGCAGCGATGTGTTTGTGGTGATGGCGGCGGCCTACCTGATGGGCCTGCGTTCCGTGACACTGCACGGCATGGGCAGCCTGGAAGATCACGCGTTCATTATCGATGATGCCGAAGTCAGTTTTTTTATCGCCGACAGCGGTTATCAGGCCCGCCTGCAGGCGCTGCGCGGATGCTGCGCCGGCGTGCGCCACTGGTATTCACACGACAGCGGCGTAGCCGAACAGCCTTCGTTCTGGGATTACGCCGACGGATTCGAGCCGGCGCCGCTGCAGGTGTCCGCCGCTGATGACGACGTCATTCGCCTGGCCTATACGGGCGGCACAACGGGCAAGCCCAAGGGCGTCATGCTGACGAATCGTTCATTGGTGATGCAGGCGTTGCTGCTGCTGGCGGCGCGGCAGCTGCCCGCCGAGCTGCGCCTGCTGTGCCCTACGCCCATTTCGCACGGGGCGGGCGCCATGCTGGTGCCGACCTTGTGGCGCGGCGGCACCATCATTCTGCAACGCGGGTTCGATCCCGAAAGGTATGTCGCAGCGCTGCAAGCGCACAGCGCAACTTTTACTTTTCTTGTGCCCAGCATGATCTACGCGATTCTGGATCATCCGAAATGCAGAGCGGCCGACTTCTCGTCCTTGCGCTTGTTGTCATATGGCGCTTCTCCCATGGCGCCCGCGCGCATCCGGGAAGCCATGGAGGTCTTCGGCCCGGTGCTGGTGCAAAGCTACGGCCAGACAGAAAGCCCCAGCAATATTCTGTTCCTGTCGCAGGAGGACCATGCCCGTGGCGATGTCAACACCCTGGGCTCGGCCGGAATGCCGTATCCGGGCGTGACGGTCGAACTGCTTGACGATAACGACAACCCCGTCGAGCCCGGGCAGGTGGGCGAACTGTGCGTGCGCAGCCCGCTGGTGATGGATGGCTACTGGAAGCAGCCCGAGCTGACCGCGGAGGCGCTGCGCAATGGGTGGCTGCACACCGGGGATATGGCTTACCGGGACGCCCACGGCTATTACTTCCTGGTCGACCGCAAGAAAGACATGATCATCTCGGGCGGCTTTAACGTCTATCCCAAAGAAGTGGAGAACGTGCTGACCGGACACCCGGCGGTGGCGGCCGCGGCAGTCATAGGCGTGCCCGACGAAAAGTGGGGAGAGGCGGTCAAGGCCGTGGTGGTGCTGCGCGCCGGGGCTGTCGTGGGCGAAGACGAGTTGAAGGCGGCGGTGCGCAAGGCAAAGGGGCCGGTGAACACGCCGAAGTCCATTGACTTTGTCGAGGCGTTGCCGCTGACCACGTTGGGCAAGCCGGACAAGAAGCAGTTGCGCGAGCGCTACTGGGGCCGCCGCGCTCGCCAGATCAATTGACGCAGGGTCGCGCAAGGAGGAAAGAAATGAATGAACAGTTCGAGGCCGCAAGCCGGTCGCTCGCCGGCCGGGTGGCCATTGTGACGGGGGCCGGGTCGCGCGCCGATGGCATTGGCAACGGCCGCGCGGCGGCGATTCTGCTGGCGCGCGATGGTGCACAGGTGGCGTTGATCGATGCCGTCCCGGAGTGGGCCGCAGCCACCGGCCGCATGATCGAGGACGAAGGAGGCCGGGCCCTGGTGCTGCCGTGCGATGTCAGTTCCGAGGAAGAATGCCGCGAGGCTGTCAGCCAGGTGCTGCGGCAATGGGGGCGGGTGGATATCCTGGTCAATAACGTCGGCGTGGGCGGGCCTGCGGGCAACGCCGTCGACCTGGATCTCCAGGAATGGGATCGCGCCCTGCGAGTCAATGTGACCTCCATGATGCTGATGGCGCGGCATTGCATCCCTGCGATGCGCGAACAGAGGCGGGGGGCTATCGTCAACGTTGCATCTGTGGCCGGGCTGATGGGCGGGCATCCCAGCCTGCTTTACCCCACTTCGAAGGGCGCGGTCATCAATATGACGCGCGCCATGGCCGCGCATCACGGCGAAGAAGGCATACGCGTGAACTGCGTCGCGCCGGGCATGGTTTATACGCCCATGGTCTACGCCCAAGGCATGTCCGAGCAAAAACGCGAGATCCGCCGCAATCGCTCGCTGCTGCGTACCGAAGGAAGCGGTTGGGACGTCGGACACGCGATCCGGTACCTGGCCAGCGACGAGGCGCGCTGGGTTACCGGTGTCGTCCTGCCGGTTGACGCCGGAACCACGGCAGGCCGGCATTCATATAAATAAATCTTCTCTCGTACAGGAGGAACTGAAATGCAATGGTGGACTCGACTCATGACGGCCGCGTTCGTGTCGGCGGGGGCCATGTTTGCGGCGCCCGCTGCCCAGGCGCAAGACTATCCGGCCCGCAGTATTACCCTGGTGGTGCCGTTCGCGGCGGCGGGGATATCCGACAACCAGTCGCGCCTGCTGGCCCGCAAGCTGGCCGATAGCCTGGGCAAGCCAGTGGTGGTAGAGAACCGACCCGGCGCCAGCGGCATGGTGGGCGCCGAGGCGGTTGCCCATTCCCGGCCGGATGGCTACACCTTGTTGTACGGCACCCACGGAACGCAGGCGGCCAATCTTGCCTTGTTCGCCCAGCTGCGCATCGACCCTGCCAAGGACCTGCGCGCTGTACATTCCCTGTTCCGCCAGTCCACGGTGCTGGTTGCCAATGCGGATGCGCCGTATCGCACACTGGAAGAGCTTGTCCAGGCCGCCCGCCAGCGCCCCGAAACGATCAACTATGCCTCGGCCGGTTCGGGCACGCAGACGCACCTGGCAGCCGCCCGCCTGCAATCGGCGTCCGATATCGCCTTGACCCACATTCCCTACAAGGGCGCCGCGCCTGCGCTTGCCGATGTGCTGGCGGGCAATGTGGAAGTCATGTTCAGCTATCCGGAATCGGTGATGCAGCATATCCAGGCCGGCAAGCTGCGCGCGCTGGCAGTGGCGGGAAAAAGCCGGCTGGCGATTATGCCCGATGTCCCCACCATGAGCGAAGCCGGCTACCCGGACGCCGCGCTCGAAGGGTGGTCGGGGGTGTTCGTGCCGGCGGGCACGCCGGATGACGTAGTGGCGAAGCTGGCCGCCGCGATCAAGGAGGCCACCGAGGCCCCCGATGTGGTCGCGTCGATGGCGGCCATCGGCAGCTTCCCCATGGGTTTGTCGGATGCCGACTTCCAGCGGTTCGCGGAACAAGAGATACCACGATGGAAGGACGTCGTTGCGAAATCGGGCGCGCGGCTCGAATAAGCCGGCATGATCGTCATAAGGAAGACACATGTTTCAGAGCAACATTGGCGGCGGTGACGCCGACCACATCACCATCCGTGGCTATGATCTGGTCGACGACCTGATCGACCAGCGGGATTTCATCGACGTTCTTTGCCTGACTGTGCTGGGACGCTTTCCCGATGCAAACCAGCGGCGCATGATCAACATGTTCCTGGTGACGGCGGCGGACCATGGCTTGACGCCCAGCGCGCTGGCTGCGCGGCTGACGCTGCACGGCGCGCCAGAGTCGATGCAGGGGGCCGTCGCGGCAGGCATCCTGGGCGCGGGCAGCCGCTTCCTGGGTGTGGTGGAATATGCAGCGCGCTTTCTGCAGCAGGCGGTGGCGGATTTTTCCGGCGACGCCCACGACAGCGCTGCGCTTGATGCCCATGCCGAGCAAGTGATCAGGCGCGAGCGTCAGGCGCGGCGGCGCGTCCCGGGTATCGGCCACCCCATTCACGTACAGAATGACCCCCGTTGCGACAAGATCCTGGCCGTGGCGGCCGATTGTGGTTACCACGGTGCACATTGTCGTTACGCGCTTGCCCTGGCCCAGGCAGCCGCCAGGGTGTTCGGCACGCCGGTGCCTTTGAACGCCACAGGCGCCAAGGCCGCGGTGCTGCTGGACATGGATTTCAGCCCCGAGTTCGGCAAAGGCATGACCCTGATCGGCCGCGTGGCGGGGCTGATCGCCCACGTCATTGAAGAGCGCGAGCGCCCCATTTCCCAGGAAGTGTGGGACATCGCCAGCGGTAACGCGAAGGCGGGCTAACTTTTTGGTGCGTTCTTGATTCGAATACGGGCAATCCGCAAAATACCGAACTCTGGCGGGCCAGCCATGGCGGTGTATCGACGCTCTTGCCGTAGCCATGGCAGCCCATTCTGATACCCGGTACTGCGCGGCTGGCGGGCGGCCGCGCGGTTTTTGACGGCGCAGGCGTGCTGATGTTAGATCTGGAATTGCGGGGCAAGCGGGTGTTGGTGACCGGCGGCACCAAGGGCCTGGGGCGGGCCGTGGTCGAGCTGTTTGTCGAACAGGGGGCACGGGTGTTGACTGCCGCGCGGCGCCGCCCCGAAGACATTCCGGGCGCGATAATCATCGAAGCCGACCTGGCGACGCGGCAGGGGTGCGGTGCGGTTGCGGACGCGGTCGCCACGGAGCTGGGCGGCGTGGACATCGTCGTGCATGTGCTGGGCGGGTCGTCCGCGCCCGGCGGCGGGTTTGCCGCCCTGGACGATGACGAATGGCAACGCGAGCTTGAACTGAACCTGTTCCCCGCCGTGCGCCTGGACCGGGCGCTGCTGCCGGGCATGCTCGAAAGGGGCGAAGGGGTTGTCATCCACGTCACGTCCATACAGCGCATGCTGCCCTTGCCCGAGGCGACCACCGCCTACGCGGCGGCCAAGGCCGCGCTGTCTACGTATAGCAAGAGCCTGTCCAAGGAAGTGTCGCCGCGGGGCGTGCGGGTGCTGCGCGTGGCCCCGGGCTGGATAGAAACCGAGGCCGCCGTTGCGCTTGCCGAGCGCCTTGCCCGCGAGGCAGGCACCGACTACCAGGGCGGCAAGCAGATCATCATGGACTCGCTCGGTGGAATACCGTTGGGGCGGCCCGCCCGGCCCATGGAAGTCGCCAGGCTGATCGCGTTTCTGGCTTCGCCTTGCGCCGGCGCCATCACCGGCACGGAATACATCATAGATGGCGGGACAGTGCCCACCGCATGATGTTCAGCGCGAGGCCTAGCCCGGCGCCGTGCGGCGGCGCGGGCGGTTCGCGCGGCCGACAATGCCGCGCTGCTGCGCCCAGATGATCGCCGCACTGCGGCGATGCACGCCCAGCTTGCTGTATAGCGAGGCCACATGGTTGCGGATCGTGTGCCGCGAAAGACCCAGTTCCTGCGCAATGTCGGCGTCGCCCAGGCCGCGGCACATCAGGCCTAGCACTTCGTGTTCACGCGCGGTAAGGTCGCCCAGTTCGGCGTGTGCAGAGGGCGCGACGCGCGGCTGGCGTATCTGGGCCAGCTTTTCGATGACGGTCTGGCTGAACCACGAGGCGTCTTTCATCACGGCCTCGATGGCTGCCATCAGCTCGGTTTCGCTGCGTTTGCGTTCGGTGATGTCCTGCAGCACGCTCAACATGCAGCGCTGGCCGCCAATGGTGACGGGCTCGACAGACAGCAGGCAATCGAGCAGGCTGCCGTCGCTGGTGCGCAACGGCATTTCGTAGGCCCGCAGGCTGCCCCCCTGCCTGAATGCCTTCACGGCAGGCCCAGGTGCGGGCCCCGAAAAGCCCAGCAGGCCCAGGGCATCGTCGTGCCGGGCCAGATCTGCGGCCGAGTAGCCGGTAGCGGTTTCGAATGCTTCATTGACTTCGAGCACTTTGCCTTCGCGCGTGCTCAGCAGCATGGGCGCCGGCGCCAGGCGAAACACCGTCGAAAAGCGCTCTTCGCTATGGCGCAGGGCATGTTCGACCTGGCGCCGGGATTCCAGGTCGTTGTAAGTAAACAGCATGCACGGATGCGGATCGTCGCCGATTTCGATGGGCTGGCCCGCCACCACCACAAGTTTCTGGCTGCCGTCGGGCAGCGAGATCAGCGTTTCGGTCTGCGGGATGGTGCGGCCTTCTGCAAGACGGGTGCGCAGGTCGGCGTCGCGCCCCGCGTCGCCCAATGCATCGACGTCGCCAAAATCATGGCCCAGCACGTCCTGGCGCTCGTAGCCGGTCATTTGCAGGAACCCCTGGTTGACTTTCACGTATTGCATATCCGCGAGCGAGCAGATCAGCGCCGGGGCGGGGTTTGCGTTGAACGTGCGCTCGAAGCGCTGCTCGGCCGCGTGGCGCTGGGTGATGTCCAGCAGTATCAGCACCATGCCCTGTGGCTGCGCTTGCGCGTCGGTCACCAGCAGCCCGCGCACTTGCTGTATATGGCGGTGCTCCGGGTCGTGCCGGCGGCATACTTCGACGACCAGGTCCTTGAAGGCTTCTCCTGCCAGGACGCGGTCCATCGGGTATTGCCGTGCCTGCAGTTTGCGCTGATTGAGGTAGCGCAGGGCATATCGCTTGCGATAGCCGGCGGCGGTTTCGCCAAGGTCGGCCAGCGTCGTTGCGCCATGCATCTTGAGCGCCGTGTCGTTGGCCCACGCAATGCGGCGGTCCGGGTCCAGCAGGATGATGCCTTCGACCAGGTCATCAACAATTTCCAGCAGCAGCCGGCGCTCTGGGGTAAAGACGGTAGATGCCCGCTTTTTCATATGCCTCCGCCGGACAGCGCGCCCAATATACAGAGCGCCGGATCCGCATCGCGAAATTACCTGAAAATCGCGATGCCGTCTGTACGGTTTGTCCCTGCTGCGGATGCGCGCCGCCTGCCCGTCCCCCGGCCGGTGCTAGGCGCCCTTGATGTCGGCCTGCTTGATGACTTCGGACCACTTGGTCATCTCGGCATCGATGAACTGCGCGAAGGCGGCCGCATTGCCGGGCCGGGGCTCCATGCCCTGCGTCAGGAAACGCTGCCGGATGGCGAGGTCCGCCAGCGCGCGATTGACCTCGTCATCTAGCCGCCGCGTAATATCGGCGGCTACCCCCGCGGGGGTCATGAACCCGTACCAGCCCGCGGCGATCACGCGCGGCAAGCCCTGGGCGGGCAGGGGTTGTGCGTTCGGATAAATGTCGCTGGCTTGCTCCGAGGCAACGCCCAGCACGCGCAGCCTGCCGCTTTCAATATGCGGCAAGGCGGCGGTGATGGCGGTCAGGGTGGCGTCCACGCGGCCGGCCAGCAGGTCGGTGTAGGCGGCCACATCGCCGCGATATTGCACTACCAGCCCATCGACGCCGGCATCGCGCAGGAAGAGTTCCGCTGCAAGATGTGGCAGGGAGCCGTTGCCCGGCGAGCCGAAAGTCAACCCGTCGGCGCGCGACTTGCCATAGGCAACCAGTTCCCCCGCCGACGTGGCGGGTGATTCCGCATTGACAACGAGAAACAGCGGGACGGTGGCCACCATGGCAACGGGTTGCAGATCCTGCTTCGGGTCGTAGCCCAGTTTGCCGTACAAGGCCTGCAGCGTGGAATAGGGCGCCGCCGCGTACAGGACGGTATAGCCGTCGGGCGGCGCGTCGGCCACGAACTCGTTGGCCACCCGAGTGCCGGCGCCCGCCTTGTTTTCCACGACGAAGCTACGGCCAAGACGCTGGGACAAGTAGTCTCCCAGCAGCCTGGCCGAGAGGTCGCTGGGGCCGCCGGCGCCATAGGGGCACACGATTTTCACCGTGCGCGATGGCCAGTTGTCCTGGGCGGACACCTGCGGCATGGTGCCGGCGCATGCGGCCGCGGCGGCCGCTTTCAGCAGGGCTCTTCGGCTGATGTTCATGTCTGTCTCCTGATTGTTGGAATAGGAGATCCGCCACCGGTACCGCCCAACTTCGCTGCTCGCGCGAACCTCGTGCAACGATGATAGAGTGCAAGTTCTATTAGAACAATTTTCAAATTATTGAAAACTTAGAAGCGCAGCTTATAAATGCTGCCGGCCGCAAGCCACCACGGGAGATGACGATGGCCGTTGAAGTCACACTGAGACAGTTGCGGGCGTTCATTGCCGTGCTGGAAAGCGGCAGCTTTTCCACGGCCGCCGACACGATGCATCTATCGCAGGCGGCGCTGAGCGGCCTGGTCAAGGAACTGGAAGCCCGGCTGGGCGTCCGGCTGCTCGACCGCAATACGCGCAGTGTGCAGGCGTCGGCCGTGGGGTCCGAGTTCGAGCCCATGGTGCGGCGGGTGTTGGCGGACCTGGACGAGGCGCTCGCCAGGGTGACCAATCTGAAAGAACTGCGGCGCGGACTGGTGCGCGTTGCCGCGCCCGAGACACTGTCGTGCACGTTGATGCCCGAGCTCATGGCCGGCTACGGCGCCCGCTATCCGGGCGTGGATGTCCGCTTCGACGACGTGCCGATCGAGCAGGTGCTGGCGGGCCTGCAGGGCGGCAGCGCGGATATAGGTTTCGGGCCTGCGGGAGTGCTGACGGACGATGCTTTCGAAGCGCACCCGCTGCGCGTGGACCCGTTGTGGGCGGCGCTGCGGGCGGACGATCCGCTGGCCGCGGGCGAGTCCGTCACCTGGAAGGCGTTGCGCGAGCGGCCGCTGATCAGCTATATGCCCAACCTTGTACGCAATGTGCTCAGCAATGTGCCGTCCCGCCATCATCCCCACAGCATTGTGCAGGTGCATCGGGTCAACACGGCGTTGGCCTTATTGAGAGTCAGGCCGGGGTGGGCGATATGCCCGTCTATGGCTCGATCACTGGTCGAAGGGTTTGGCCTGGTATTTCGGCCGTTACGCCAGCCCGTCGTGACGTGGCGTATCGCATTGTTCGCGCGTCCCCGGTTGTCGCTGTCGCCGGCAGTGGAGAGTTTCCTCGATTACACGCTGCACGCCGCACGGGGGGATGCGCAGGGCGCGCCGCCGCAGTGAGTCCATGCCTGCAACGCGGGGCGTCGCGGCGCGGCGCGATAAATAATCTGCGCTTATAAATTTCTCGGAAAACTCGTCTTGTCCGATAAAAAGCGCGCCGGTATCTTTCAAATTTGCCAGCGTTGGGTTTCGCGCGCTCCGTGCGGTCGCGCTGACAGCAGGTATCGGGATACTCATGACGACAGACTTGGACGCTTTCTTGTCACCCGGCTCCATCGCGGTGGTGGGCGCCTCGGCTCACCCGGGCAAGATCGGCGGGGTGCCGGTCCGGTATCTTGCGGATTACGGGTACGCGGGCAAGGTGTATGCGATCAATGCGCGGGCCCCGCAAATCGATGGACAAACGGCATATGCTTCATTGCAGGCCGTGGGGCAGCCCATCGATCTGGCGATTTTCGCGATCCCGGCAGCCGCCGTAGACGCGGCACTGGACGATGCCATTGCAGCCGGGGTGAAGAATGTCGTCATGTTCTCGGGGGGGTTCGCCGAGACCGGTTCGCAGGGCGCGTGCGCGCAACGCGCCTTCATGCAGAAGGCGCGACGGGCCGGCATCCGGGTGCTGGGTCCCAACTGCCTGGGCTTCGTGAATATTGCCCGTTCGGTGTACGCCACTTTTTCGCCGGTCGTGTCCACTGGCCCGGCGCGGTCCGGCCCGGCAGGCCTGGTCAGCCAGAGCGGCGCATTCGGCGCCTACGCCTACGCCATGGCGCGCAAGCGCGGGCTGGGCCTTTCTATGTGGATCACCACCGGCAATGAGTCGGACATCGACGTCGCCGACTGTATCGCATGGATGGCGCAGGATCCCTCAACAAAGGTCATCATGGCGTATCTGGAAGGCTGCCGCGATGGCGCCAGGCTCAGGCAGGCGCTGGAGCTTGCGCGCGCCGCCGACAAGCCGGTGGTGGCGGTAAAAGTGGGCCGCACGGCCCTGGGCGCCATGGCGGCGGCTTCGCATACGGCTGCCCTGGCCGGCGACGATGCCGTGTATGAGGCGTTATTGCGCCAGCACGGCGCGTGGCGAGCCCGCAGCATCGACGAGTTCTTCGATATCGCCCATTGCCTTGCGGCAGGAAGGCGTCCTTCCAATACGCGTGTCGGCCTGCTGACCGTATCGGGCGGGGTGGGCGCCATGATGGCCGACGATGCGGCCGAAGCTGGCCTGGACGTGGCCGGGATGCCGGCCGAGGCGCAAACGCTGATACGCGAGCGCGCGCCCCTGGCCGCGACGCAGAATCCCGTCGATCTCACCGGACAGGTGACGGCGGACCCGGCATTGCTGGAAACGGCCGCGCGCGCCATGCTCGGGCAGGGGGGATACGGCAGCCTGCTGATCTTCCTGGCGGCCTTCGGGGGTACGCCCGCCATGCAGCAAATGCAACGCCAACTGGCCCGCGCCTTGGGCGAGGAATATCCGGATCGCCTGGTCATTTTCAGCACCTTGGCTGACCAGGCGCAGCACGAGGCGCTGCTGGCGCAACGGTGCCTCTGCTATAGCGACCCGGCACGCGCCATCCGGGTATTGGCTGCGCTGCGCTTTTTTCAAGAGCACCGCGCTGCGCCCGCCACCATCGAGGCGGGCGCGCCGGTGGCATTGCGCGGCGGTGCCTACAGCGAAGCCGATGCGATGCAGGTTCTGGACGCCCACGGCATACCCGTGGTGCCCACGCGGCGGGCGTTCGGGTCCGACGAGGCCGCGCAACATGCAAGTGAGCTGGGCTTTCCCGTGGCGATGAAAGTGTTGTCGCCCGACATTACGCACAAGAGCGACGTCGGCGGCGTCCGATTGGGCATCGAGAATGCCTTGGCCGCTGCCCAGGCCTACGACGGCATCATGCAGGCTGTCCGGTCCCGGGCTGCCCACGCAACCGTGCAGGGCGTGCTGGTGGCGCCTATGGTCACAGGCGGGGTGGAATGCATTCTGGGCGTGCGCCGCGATCCTGTGCTGGGCTGCGTGCTGATGCTCGGGGCGGGTGGTCTGCATGTGGAACTGATGGGCGACATCAGTCTGCGGCTTGCGCCGATAAGCCATCGGCAGGCGCGCGAGATGATCGGCGAACTGAAAACGGCGCCACTGCTCTACGGGTTCCGCGGCGCGCCCGAGGCAGATGTGGAGGCCTTGGCCGATGCCATGGTGCAGTTGTCGAAGTTTGCCGTCGCGGCCGGCGATGCGCTTGAATTGGTGGAGCTCAATCCCTTCGTCGTATTGCCCAAGGGACAGGGCGCCTGCGCCCTGGATGCGGTGCTGCTGGCGCGAGAGCCCGCCGGTGCGGACGCCCTGCAAGCCGTAATGACCACACTTCCGCTATTCGAAATGGCGCGCATGCGGGCGTCCAATACCGCGCGCAAGCATGCGGCGGCGGGCTACGCGGGCGACAGCCCCGGTTCGCGGCAGCGCTGGGTAAATCAGTTCACGCACACGCGGCGGCTGCGGGGGCCGCAAGATAAAGAAGTGGTGACGCCTAACAACGACACCCTTTTTACCAATGCGTGGCTCGACTTGTCGCAAGGGCCGCTGGTGATCCATGTGCCGGCCATGGGGCAGCGATACTGGGTGCTGGGCTTTCTTGACGCCTGGACGAATCCCTGGGCGTACGCCGGACGGCGCACGACGGGAGGCGACGCGCAACGCCTGTTCGTGCATGGCCCGGGCTGGCGTGGCCAGGCGCCGGCCGGCACGCACGTCATCAGCGCGCCGGGTGATGACATATGGGTGATAGGCCGCATATTGGCCGATCCCGATCCGCAAGATCTGGCGCGCGTGCATGCCCTGCAGGACCTCTATGCCATCACGCGCCCCGACGGGTCGCCGGCCTTGGCGCGGCTGGACGTGCTGTTGGACAACCGTGAAACCGGCGTGCCCGACGCCGACGAATATCTGCGCGTGCTGGACGTGATGCTGGCGCGCAATCCATCGCCAACCGCGTTGCCGCATTGGCCGCCCGGGGCGTCGTCCGACTTGCAACAGGCGCTGGCCAGGGTCTACACCGACCTGCGCGAGGTGGCCCAGCCATCGGAACTGGGAGGCGGTTGGACCACAGCCGTGACCGTACGGACGAATTTTGGCCAAGACATCGAGACTCGCGCGCGTGTGGCGCGCAACTGGATCGGTACGCTCGGTATCGACGAAGCTATGTACATCATGGCAGAGGTCGATGCTAATGGCGCGCCGCTGAATGGCGCATCGCGCTATGTCTTGCGGTTTCCGCCGCAGGGCGGCCCGCAAGTGGGCGCATTCTGGTCGATCACGCTGTACCGCCGCAGCGATTGCCTGCTGGTCGCCAATCCTATCGCGCGCCATTCGATCGGAGACCGCACGCCTGGCCTGGTCTACGACGCAGATGGCGGCCTGAGCATCGATATCCGGGCCGATCACCCCGGGGAAGGTCGCAACTGGCTGCCCGCGCCGCGCGACGAGGGCTTCTACCTGACGCTGCGCCTATACCAGCCGCAGCGTGCTCATCTGGAAGGGACATTCGATTACCCGCCGGTGCGGCGCGTGGGGTAAGCGCCGACGCGGTACGATTGCTTCCTGATACGTCCGGCGCGATGCCGCCGGCACTGATGGACAGGGAACGTCGTCGTGCGCATGGCCGGCAAGCAACACAAAACCGAAAAACAAGGGCGCTGGAGACGCAGGGCGTACTGGGCGCTGGGCATGCTGATGCTGGCGCTGGCCGTGGTGGGCGCGTTGTTGCCCGTCATGCCTACGACCATTTTCGTCATCCTGGCGGCGGGCTGCTTTGGCCGGGCGTCGCCGCGTTGGGAGGCCTATCTGTTGCAGCACCCGCGTTTCGGCCCGCCGTTGGTGGCGTGGCGGGAACAAGGCGCTATTTCGTCACGCAGCAAGATGCTTGCGGTGGCGGGCATGACGCTGGGGCTGGTGGTGTTCTGGGTGACGACGGACCCTGCCTGGTGGCTGGGGCTGCTGGTGGCCGCGTTCATGGCGGCCTGCGCGGCGTGGGTGGTGACCCGTCCCGCGCCGCGCCGATGAGGGTGATGTGCGCCGGTCAGCCTTGCGGCGACGGAATCTCCAGGCCTCGCTGGACGGCCGGGCGGTCGACGAAGGCCTCTAGTACGCGCAGCACGTTGGGGAAATCGGCGATGCCGACCAGGTCGCCCGCGCCATAGAAGCCGATCAGGTTGCGTATCCAGGGAAAGGTGGCGATGTCGGCGATGGTGTAATCATCGCCCATGATCCATGCGCGCCCGGCCAGGTGCCCGTCGAGTACTTTCAACAGGCGCGCGGATTCGGCCACGTAGCGGTCACGCGGCCGCTTGTCTTCGTAATCTTTGCCGGCGAACTTATGAAAGAAGCCGAGCTGGCCGAACATGGGTCCGATGCCGCCCATCTGGAACATCAGCCACTGCAGCGTCTGGTAGCGAGCTGCCGGATCTTGCGGCATGAAGCGCCCGCTCTTGTCGGCCAGGTACACCAGGATGGCGCCCGACTCGAACAGGCCCAGGGGTTTGCCGCCGGGGCCGTCGGGGTCAAGAATGGCGGGGATCTTGTTGTTGGGGTTCAGAGACAGAAACTCCGGCGACATCTGGTCTTGTGTGTCGAACGAAACGCGGTGGGCCTCGTAGGGCAGTCCGGTTTCTTCAAGCATGATCGAAACTTTGACGCCGTTGGGGGTGGGCAATGAATACAGCTGGATGCGGTCCGGGTGCCGGGCGGGCCATTTGCGGGTAATGGGGAAGTTGCTCAGGTCTGCCATTGCGGTCCTTTTTGCTGGTTGGTGGACCTGTCTATCGTAGCGGTTCCGGCGCCGCTGCGTCGGGCGTCCTGTCGCGGGATGCAGCCGCCGCGCGTTGCGCCAGACCGGGCGTGGGGGCCCTTGCGGTGGGCGAACAGCCGCCAGGGCGGCCGTTCGCGTTGGACGTTCAGCGGCTGCCGCCCGTGGCGGGATACTGGGGAGCCGGCGTGTTGCTGTTGTTGTCCGGAACGCCCGCCGGCGGTGGGGGCGGGGGGCTCTGCGTGTGAGAGCGGTCATAGGATGTGTCGTGGCCGTGGCGATGGTGGCCGCTACAACCGCCCAGCACGAGGCTGACGGCAACGACAGGTAACGCGAGCAAGCTGACTTTCATAACAACCTCCTTTCAGTTAAGGCCTAGCACTGCAGCACGTGGCGTGCCAGCGCCGGGCTGCCCGGGGCGGCGTAGCGGAAATTGCCTGTGCTGAAGCCCGACAGAGGCGGGTGCTACACTTAATTGATGCATCATCTAATTTCCGGGGAAGGTCGTGACCGCGGGCGCAACGCCCCGGCCGATAGCGCCCCGCCGGCGCATGTGCCGCTCTGGATGCTGGCCCTGTTTACGTTCAGCGGGACGCTGGCGATGCACATTTTTGTGCCCGCCCTGGCGATGGCCGGGAGCGACCTGCGTGCGGGCAGCGGCGCCATGCAGCTCACCGTCAGTCTTTACATCATCGGCCTGGCCGTAGGGCAGTTGATCTATGGTCCGCTGTCGGACCGCTATGGAAGGCGGCGGGTGTTGATGGCGGGGCTGGCGCTCTACACGGTGGCGGGGCTGGCGGCCACGCTCGCCCCGCAGGTGTATGCGCTGATCGCGGCGCGGCTGTTCCAGGCCCTGGGCGGTTGCGCTGGCGTGGTGCTGGGCCGCGCGATGGTGCGCGACACGGCAGCGCCCGCCGAAGCCGCAAAGCGGCTCGCGCTGCTCAACCTGATGGTAACTGTGGCACCGGGCGTCGCGCCTATTGTGGGCGGCGCCTTGGCCGCGACGCTGGGGTGGCGGGCGGTGCTGTTCGTCATGTGCCTGCTGGGCGTGGCGAACTTGCTGTTTGCATGGCGCTTGTTGCCCGAGACGGGGGCGGCGCTGGCGCGCGTCAGCGCAGCCGCACTGGCCCGTCATTACCGGCAATTGCTGGGCTCGCGCCGCTTCCTGGGCTACGCCATAGGCGGCGGATGCGCCACGACTTCGATGTTTGCTTTCGTGGCGTCGGCGCCATTCATCTTTGTGAACGAACTGCATCGTCCGCCGGATGAGCTGGGCTTTTACCTGGCCGTGCTCGTTTCCGGCGTGTGGCTGGGCAGCGCCATCACTACCCGGCTGATCGGCCGGCTGCCCCTGGCGCGGCTGCTGGTTATGGGGAGCATGCTGAGCGCGGGGGCCGCGCTGGTGTTCCTGGCGCTGGTGCTGGCAGGCCACGCCACGGCATTGCCCATTATCGTGCTGATGTTCCTGTACACGCTCGGAACGGGCGTGGCCGGGCCCACCGCGCTCACATTGGCCATTAACGTCAATCCCGCCGTAATCGGCTCGGCATCGGGGCTGTATGGCGGCGTGCAGATGGGGGTGGGCGCCCTGTGCACGGCGTTGGCCGGGCTGGGCATGTCGCCGGCATTTTCCACGGCGCTGGTTCTTGCGTGCGCGGGCGTGCTGGGCCAGATGTGCTTCTGGATGGCGGGACGCGCACCGGATATCCGGTAGCGCCGACGTGGGCGGCCGCGAGGCGGCGGCGCCCGCGTCGGCCGCGCGCTACTTGGCCAGCAGCCCCAGTTGCTCGATCAGCTGCTTGTCTTTGGCGTAGGTGGCAATAGCCCATTCGCGATAGTCGTCGCTGCTGCGATAGGCAGGTTCCTGGTTCAACTGCTTCATGACTTCCACGCTGCGCGGCGACAGCAATGCCTGCTTGAACGCATCGTGCAGGATGCGTACCACCTTGGGATCCATGCCCGCAGGCCCCGCCAGCCCGTAGGGCGAGCTGGATACGACACCGTAGCCCAGCTCTTTGGCTGTCGGCACATCGGGCCAGCGCTTGGTGCGCTCTTCGCCGAATGTCACCAGCAGGCGCATCTTGCCGGAATCGACGAACTGGTCCCAGCCGGTGGCATCGCTTTGGGCCATGATGTGGCCGCCCAGCAGCGCCTGCTGCATGTCGGCGTTGCCCTTGAAGGGCACGTGGTTGAGCTTTACGTTGGCGTTGATGGCGATTTCTTCCATCAGCAGGTGGGGCGACGAGCCGACGCCGGTGGAGCCGTAATCGATGGTGCCCGGCTTGGTTCGCGCCGCCTCGATGTACTCATTGAATGTCTTGAACGGAGAGTCGGCGCGCACGGTGAAGCCGAATGTGTAGCCAGACAGGCCGACGATATAGGTGAAGTCCTTGATCGGATCCCAATCGGTTTTCATCATGTATGGCATGCGCAGCATGCCCAGGGGAAACAGGCTGATCGTGTAGCCGTCCGGTTTGGCCGACTTCGCCATGTTGGCGGGGCCGAGCGTGCCGCCGGCTCCGGGCCGGTTTTCGACGATGACGTTCTGCCCAAGATGCTTGCTGGCGTCCTCGGCTATGGCCCGAAGGTGCCGGTCGGTCGAGCCGCCCGCCGGAAAGGGCACGATCAATGTGATGGGCTGGGTGGGAAATTTGGCTTGCGCCACGGCGGTCAGCGGCAGTGCGACGGCGCCCGCTGCGGCCAGGGCCAGTGCCAGGCAAGTGCGGCGTGTCAAAGTGGGTTGCATGGGTTTGTCTCCTTTAGTGGTGCCGGCGGCCGTGCCGGCTTGGTATGCCGCGCGAAGGCGGATGCAACGGGCGGGCAGGCGGTTATTCGGCCGTCATGCCTTTCTCGCGCGCGAGCGCGCCCCATTTCTGATAATCGCTGGCGATGCGTCCGGCCATGGCCGGCGCGGGCTCGAAGTGCGCGATCGTGCCGGCATTGAGCAGCTTCTGCTGCACGTCCGGGTCGGCAAGAATGGCCTGCAGCTCGCGGTCCAGGCGGTCGATGACGGCGGGCGGCGTGCCGGCAGGCGCCAGCAGGCCGCCCCAGGACACGGCGTCGAACCCGTCGAAACCTTGTTCGCTGATGGTGGGCACATCGGGCAACACCGATACCCGGCGCGGCGAGCCGACGGCAAGGGCGCGCAGCTTGCCTGCCTGGATGTGGGGCAGTGCGGCCACCAGATCGGCGTACATCATGGGAACCTGGCCGCCGATTGTGTCGGTAATGGCCGGTACGCCCCCCTTGTAGGCCACGTGCTGCATCTTGAAGCCGCCCACGTCCTGCAGCAGTTCCATGGTCATGTGGCCGAAGCTGCCCGCACCGGAGCTGGCGTAATTCAGTTCGCCCGGGCGCGCCTTTGCATAATCGACGAGCTCGGCAAGGGTGTGTACTTGCGGCAGGCTTTGCGGATTGACCACTACCACGATCGGCAGGTCATAGACGGTGGCGACGGGCTGGAAGTCCTTGGGCGTCTCGTAGCCCACGTTCTTATAGAAAAATGGCGCGAACAGCGTGGGCGTGGCCAGCATCATCAAGGTGTAGCCATCGGGCGCCGCGCGCTTGAGCTGGTTGGCCGCGATGGAGCCTGATGCCCCCGGACGATTCTCGACAATGACCGGCTGTTGCAGCCGTGCCTCGAGCTGCTGTCCCACCAACCGCGAGGCCACGTCGGTGGGCCCGCCCGGGGGGAAAGGCACGATGAGCCTGACTGGCTTGCCGGGGTAAGGTTGCGCCACGGCAAGACCGGCGGTAAGCAGGCCGGTCGCAATCGCCAGGGCGGCGCGGCGGGCAAACGCGAAAACACAAGTACGCATACGGAATCTCAACGGTTGGGTATGGGGGGCGCAAAGGCGCTGTTCCGGTTCTGGCCGGGGTTTCAATCCCGGGCTCATTCGTCGGGCAGGGTCAACACGCCCTGCGCCCGCAGTGCTTCGAGATGCTCGTCGGTAAGCCCCAACAGGCCTCGCAGCAGGTCGCGCGTGCCTTCGCCCAGCGTGGGCGGGGCATGACGGATCGGTAGGCGCTGGCCGTCGAGCCGGTAGGGCGGGGCAAACACCGACGTGGCGCCCGCTGCGGGGTGGGGCATGTCTTGCAGCAGCCCCCCTTGGCGGGTGCGCTGGCTGGTCAGTGCCTCGTGCAGACCCAGCACTTTTCCGCACGGGATGCCGCAAGCGGCCAGGCGCTGCAGCAGCAGGTCGCGCGGAAATTCGCGTATCAGCGCCGTCACCATCGGCAGCAGCGTCAGGCGGTTCTTGGCGCGTTCGACATTGGTGGCATAGCGGGGGTCTTCGACAATGTCCGGCCGCATGACCACCTGACGGCAGAATTTGTCGAACTGGGCGTTGGTGCCCACCGCAATGATCAAAGGGCCGTCGGCCGCCTCGAACATGCCGTAAGGCACGATGGACGGATGGGCGTTGCCGTAGCGTTGCGGATCGTGGCCCAGCAGCATGGCGTCCAGCCCGTAGTAGCTGGTGATCATGATGCCGCAGTCGTACAGCGCCATCTCGATCAACCTGCCCCGGCCGGTGCGTTCGCGCCGGAACAGCGCGGCCAGCACGGCCTGCGCGGCATACATGCCGGTCATCATGTCCACCGCGGCAACACCGAATTTCAGCGGAGGCTGGTCCGCCTCGCCGTTGATCGCCATCAGGCCGGTCTCGCCCTGGATGACCAGGTCGTATCCCGGCCGGGCCGCCTCGGGGCCCGAGCTGTTGTAGCCGCTGATGGCGCAATAGATCAGGTCGGGCTTGATGGCCTTGAGCTGCGCGTAGCCCAGGCCCAGCTTCTCGGCCCCGCCGCTCTTGAAGTTGTGCAGCACGACGTCGAACTGCGGCAGCATGCGATGGATGATGTCCAGGCCTTCGGGCGATTGCAGATCCAGCGTCAGCGACCGCTTGTTGCGGTTCATGCTGTTGTAGTAGGTGGTTTCGGTCTTGCCGATGCGCATGCCCCAGTCGCGCGTATCGTCGCCGCGCACCGGGTGTTCGACCTTGACGACGTCGGCGCCGAAGTCGGCCAGCACCTGGCCGCAAAGCGGCCCGGCAAAGACGCGCGACAGGTCCAGGACGCGTACGCCCTCCAGGGGAAAGTCCAGTTCATCGACGGGTGCGTGGTGTGGGTCCATGGCGTCAATCCTGGGGGGACAGGGCGATGAAGCGCGCAAGGTGGTGGTCTTCGTCGCCGAGTTGATGGTCGATCATGACGAGGCGCTTGGCGTAGTGGGCCAGGGGCAGTTCCCATGTCATGCCGATGCCTCCGTGCAGCTGGATGCACTCTTCGGCCACCATGGCGCCGACGCGCCCGATGGTGTGCTTGGCGGCGGACAATGCGCGTTCGCGGGTGGCGCGGTCGGGGTGGTCGAGCTGGGCGGCCGCGTTGATGACCGACGAGCGGGCCTGCTCGATGTCGAGCAGGAGGTCGGCCATGCGGTGTTGCAAGGCCTGGAAGCGGCCGATGGGAACGCCGAACTGCTGGCGCGTCTGCAAGTAGGCCAGGGTGGCGTCGCGCGCGGCATCCATGGCGCCCACGGCTTCGGCGCACAGAGCCAGGATGCCCTTGCCGGTACTGCGTTCCAGCACGGCATAGGCTTTGCCGGGCTGCCCCAGCACCGCATCCGCTGCGACGCGCACGTTGGCAAGCGTAAGGTCGCCCGCCCGGCCGCCGTCGATCAGCGGATAGCCCTGCACCTGCAGCCCGGCCGCGTCCGCGGGCACCAGGAAAAGCGTGATGCCGTCGGTGTCGTCCACATTGCCGCCGGTGCGGGCCGACACGACGAAGTGGCGGGCATGCTCGGCGTGGGTGACGACGGCCTTGGCGCCGTCCAGGCGCCATCCGCCATCCGGCTCGGATTGCGCGCGCGTGTCGACACGAGACAGTGTGTAGCCCGCGTCGGGCTCGGCGTGCGCCAGGGCCACGACGGCCGAGCCGGCCTGCAGATCGGCCAATATGCCTTTCTGGCCCGGGGAACCGACGGCGGCAATGGCGTCGCCCGCGATCAAGGCATCGAGAAAAGGCTCGACGACCAGGCCGCGGCCCAAGGCCTCGAATACCACAGCGATATCGAACCCGGCGCCGCCCAGGCCGCCATCGGATTCGGAAAACAGCGCAGAGATGGCGCCCAGTTCTGCGTAGCGTTGCCAGAAGTCGGCGCTATAGCCTTCGGACGACCGGGCGATGCGATCGCGGACCGGGAACGTGTATTGCTCGGCCACGAAGCGTTTCAACATGTCCGACAGCATGCGCCGGTCATCGGTGTGCTCGAAATTCATGGGGTTAATTCCTTGCTCAAAGGCCGAGAATCATCTTGGAGATGATGTTCTTCTGGATTTCGTTCGAGCCACCGAAAATGGACAGCTTGCGGAAATTGAAATATTGGGCCGCGGCGCTGTCGGCACCATCGGGCCCGATCTGCGGGCCGTCGTAATCGCCTTCGAGGGCCTGCGCGATATAGGGGCGCGCGTAGACGCCCATGGCCCTGCGGTTCAAGGCGGCAAGTTCCTGGCGGATCTGGGTGCCGCGTATCTTCAGCATCGAGCTTTCCGCGCCGGGCGCCGCGCCGTGGGCCGCAGCAGCCAGCACGCGCAAATTGGTGATGCGCATGTTGTCGAGCTCGATCTCGACGCGCGCCAGGCGTGCGGCGAAGGCGGGATCTTGGGAAAGCGGCTTGCCGTTGCTGTGCTGGCGCGCCGCAACCGCCTTGAGCTGCTGCAGGGCCGCGGTAGACAAACCCACGCCCGCGATGTTGGTGCGCTCGTAGGTAAGCAGGTACTTGGCGCAGGACCACCCGCGATTTTCCTCGCCCACCAGGTTCTCTACCGGCACGCGCACGTCCGAGAAGAACACTTCGTTGACTTCGTGGCTGCCGTCCAGGGTGATGATGGGGCGCACTTCGATGCCGGGGGAATTCATGTCGATGAGCAGGAAGCTGATGCCTTCCTGGGGCTTGCCATCGGTGCGCGTGCGCACCAGGCAGAAGATCATGTTGGCGTGCTGGCCCAGGGTCGTCCAGGTTTTCTGCCCGTTGACGATATAGTGGTCGCCGTCGCGCACCGCGCTGGTTTTCAACGACGCCAGGTCCGACCCGGCGCCGGGTTCGGAATAGCCCTGGCACCACCAGTCGGATCCATCCAGGATGCGCGGCAGCCAATAGCGCTTTTGTGCTTCGTTGCCATACTTGATAAGCACGGGGCCCAGCATGCTCAGCCCGAAGGGCACGATGCGCGGTGCGTGCGCCAGCGCGCATTCATTTTCGAAGATGAATTTCTGTACGGCCGTCCAGCCGGTGCCGCCGTATTCCACGGGCCAGTGGCTGGCCAGCCAGCCGCGGGCGTTCAGGATGGCGTGCCACGATTCCATGTCGGCCTTGGACAGGTGGCGGTTCTCGCGCACTTTTCGCGCCAGGCGCTCGGGAAGCTCGGCCGCCAGGAAGGCGCGCACCTCGTCGCGGAAGGCTTCTTCTTCGGGGGTGAAATTCAGGTCCATGGAGTCGTCTTTTCAATAAATTTCAAACAGGCCCGCCGCGCCCATGCCGCCGCCCACGCACATGGTGACCACTGCGTGGCGGACGCCGCGGCGGCGTCCTTCGATGAGCACGTGGCCGGCCAGCCGGGCACCGGTCACGCCAAACGGATGCCCCAGCGATATGGCGCCGCCGTCGACGTTGAGCCGCTCGGCAGGAATGCCCAGCGCCTGCTGGCAGTAAATGGCTTGCGAGGCGAACGCTTCGTTCAGTTCCCACAGCCCGATATCGTCGGCCTTGAGCCCGTGGCGTTCGAGCAGGCGCGGCACCGCATAGACGGGGCCGATTCCCATTTCGTCGGGCTCGCATCCGGCAATCGCCAGGCCCCGGAAGGCGCCCAGCGGCTGCAGCCCGGCGCGTTCTGCATCGCGCGCTTCCATCAGGACGCAGGCTGCCGCGCCGTCGGAAAGCTGTGATGCGTTGCCCGCAGTGACGAACTGGCCGTCTCCGCGTACGGGGGCGAGCCCCGCCAGGCTTTCGTAAGTGGTGCCGGGACGGTTGCAGGTGTCGGCGTCCACGGTGACTTCGCGTTGCGTGACGGCGCCGGTCGCCTTGTCTGTGACGGCCATCGTAGTGCTCACGGCGATGATTTCGTCGCGATACCGGCCGGCTTGCTGGGCCTCGGCGGTGCGGCGCTGGCTTTCGACGCTGAAGCGGTCTTGCGCTTCGCGGCTGATGCCATAGCGCGCGGCGACGATGTCGGCCGTTTCGATCATGGGCAGGTAAAGCTCGGGCTTGTGCTGCAGAATCCAGGGGTCCGTGCCCGCGTTGGGATCATCGCGCGTGCGGATGTGTGAAATGGATTCAACCCCGCCGGCGATCATTGCGGACGCGCCGTCCATGACGATGCGCGCGGCCGCGCTGGCGATGGCCTGCAGGCCCGACGCGCAGAAACGGTTGACGGTGGCGCCTCCGACGCTGACCGGCAGCCCGGCGCGTATCACGGCCTGCCGGCCTATGTTGCGGCCGGTGGTGCCTTCAGGGTAGCCGCAGCCGAGGATGGCGTCCTCGATCATGGCGGGATCGATACCGGCGCGGTCCACTGCCGCGCGCACGGCGTACGCGGCCAGGGTGGGGCCGGGTGTCAGGTTGAACTCGCCGCGATGGGCTTTGGTGATAGGGGTACGTGCGGTAGAAACAATGACGGCTTCGCGCATGATGGTATTCCGGTTAGGCGGCATGGCGGCTGGCCCGACCCACGAGGTCGGCCGGCCCGCTCAGGCGCGGTTCAGGCTGGCAAAGTCGCGACCGCTGTCGACCAGTTCGATGAGCAGCGCAGAGGGTTGCCAGAAGTGCGGGTCCTGCGGGGCAAACTCGCGGATATCGGCCAGGATGCGAGCCAGGCCGACCTGGTCGGCGTAGTGCATGGGCCCGCCGCGGTAGCGCGGAAAGCCATACCCGGACAAAAACACCACATCGATGTCCAGCGGGCGCAGGGCTATGCCTTCGAGCAGTACATTGGCGGCTTCGTTGACCATGGCCGCGAGATAGCGGCGCATGATCTCTTCATGCGAAAACGGGCGTGGCGCGATGCCCGCGCGCTGGCGTTCGGCGTCTATGATCGCGAGCACTTCCGGGTCGGGGGTGCCGGTGCGCGCGCCATCGGGGTACAGGTAATACCCGCGCCCGGTTTTCTGGCCGAACCAGCCGCGTTCGCAAAGGCGGTCGGCGATCTGCACATAGCGCAGCCGCGGGTCTCGCGTGGCGGCTCGGCGCTTGCGTGTGGCCCAGCCGATGTCTCCCCCGGCAAGGTCGGCCACCTGATACGGCCCCATGGGATAGCCAAAGCCGCGCACCGCCGCGTCGATGTCGTACGGCGATGCGCCGTCTTCCATCATCAGGTCGGCCGCCTGGCGATAGACGGCCAGGATGCGGTTGCCGATGAAGCCGTCGCACACGCCGGCCCGCACCGGCGTCTTGCGCAGGCGCCTGGCCAGCTCGAAGCCGGTGGCCACCGCGTCGGGGGAGGTCCGCCCGGCCACAACAATTTCGAGCAGCTTCATGATGTTGGCCGGCGAGAAAAAATGCAGGCCCAGGACGTCGGCGGGGCGGCTCGTGGCCGCCGCGATACGGTCCACATCCAGGTACGAAGTATTGGTGGCGAGCACCGCCCCAGGCTTGGCGATGCGATCGAGTTCGGCAAAAACTGCAGCCTTGACGTCAAGGTCTTCGAACACGGCTTCGACGATCAGGTCGGCATCGGACAGGGCATCGTACTGCGTGGCGCCGGTGTAGCGGGCCATGCGCTCGGCCTTGCCGGCTGCATCGAGACGGCCTTTTGCGACCAAAAGATCGTAGACCTGTTCGACACGGGCGCGGCCGCGGGCGAGCGCCTCTTCGTGTTGTTCGACCATGACCACGGACAGGCCGGCGTCGAGCATGGCCACCGCGATACCGGCGCCCATGGTGCCCCCTCCGACGACGCCCAGGCGCTGCAAGGGGCGCGGCTGCGCGTGCCGGGTTTCGGGCGCCTTGGCGGTTTCGCGTTCGGCAAAGAACGCGTGCACGAGCGCCGCGCGTTGCGGGCTGTCGAGGCACTGCAGGAATAGTGCGCGTTCGGTTTGCAGGCCCGAGTCAAAAGGCTGGTCGAGAGCGGCTTGTACCGCATCGACGATTCTGGACGGCGAGAACAGGCCGCGCTGGCGGGACTGTAGCTGCGCGCGCGCCGCATCGATGGCGGCCTGGGCCGCGGCGCGGTCCTGCAGGGCGGTGGCGTCGCGGGTAGGCCGCGGCCCGGCGCCCTGCCGAAGCAGTTCCTGGGCATAGGCAATGCCTGCCGCCCGCGCTTCGGGCTCGGCGGCAATGCGGTCTACCAGGCCCCATTCCAGGGCTTCTTTGGCAGAGGCGTGTCTGCCGCTGAGCATGATGTCCAGCGCGGCTGCCGCGCCGATCAGGCGGGGCGTGCGTTGTGTGCCGCCCGCGCCCGGCAGCAGGCCCAGATTGACTTCCGGAAGCCCCAGGCGCGCGCCGGCAAGCGCAATGCGGTAGTGCGCCGACAGCGCGATTTCAAGGCCGCCGCCCAGAACGGCGCCGTGCAAGGCCGCGATGACCGGCTTGGCGCTGGCCTCGATGGCGTTGCAGACATCGGGCAAGGCCGGCGGCTGCGGCGGCTTGCCGAACTCGCGGATATCGGCGCCGGCAATGAAGTTGCGTCCGGCGCCGGTCAGCACGATGGCCCGCACGCCGGAGTCGGACTGCGCGGCGCATATGGCGTCGGCCAGACCGCGCCGCACGTCAGCGCTGAGCGCATTGACCGGCGGATGGTCGATGGTAAGAACCAGGATGTCGTCGTGCCGCTGCGATGCAACGGTGCCATGCGGCGCATGCTCAGCCATGAAGAAGCGTCTCCGGAGTGCAGGCTGTCGGCCTGTCGAGTGTGGTGTTGATGAACGCCATTTATTCTTGATCAGCAAGTTAATCTTGACAATGGCATCAAGAGTTGACAGTGCGTACAAGAAAATTTGACAATACCCGCGCTATGGACACGAAATCGCTGACGTTGTTGGTCGAAATCCTGGATGCAGGCAACCTGAGCGAAGCGGCGCGTCGGTTGAAGATGACGCGCGCGAATGTCAGCTATCACCTCGGTCAGCTGGAACGAGCCGTGGGCATGCAGCTGGTGCGGCGCACGACGCGCAGGGTCGAGCCCACTGAAATCGGCCTGAAGCTGTATCAACATGGCTGCAGCATCCGCGACGAACTGGCGGCCGCGCGCGAATCTGTCGAGACGCTGGGCAAGACTCCCCAGGGCAGGGTGCGCCTGAGCGTGCCCAGCGGCTATGGGCAGTTTGTGATGACGCCGTGGCTGCTCGAGTTCAAGCGCAACTATCCCGGCATCGTGCTGGATGTGCTCTTCGAGAACAGCGTTGAAGACCTGCTGCGCGACGAAGTGGATATCGCCGTGCGCATTACGTCGGGGCCGCCGGGGCACCTGGTGGCGCGCGAACTCGGCCAGGTGCGCTATGTGGTGTGCGGTTCGCCCGCCTACGCGGCGCGGCGCGGCCTGCCGCAGCGTCCGGAAGCGTTGTGCGGCGTGCCCATTATCAGCGCCGCCGTTATCGGCAGGCCGTTGCGGCTGTCGGCGTACCAGGGCGGCCAGCGGCAACAGGTAACGCTCGACCCCACCATCGTGTCACGCAACTATCCCTTCCTGCGCGATGCCACGCTGGAAGGGCTGGGCGTGGCGGTATTGCCAGACTATGTGGTTCACGAAGACGTGGCCCGGGGCCGGCTGGTTACCGCGCTGGACGAATGGCGGCTGAGCATTTTCGGGCGATCGATGTACTTGCTTTATATGCCCAGCCGACACCATCCGCGCGCGATTTCGATGATGATCGAGTTCATCCTGGACAAAGCCCATGCCGCGCACGAAGGCCGGCCGGGCCTGTTGCCCCCGCATTAGCCCGCGGCCAGATGTCGGCGTGCCGCGTCAGGCGCGCGGCAGTGTGTCTTCGAAGCGCTGCAGAAAATCCAGGACGGCCTGGCCGGCGAGCTGTGCGTCGGCGGCGGTCATGGTTTCTTGCGGGTTGTGGCTGACCCCGCCATTGCCACACCGCACAAACAGCATGCTGATGGGCACCAGGCGCCCCAGCAGCATCGCGTCGTGGCCGGCGCCCGATGGCAGGTCCAGCACCGGCACGCCTTGCGCGGCGATCGCCTGCCGCCATAGCGCCTGGTGCGTGTCCGAACAGGGCGATGCCGGCACGCGCATTAATTCTTCGACGGCATACTCGATGCCGCGGCGTGCGCAAATCTGCTGAATACGGGCATCGATGTCGGCCAGCGCCGTGTCACGGGCGGCATCCTGGGGCGCGCGGATGTCCAGCGTCAGGTCACAGGCGCCCGGAATTACGTTGATCGAGCCTTCGGGAACCTGCAGTGTGCCAACCGTGCCGACCAGTCCAGGCTCGGCACGACAGCGTTCTTCTATGGCCAGGATGATCTCGGCCGCCGCGCAGGCGGCGTCACGCCGCATGTCCATGGGTGTGGTGCCAGCGTGGCCCGGCGCGCCAGCCAGCGTGATGCGGCGCCGCACGCAGCCTGCGATGGATGTGACCACCCCCAGCGGCAAACCGCGCTGGTGCAGCACAGGCCCCTGTTCGATGTGCACTTCGAAATAATGGCAAAGGCGCGGGTCTGCCTTCTGGCGAGGGGCTGCATCGGGATCCAGGCCGGCGTCGAGCATGGCCTGGCGCAAGGTGATGCCATCGGCATCGCAACGTTCGAGCTGGGACGCATCGAACTGCCCGATGTAGGCGGACGACCCGAGGAAAGAGCCGCCATAGCGCACGCCTTCTTCTTCGGCAAATGCCACCACTTCGAAGTCAAAGGCCAGGCGTCGTCCGTGCCTGTGCAGGTGCGCGACGACCGCAATGGGCAGCAATATGCCCAGCCGGCCGTCGTACTTGCCCCCGTTGCGCACGGTGTCGTAATGGCTGCCTGTTGCAACCAGTGGCGGCGCCGCTATTGCGCTGTCGGCCCGATAGCGGCCTATGACGTTGCCCACGGCATCGCATCGCACCGTGTCGAATCCCGCTTCCTGCATCCACGTTTCCAGCTGGCGGGCCGTCGCGCGATGGGCAGGGGTCAGGTACGTGCAGGTGAGATTGTCGGGATGATCCGACCATTGCGCCAGCGTTTCGGCACAGGCCATGACGGGATCGCCGTATTCGGCGTTGGCGAGCGGCTGGAGGCGGACGTCGGACATGGGCATATGGCGATGGACGAGGTTACCTGCTTATACCATCGTGCGACGCCCTACAGGAACCTCTGACGTGGCGGCAATAGCCGTACCGTACGGTGCGCCGGTATGTCATCATGGCAGGCAGTCGCTCAGGCGTGCCCGTACGAGCCGACACGGATTTCATCATTGCCAGGAGGACGACATGTCATTCCAAGGAAGTTGTCATTGCGGGGCCGTCCGCTTCACGGTGAACGCGGACCTGCCGGCTTCGGCTATCAGCTGCAATTGCTCGCATTGCCGGCGCAAGGGATTCCTGCTCAGTTTTTTTCCCGCGGATCTTTTCACGCTGGAGGCCGGGGCCGATGACTTGGTGTCGTACCGGTTCGCCACGCACAAGATCGATCACCGCTTCTGCCGGCATTGCGGTACGCAGCCTTTCGCATATGGCGCCAATCCCGATGGATCCCCGGTGCGGGCGGTGAACCTGCGCTGCGTGCCCGATGCGGACCTGGATGCCCTGACACTGCAGAAATACGATGGCGCTTCACATTAGAGGCGATATTTCGATACGGGCCGCAGCGTAGCGGGCCGGCTTGCGGGCACACTGCCGAGGTTACGCCTTGCCAGGATGCCGCCATGCATGAAACACCCGAGCGCCGCACTCGATCGCCCGCGGATCCGATCTTTTTCGGCTGGCGCGTCGTGGCGGCGGCTTTTGTCATCGCGGTGTTTGCCTGGGGCATAGGGTTCTATGGTCCGCCCATTTTCCTCGGGGTGCTGCAGGTTTCGCGGGGCTGGCCGCTTGCGTTGATATCGGCAGCCATCTCGGTGCACTTTCTTTGCGGGGCCGCGGTGGTTGCCGCCCTGGATGCGCTGCATCGCCGATACGGCGTTGCCGCCACCACCGGCGCGGGTGCGTTGGTGGCTGCCATCGGCTTGTTGGGGTGGGGATACGCGCGCGAGCCGTGGCAGCTTTTCGTCGCCGTCCTGTTCAGCGGGTCCGGGTGGGCCATGACCAGCGGCGCGGCGCTCAATGCGATGGTCGCGCCCTGGTTCGACAGGCGCCGGCCCGCGGCGCTGGGCATGGCATTCAATGGCGCCAGCCTGGGCGGCGTGATCTTTTCGCCGTTGTGGGTGGCGCTGATCGCGGCGCTCGGCTTTGGCGCTGCCGTCGTGGCCGTGGCCCTGGTGATGGCGCTGACCGTCCTGGGGCTGGCTGCGCGCTATCTGCGCCATACGCCCGCCCAGCTGGGCCTGGCGCCGGATGGCGACATCCGCGCGGCGCCCGACGGATCCGGCGCGCGGGTCGCCGCGCACCAGCCAGCCCTGTACGCGCCGCGCCGCGACCGGCGCCTGTTGACACTGGCCATCGGCGCAACGCTGGCGCTGTTTGCCCAGGTGGGCCTGGTGGCGCATCTGTTTTCGATGCTGGCGCCCGTCATGGGCAACGGGCCTGCCGGCACCGTCATGGGATTGGCCACGGGGTGCGCCATCGCCGGCCGCATGGTGCTGGGCCGATTGCTGGCGCCGGGCGTGGACCGGCGCAAGGCCGCCGCATGGAACCTGGCGGTACAGGCGCTGGGCTCCGGGGTGCTGCTGGCCAGCGGCCCGTCGGCAATGGGCATGGTGCTGGGTTGCTGCCTGTTCGGCATTGCATTGGGAAACGTCACCTCGCTTCCGCCGCTGATCGCCCAGGCGGATTTCCGGCCTGTCGACGTGGCGCGCGTGGTGGCGTGGGTAACGGCGATCGGGCAGGCCGGATACGCATTCGCGCCCGCCGTGTTCGGGTTGTTGCGCGAATGGGCAGGGGCGGGCGGGCTGGCCGGCCTGGTTTTCGTGGTGGCCGGCGCCATGCAATTACTGGCCGCCGCCGTCCTGCTGGCCGGCCGCACCCGCACCTGACGCATGGCAAACATCGCGCTCGGCCGGGTGCATGACCGGACTGGCATCGAGACGGGCCGCCGCATCAGGGTGCTAACCTGAACCGCATGAAGAAAACAACCTGGATATCCGTCGGACTAGCGATCGGGGCAGGCATAGGCGCAGCGCTGGACAATATCGCACTGGGCATAGGCATAGGCTTGGCGCTGGGCATCGCCATGAGCTTCGAAAGCCGCGATTAGCGGCGCCGGAGACGGACCGCTGCCGTTGCGGCTGGCGTCGGCTGCGCGCCGCCGCTTGCGACGAGGTTCGGCCGCAGACCGGCCGGAAACCCGAACTGCGATAATGGTGCGTCGGTGGCGCGGTGCCGCCGGTGTGTTTACGGAATGCGCATGACTGACGCTGTCCAGCCGCTGTTTATCAAAGTCCATGAGGCCGATAACGTCGCCATCATCGTGAATGATGGCGGCCTGGCCGCGGGCGCCACGCTGCCAGGCGGCGTGGTGCTGCGCGAATCGATACCGCAAGGCCACAAAGTGGCGCTTGCCGACCTGGCGCATGGCGACCCGGTAATCCGCTACAACGTCACCATCGGCTACGCTGCGCGTGCGCTGCCGCGTGGCAGTTGGGTGCACGAGCGGGTCACCACCTTGCCCACGGCGCGTTCGCTGGACGACCTGCCCATGGCGACGCGCGCGGCGCCGCCCATGCCGCCGTTGCAAGGCTATACCTTCATGGGGTATCGCAATGCCGATGGATCGGTGGGCACGCGCAACATTCTGGCCATTACCACCACGGTGCAGTGCGTGCAGGGCGTTGTCGAACATGCCGTGCGGCGCATCAAGGACGAGCTGCTGCCGCGCTTTCCCAATGTGGACGATGTGGTCGGCCTAGAGCACACGTATGGTTGCGGCGTTGCCATCGATGCGCCCGGCGCCGCGGTTCCCATCCGTACGCTGCGCAATATCAGCCGCAACCCCAATTTCGGCGGCACAGCAATGATGGTGAGCCTGGGCTGCGAAAAACTGCAGCCGCAGCGCCTGATGCCGCCAGGAACCCTGCCTATCGCGCCGGACGCGGATGCCGGCGCGGCTATCGATACGATCTGCCTGCAAGATGAAGAGCACATCGGTTTCGACGCAATGATCCGGTCCATCATGCAGACGGCCGAGAAGCACCTGGCGATCCTGGATCGCAGGCGCCGCGAGCCGTGTCCGGTATCGGACCTGGTGGTGGGCGTGCAATGCGGAGGCAGTGACGCGTTTTCCGGGCTGACCGCCAATCCGGCGGTAGGCTATGCGGCCGACCTGATCGTGCGCGCCGGCGGCACGGTGATGTTCTCGGAAAACACCGAGGTGCGCGACGGCATCGACCAATTGACCGCGCGCGCGGCGACACCCGAAGTGGCGCAGGCCCTTGTGCGCGAAATGGCCTGGTATGACCGGTACTTGAGCCTGGGCATGGCAGATCGCAGCGCCAACACGTCCCCCGGCAACAAGAAGGGCGGCCTGTCGAACATCGTGGAAAAGGCCATGGGTTCGATCGTGAAGTCGGGGTCGGCGCCGATTTCGGCCGTGCTTTCGCCCGGTGAGAAGCTCTCCGGCAAGGGGCTGGTGTTCTGTGCGACGCCGGCCAGCGATTTCATCTGCGGAACGTTGCAGCTTGCGGCCGGCATGAATCTGCATGTGTTCACCACCGGTCGCGGAACGCCCTACGGCCTGGCGCAGGTGCCGGTGATAAAGGTGGCCACGCGCAGCGACCTGGCGCGCCGCTGGCACGACCTGATGGACATCGATGCGGGCCGCATTGCCACCGGCGCGGCTTCCATCGAGGAGGTCGGCTGGGAATTGTTCCGCCTGATGCTCGACGTGGCCAGCGGCAAGAAGCAGTCCTGCGCTGAAAAGCTGAAACTGCACAATGCGCTTGCGCTGTTCAACCCCGGCCCGGTGACCTGACCGCGTCCCCACGCGCGACTTTTTCGGAGTAATTGCATGACAGTACCGGTAGATCCCGAACAACGGCTCATTGATCTGGAGATCAAGCTGGGCCTGGCCGATGACATGCTGGACCAGCTGAACCAGGCCCTGTTTCGCCAGCAGCAACAAATCGACAGGCTGCAGCGCGAAGTGGCCGAACTGCGCCAGCAGATGCCCGAAGGCGCTGGTGCCGGTCCGCGCAACCCGAGCGACGAGCTGCCCCCGCATTACTGAGCAATGCGTATCCTGTGGGCTTACCTGCGTCCGCACGCCAAGTTGGCGGCACTGGCGTTGCTGCTGGCAGGCGCAAGCCAGGTGCTGGCGCTGATCGACCCGATTATTTTTGGCAAGATCATCGACGAATATGCCATCAATCGTGCCGGCCTTTCCGACGACGAGCGGGTGGCCGGGGTGTTGCGGCTGCTTGCGCTGGCGGTGGCCATTGCGGTGTTGTCGCGGCTGGCCAAGGCGGTACAGGAATACGTAACGCGGCTGGTCGTACAGAAATTCGGCACGCAGATGTTCAACGACGGCCTGCGCCAGGCGCTGCGCCTGACATTCCAGGAATTCGAAGACTTGCGCAGCGGCGAGACCCTTTCGTTGCTGCAGAAAGTGCGCACCGACAGCGAGCGCTTCATCAACGCCTTTATCAACACAGTGTTCGCGGCATTGGTCGGCATGGGTTTCCTGGTCTGGTACGCCGTGACCCGGCATTGGCTGCTGGTGCCGGTGTTCCTGGTGGGCGTACTGGTGCTGGGCGGCCTGACGGGGCTGCTCAGCAGGGAAATCAAGACCCAGCAGCGGTCCATCGTGCGCGAGACGAATCGCAGTTCGGGCTTTATTGCCGAATCGTTGCGCAATATCGAGCTGATCAAGAGCCTGGGGCTGACCTTTCCCGAAATCCGCCGCCTTCAGGCACAGACATTGCGCATCTTCGAGCTGGAAATGCAGAAGGTCAAGCGCATCCGCCTGTTGTCCTTCTTGCAAGGCGTGACGCTCAGCATGTTGAAGCTGGCGATCCTGTTTGCGTTGCTTTGGCTGATCTTCCGTGATGTGCTCAGCCCGGGCGAGTTGATAGCCATGCAGTTCATTTCGGTGGCGATTTTTGCGCCGCTGCAGGAGCTCGGCAATATCATCCTGGCGTATCGCGAAGCCGAAGCGTCGTTGTCGAACTTCGACGCGCTGATGCACAAGCCCATCGACCGGCGCCCCGAATCCCCGCAGGACTGCGGCCCGATCACGCATGTGCGCTTTGCCGACGTGGTGTTCCGCCACAAGGGCGCATCCGACAACGCGCTGGACGGCGTGTCTTTCTCGGCCGCGCTGGGCGACACGATTGCTTTCGTGGGGCCGTCGGGGTCCGGCAAGTCCACGCTGGTGAAACTGTTGCTGGGGCTGTACAGGCCCGCGCGGGGCGAGGTGTTCTATAACGATATTTCGACCAAGGTCTTGCGCTACAACCGAGCGCGTCGCCAGGTCGGCCTGGTGACGCAGGAACCATACTTGTTCGCGGGCACGCTGCGCGACAACCTGCGGCTGGTAAAGGCGGACGCTACCGACGAAGAAATCGTGGACGCAATGCAGCAGGCGGCCTGCGCCTACCTGTTGCAGAAATCACCCGCCGGCCTGGGCACGCATATAGGCGAAATGGGGCTGAAGCTGTCGGGTGGCGAGAAGCAACGCCTGTCTATCGCACGGGCCTTGATACGAAGGCCACGCCTGCTGATTTTCGACGAGGCCACTTCCGCGCTGGACTCCCTCACCGAAGAGCAGATATCCGCCACGGTGCGGCGTATTTCGGCCAGCCGCAGCCAGATCACCATATTGATCGCGCACCGGCTGTCCACCATCATGCACGCCGACACCATCTTCGTGCTGGAAAAGGGGCGCGTCGTGGAAAGCGGCACGCACACCGAACTGCTGGCGCGCACTGGCCTTTACTACGCCATGTGGCGCCAGCAGATCGGCGAACGGCCAGGCGCGCCGTCGCGGATTTCTTCTTCGTAGAATGCGCACCGTTGAATCAGAGGGCTGGATTGATGCGTTTACAACGGCTTGTCACACTATTGGTGATAGCGATCCCGGGCCTTTTCGGCGTCGCGGCGGCCAACACCGTGGCCGAAACCGCGGCGCGGGTCGAGGCAAGGCTGGGCGGACGGGTGGGCGTGGCGCTACAGCGGCTCGGCGAGCCTGCTGTGGCGCTCTACCGCGCCGATGAACGGTTTCCTATGGCCAGCACCTTCAAGGCCCTGGCGTGCGGCGCGCTGTTGGCCAAGGTGGATGCCGCGGAGCAAAGCCTGGATACCGTGGTGCTGTACGGCCCCGAAACGCTGGTGACGTATTCTCCGGTCACGGCCCAACATGTCGGCAAAGGCATGACACTGGCGCAGCTGTGCCACGCCACCATTACCTTGAGCGACAACACCGCCGGCAACCTGGTGCTGCGACGCATCGGGGGCCCGGCGGGGCTGACGGCGTTCCTGCGCAGTACGGGCGACGAGATGTCGCGACTGGATCGGTGGGAACCCGAGCTGAACGAGGCCTTGCCCGCAGACCCCAGAGACACAACGACGCCACGTGCGGCAGCCGGCACATTGGGCCGCCTGTTGTTCCAAGGGGTGTTGTCGCCGGGTTCCAGCCATCAGCTCGAGGCCTGGATGATTGCGGACCAGGTCGCCGACGAACTGATACGGGCAAGTCTGCCGCAGGGGTGGGGGATCGGTGACAAGACGGGTTCGGGGGAACGGGGTTCGCGCTCGATCATCGCGGTGATCAGACCGCCGCACGGCAAGCCATGGCTGGCGAGCATATATCTGACGGGCAGTTCGTCCCGCCCGCAAGAGCGGAACGCCGCCGTCGCCGAGATAGGCCGGTCCATGATCCACGCCATAGCGGCCGCCATCGAACCGTCGTCGCGCTGACAGGCGCCGGGAGGCCGGCGCTTCGATCGGGCGTCGCGTCATCGGGCGATCGTCGCGAGCGCCTTGCGCCCGTTCATCCATGGGCAGCGTAACGCAAAGGGCACGGCGGGCGCGATGCGCGCGCAATTCGTCGTACGATGCGCCCGGCCTCACGGCCACCCTTGTTCCAGGACGCGCCGCAGGGTGGACTCGAGCTGCCGGACGTCGGCACGGGGGCCTCCCGGCATGTCGAATTTGCCGTCCAGGGCCAGGTGCGCAAAGCCGTGTACGGTAGACCATGCGCCCAGCAGACGGGCGCGAGTGCATTCGTCCAGCGCCTGTCCGGGCGCAACCCCCGCGTAGTCGCGAATCGCATGCTCGAGTTCGGCAAACGCTGCCTGGCCGGCCGCCTGCAGGCGCGGATCGTCGCTGAGGCGGTCTTTGCGGAACATCAGATGAAAACGGGCCGGATACGCCAGTGCGAAGCGCACGTATCCCAGGCCCTGCGAGCGCAGCCGCGCGCCAGGGTCTTTGCCGCCGGCCTGCGCGCCTTCACGCAGATGCTGTGTCAGCGCCTCGAAGCCCAGGATGGCGACCTCTGTCAGCAATCCCGCCACGCTGCCGAAGTGATGCACCGGCGCCGCGGGCGATACGTTCACCCGGCGCGCCGCCTCGCGCAGGGTAAAGCCATCCAGCCCGCGCTCGGCCAGGATGTCTTCGGTGGCGTCGATCAGGGCCTGGCGCAGGGCCCCATGGTGGTAGGTTTCGTGCGCCACGGATTTTGGAGCGGGCATATTTCATCTTTACATTGTTCAAATCAGATGCTACCTTATCTAAACAGTGTTTAGATTGAGGGTGGCGCCATGTTTGCAATCAGTTTCGATTCGGCGGCCCACGCGTCATCGCCGTGGGCCATCCGGCCGGCGCAACAGCTGCTGGGCCGGCAGCGTGTGCTGGCGGTGTTCGGCATGGTCATGCTTGCGGCCTTGATACCCGCGGCGCTGGCGGCCTGGCTGGATCCGCGCACGCTAGGCGGCGTAGATGTATGGGCCAAGCCTATGAAGTTCATGGCCGCCATAGGTTTGTATGCGCTGACGCTGGCGTGGCTGATCGGCGAGCTGCCCCAAAAGCGACGCCGCACGCCGCTGTTGAGGGCCACCGTATGGACGGCAGTGGCTACCGGGGCGTTCGAGGCCGTGCACATCACCTGGCAGGGCGCGGTGGGGCAGCCGTCGCATTTCAATACCAGCACTCCCTTTCACACGGCCATGTTCATCCTGATGGGAATAGCGGCGTTGCTATTCACGGCGACCTCGCTGCCGGTGGCGCACCAGCTGTGGCGGCACGCCGATGGCATGGCCCCGGCATACCGCCTTGGGGCGGTGCTGGGGCTGCTTCTGACGTTCGCGGCCGGGGCGGGGGTGGGTGTGGCCATCAGCGCCCATGGCGGGCCGCTGGTGGGCGCCGCGGCCGGGCCAGGCCTGCCGCTGACAGGCTGGTCGGTTACGGGGGGAGATCTGCGCGTGGCGCATTTCCTTGGCGTGCATGCCCAGCAGGTATTGCCTTTGGTCGGGTATCTGCTGGGCGTGGCGGGCGGGCGCCACGCATCGGCAGCAGTCGCCCTGGCCGCTGCTGTCTACCTGGGCCTGGTGGGGCTGGCGCTGGCGCGCGCGTACGCGGGCCTGCCTTTGTTTGTGTTCTAGCCCTGCGGCGGCTAATTCGCCTCGCGGGCCTTTGTGGCGTCCGTGCGCGGGGTGATTTCCATAATCAGCTCAACGCGCCGGTTCGCTGCACGCCCTGCTGCGGTGTCGTTCGGGGCAATCGGGCGGGTGTCGGCGTATCCGACGGCGCGCAGCCTTGCCGGGTCGACCCCACCCCGAACGAGTTCGCGCAGCACGCTTGTGGCCCTGCCGGCAGAGAGCTCCCAGTTCGATGGAAACTGCCGGGTCTGGATCGGCACGGGATCGCTGTGGCCTTCGACCGAAACGGGGTGCCCCTGGCTGCGATTGATTACACCGGCCATGCGCGCGATGACGCTCAGCCCGTTTGGGCTGAGCATGGCCTGGCCGGATGGAAACAGCAGCTCGTTGCTGATGCGAAAGCTGATCGATTTTTCGTTGACGATGACATCCACGTCGTCGCCCAGGCCATCCAGGCCCAGTTCCGCTATCGAGGGTGGCTGGGGTTCGGGGGGCGCAGGCTCTGCGGGGCTAGCAGGCGCGTCTGGCGTCGCGGCCGGTTCGGCGGCCGGGGCGGGCTGCGCAATGCCGGCCAGGCCGGAAAGCGGCGCAAACGTTTCCCGAGCAGCGGACAGGCCGGGCAGATCGGGCATGGGCAGCAACGCCGTCATGTCGCCAGGCGGCGTTTGCGCAGCGTTTGCCGCGCCGGCGGGGCTGGCGAGCAAGCCCAGCAGTTGCACGGGCAGTGAAGCTGCGGGCGCACGGGTCGGCAACTGCGATACCCCCAGCAGCACCACCAGCATTGCCAGAAGCAAGGTGAGCAGATCCAGATAGGTCAGAAGCCAGCTTTCGGACTCCGGCTCGACCTGGGTATCGACGTGCCAGCGTGCGTAGCGGCCGCCTTCGTGCAAGGGCGCCCGGATCGGCGGAGCCGGGGCCCGCGCAGCGGCCTGGCGCTGTTGACGCTGCCGGCGCAGGGCATCGATGCGGTCGGCCAGGCTCATGGACGCGCGCTGGCCGCACGGGGCAGGGCGTTGGTCGCAAGGCCAGGGGCTGCAGGCGCCGCCTTGGCAGCCTTTGCCGCCGCGGCAGGCTTGGCGCTCGCCATGGCCTTGGCGCCGGAACGAGCCGGCTGGCCGGCGCCGTCGTCGATCTCGTCGTCGAAATGCATCATGAACGAGTTCAGCGTTTCCCGCAGCACAGCGGGGCCGCGCCGGGCGCACATCAGGGAAATGCCTTGAAGCACCATGTTCATCAGGATCAGCCGCTGTTCGGTGCGACGTTCCAGCTTGACGGCGATGGGCTTGCACACCAGGTTGGCCAGCAATATTCCATAGAAGGTCGTCATCAGGGCCACCGCCAGATGTTGCCCGATGACCGCCATGTCGCCGCCGCCCAGCACCGACATCAGGTTGATTAGCCCGACCAGCGTCCCCAGCATGCCGAACGCCGGCGCGAAGCCGGCCATGATTCGGAACATCTGCGCCTCGGCGCGTTCGCGGGCGCGCAGACGGGCGATGCGCCATTGCAGCAACTCGATGATCTGGTCTTCGGGCGTGTGATCGATGATCAGTTGAACGCCGGTTCGCAGGAACGGGTTGGCGACTTTTTGCAGCGCCTGTTCCACCTTGTGCACATCGGCGTTCATCCACAGTTGCGCCAGCGTCGCGAGTTCGTCGATGTCGCGTCGGGCATCAATCTTCTCGCCACGGAATACTGTGCGCACCAAGGCGAACACGCGCGCCACTTCACGCAGCGGGTAGCTGATGAAAAGCGCGGCGCAGGTGCCGCCCACGACCACGAGCAGGCCCGGCAGATTTATGTAAAGGCCGGGGTCGCTTGCCGAAAGCGCCAGCGCCACGGCCAGCGTAACGACGGCCACCGCGATGCCGATAAGGGTCGAAACGTTCATGACAATGAGCCTCGCGCAAAAGAGCGCGGAAAGGGCTCATTCTAGAAACGGCAGGCGCAGCTCAATCGGTGGATAACGGCAGGAAATCGGGGGATTTAAGGGAATTACAAGTAAACCGAGGGGCGACGGGGCGCAGAAAAGTGTCAGATTCCGGCGTGGGTGGGGGGAGCATTCTTGGGATGTCGGTGTCTGACACCTGACGGAGTCAGACACCGGTGACGGCGAGTTCGCGCTATAGGTGTCTGACTCCGGCGATATAGGTGTCTGACTCCGCCAGGTGTCAGACACCGACACGACCGGCATGGGTGTCAGACACCGAGACGCCCTGGGCTCTTCGGCATGGGTGTCAGACACCGAGACGCCCTGGGCTCTTCCACACTGGCGCCCGATCAAGAGCGATACGGGCCGAAAACCCCGGTCGAAGCCCGCCGTGGCGTTCGCAGCGGGCTTACTGGCGCGGCGCGCCGCCGGCCGGGGCTTGTTCGCGCACCATCGAAATCACGCGCTGGCGCAATTGGGGGTCCTGCTCTACGGCCTGGCCGATTCCGTTGAACTCGTCGACGGTGAGGCCGTCGGCGTTGACCATCCGGACCATTTTCTCGTCGGCCTCGCGATAGACTTCTTCACGTGCGGCGTCATCCTTGGCGGCCTGCAGTTTCGGACGGTATTCATCGGCCACCATGGCTACTTTCTGCGAAGCGCTGGCGAATTTCTGCAATTGCGCTTCGGACGGCTGGATAGCGGGTTGGGACTGGGCGGGCGGTTGCGCGGCCGGCGCGGCCTGGGCCTGCGCTGCCATTGGCGACACGCTCACGGCCAGTACGGCAGCTGCAAAAAAGGCGGAAGTGATACGCGGCATGAGGCCTCCTTGGTCGAGTCAATGCGTAAGGCCCATGATGACAAGCCCACGGCCCCGCCTCAAGTTCTGCGATGTTTGCGCATGTGACCAGGGCCTGGGAACGCCAGGTTACGGTGCGTTTCAAGGAGGATCAGGAGTTCAGCGCGCGCGCTCGCGACAGCAGCAGATTGCGCTCTGGTTCATTGCGCGCCATCTCGGCGGCGCGCAGGAATTCGGCCCGTGCCTCCTGGATGCGTCCCAGGCGCGCCAGCAAATCGGCCCGCACGCTGGGCAACAAGTGGTATGCGGCCAGCACTGGCTCGGCCGACAGGGCATCAACCAGGGCCAGCGCCGCCTGCGGACCCTGCGCCATGCCTACCGCCACGGCGCGGTTCAGTTCGACCACGGGCGACGGCGCCACCTGAACCAGCGCGTCATACAGCGACACGATCTGCCGCCAGTCGGTGTCTTCGGGACGCGCGGCGCGCGCATGGCAGGCGGCCAGCGCCGCTTGCAGCGTGTATGGGCCGGGCGAATCGGCAAGTTCCTGTGCGCGCTGCAACGCCGCCAGGCCGCGCCGGATGAGCAACGCGTCCCATAATGACCTGTCCTGGTCCATCAGCAGGATAGGCCCGCCCTCCGCATCCACGCGGGCGGCCAGGCGCGCAGCCTGCAGCTCCATCAACGCGGCCAGGCCGTGCACTTCGCTTTCCTGCGGGGCCAGTTCGGCCAGCACGCGGCCCAGCCGCATCGCTTCCTCGCACATCGCCGGACGCGTCCAGTCAGCGCCTGCCGTGGCCGCGTAACCCTCGTTGAAGATCAGGTAGACCACTTCCAGCACTGAAGCCAGGCGCGTGGCCAAGTCGGCGCCTCGGGGCACCTCGAATGGCACGCCCGCGTCGCGCAAGGTGCGTTTGGCGCGCACGATACGCTGCGCGACAGTGGATTCCGACACGAGAAACGCGCGCGCGATTTCGTCGGTGGTAAGCCCCCCCACCAGGCGCAGCGTGAGCGCCACGCGGGCTTCGGTCGACAGCACCGGGTGGCACGCGGTAAATACCAGGCGCAGCAGGTCGTCTCCGATGTCATCCTGCCGCGCGGCGTCGAGCGCATCGACAAAATCGGGCTCGACGTGGGCCTGCAAGGCGTCCATTTCGTGGCCCAATTGTTCGTGCTTGCGCGCATGCAGGGTGTCCTGCCGCAGCCGGTCCAGCGCCCGGCGCTTGGCGGCAGTCATGAGCCAGGCTCCGGGGTTGTCGGGGATGCCGTCGACCGGCCAGCGTTCCAGCGCAGTGACCAGCGCATCCTGCGCCAGTTCTTCGGCCAGGCCCACATCGCGCACCAGGCGCGCAGCATGCGCCACGACCTTGGCGGATTCGATGCGCCAGACGGCTTCGATGGCCTGGTGGACGGCATCTCGCGAACTCATTGCTTCAGGATCTCCGCATTCGGATCCATGTACATCAATTCCCAGATGTGCCCATCGGGGTCTTCGAACGCATGGCCATACATGAAGCCGTAGTCCTGAGGGTCGCGGGGCACCGAGCCGCCCGCCGCCACTGCGCGCGAAACCAGGTCGTCGACTTCGGCGCGGCTTTCGCACGACAGGCAAACCAGCACTTCGGTGCTTTGCTTGGGGTCGCACAACGGCTTGTTGACGAAAGTCTTGAAGTAGTCGCGGGTCAGCAGCATGGCGTACAGGTTCTCGCCCAGCACCAGGCAGGCGGCATTCTGGTCGGTGAAGCGGGGGTCGAAGTCCAGCCCCAGTTGCTTGAAAAACGCCATGGAGCGGGGCAGGTCGGAAACAGCCAGGTTGACGAAGATCTGTTTGTGCATGATGGTTCTCTTGGCAAGTCGATGCAAGGAAGGTGCCGGATGCGGCGCTATGGCTTGGGCAGCGCGCGCAGCGGCATGTCGTACAACTGTCGTACTTCAATCTCGGCGGCCACGCCGGGGCCCGCCGGCGCCGGAAAGCGCCGGGCCCATTCCAGCGCTTCGACGCGGGTTCGCACCTGGATCACGGTATAGGCCGCGGCATGGTCGCAGCCCTGCTGGTGTGGGCCTTCCAGCGTTTCGCAATGCCCGTCGGCATAGCGCAGGCGCCAGCCCGTGGCGCTGGGCTGCAGCCCGGCGGCATCGAGCAATACGCCGGCCCGTGCCAGGGTGTCGTGGTAGGCGGCCATTTCCGAGGGCCAGCTATCTCCGGGCCGGCTGCCGGCGATGGGGTCGGCATTGGCTCTGGCGATAATGATGAAACGCATGGCGCAGTCTCCGGTGTGGCGGCGCGCCGGATTCGGCGGCCATTGCAGACACGACGGGCAGCGCGCCATCAGATCGACAAAGCGCGGTTGGGTTAAGGGAAAACCCCTATAAACGATTGCGTCAGCTGAAGCAGGGGCCCACTTCGCGAATTTCCACCGTGCACCATTGCGCCGCCGGACATTGCGCCGCGATTTCCACGGCTTCGTCGCGGGTGGCGCAGTCGAGCAGGAAGAAGCCGCCTATCATTTCCTTGGCTTCGGCGTACGGGCCGTCGATAAGGCGAGGCCGGCCGTCGCGCACCTGCAGTTTCACGCCCTCGGCCTCGGACTTGAGCGATTGGGCATCGCGCAGCAGGCCGCGCGCTTTCAGGTCGGCCGCGTAGCGCAGCATGCTGTCATAGGCGGCGTGGCCTGCCTGCTCGGAACGCTGCGCGCGTTGGCCGACGGGTTCGACGATGAGCAGCATATAGGGCATGGCGACTCCGTGTGCATGGGGGCAGGAAGCCGAGTTTATTGCCCGCATGCCCGGGATGGAAGTGCAGAATCGCCCATCCGGTGTATCGTCGCCGTGTTGTGACACGGAGAAGCACATGACCGCGACCCAGGAAAGCATCAGCATGGCGGTGTTCTGCGATTTCGAGAACGTCGCGTTGGGCGTGCGAGACGCCAATTACCAAAGGTTCGATATCAAGCCGGTGCTGGAGCGCCTGCTGCTCAAGGGCAGCATCGTGGTAAAGAAGGCCTATTGCGATTGGGAACGTTATCGCGAGTTCAAGGCCATCATGCACGAGGCGAATTTCGAACTGATCGAGATTCCGCACGTGCGGCAGTCAGGCAAGAATTCGGCGGACATCCGGCTGGTGGTGGACGCGCTGGACCTTTGCTATACAAAGCTGCACGTCGACACCTTCGTGATCATCAGCGGCGATTCGGACTTCTCGCCCCTGGTATCCAAACTGCGCGAAAACGCCAGGCAGGTGATAGGGGTAGGGGTAAAGCGCTCGACCTCGGATCTGTTGATCGCCAATTGCGATGAGTTCATTTTCTATGATGACCTGGTGCGCGAGCGACAGCGTCCCGAACAGAAGGGCGGCGCGGCGCGTGAAGCCGCCTCTGCGGGCCGGCGCAACCAGGAAGAAGACCCCGGCCGCAAGGCAGAGATCGAGGCGCGCCGCACCCAAGGGATCGAGATCGCCGTCGAGACGTTCGAAGACTTGGTGTCCGAACGCGGCGACAGCGGCAAGATCTGGGCTTCGGTACTGAAAGAAGCCATCAAGCGTCGCAAGCCGGATTTCAGCGAGTCGTATCACGGCTTCAAGACGTTCGGCAATCTGCTTGAAGAGGCGCAGGCCCGCGGGTTGCTGTCATTTGGCCGTGACGAAAAGTCTGGCGCGTATGTGTACAGGGCCGTGCCAGCCGAGCCCGAGCCGGCGCGCGCCGGGGGCAGCCGCGGGGCCCGCAAGACTGCCGCCCGCAAGAAAGCGGCTTCAAAAGCCGACGCGGCAATAGAGCGTACCGCCGACATGCTGACCGATGCCGTGGTGTCGCCGGCGGATGCAGACATCGCCACGCAGGCGGCCGCCCAATCCGGCGCCGACGCACCCGCCCAGGCCACGCCTCCGGCTCGCAAGGCGACGCCGCGCGCTCGCCGGCCACGAAAAACGGAGCAGAACTGAGTGCCCTCATATTGTGACCATTTGCAACGAACGCTCCGGCGTGCGCTAGACTAAGAGCCTTGACCGCCCAGGCCCGAGCCCCGGGCGGCGGTATATCTGGCTACCCGTTAAGCATTGCTATGGACACAACCCAAACTGTGGCGCGCGAATGGCGCGCCGCCTGGCGCGCACAAGCGCAGTCCCGTCCCTTTGTGGCGCTGGGGCTTGCTGCCGCATCGGCGGCCGCGCTGTTGCTGTTGGCCGCCGGCCTGTACCGGGGGCTTACCGGAGTCGAACCTGGCTACATACGCTACGCCGCGCTGGGCGGCCTGGCCGGGTTTGGCGCCACCGCAGTGGGGGCGCTGCTTGCGGTGGGGTTGCGCAGCATCCAAGACCGCACGCAGGACATCATGCTGGGGTTCGCGGCGGGCATGATGCTGGCGGCCAGCGCGTTTTCACTGGTTCTACCGGGACTGGCGGCCGCCGAAGGCCTGGTGGGCGATGGCCCGGCCGCAGCCGCCGTGGTAGTGCTGGGCCTGGCGCTGGGAGTGCTGCTGATGCTGGGCCTGGATGTGTTCACGCCGCACGCGCACGATAGCACCGGGCCTTGCGGGCCCGATGCCGAACGCCTGAACCGCGTCTGGTTGTTCGTACTGGCCATTACGCTGCATAACCTGCCCGAGGGCATGGCGATAGGCGTGGGTTTTGCCAACGGCGATATGCAGGTTGGCCTTCCGCTGACATCCGCGATTTCCATCCAGAATATTCCGGAAGGGCTGGCGGTGGCCATGGCTTTGCGCGCCACGGGCCTGTCGCCATGGCGCGCCGCGCTGGTGGCGGCCGCCTCCGGCCTGATGGAGCCCCTGGGCGCGATGGTGGGGCTGGGAATGTCCAGCGGCCTGGCGCTGGCGTATCCCGTCAGCATGGGCCTGGCAGCTGGCGCCATGATTTTTGTCGTGTCCCATGAAGTCATTCCCGAAACGCACCGCAATGGCCACCAGACGCCCGCCACGGTAGGCTTGTTGGCAGGCTTTGCCGCGATGATGTTCCTGGATACGGCGCTGGGTTAGGTGCTTTTGTGCTTCGGGGTGAATCGTGATCGCGCTGCTTGAGGCTCATCGGGCCGGGTTGTTGCAACGCCGGCATTGGTTGCCGAATATCGTTTCGGGCGTCATTGTCGGGGTGGTGGCCCTGCCGCTGGCCATGGCGTTTGCCATCGCATCGGGCGTCAAGCCCGAACAGGGCCTGTACACGTCGATCGTCGCCGGCCTGCTGGTTTCCATATTCGGAGGCAGCCGGCTGCAGATTGCCGGGCCTACCGGCGCGTTCATTGTCATCCTGGCCGGAGTGGTCGCCGAATACGGCGTGGCGGGGCTGCAGCTGGCCACGCTGATGGCGGGCGTGATCCTGCTGCTGCTCGGCGTGGCGCGCATGGGCGCAGTGATCAAGTTCATCCCCGCTCCTGTCATCGTGGGTTTCACGGCCGGCATCGGGGTGATCATCTGGGTGGGGCAATGGAAAGACTTCTTCGGTCTGCCCCCGACTGAAGGCGTTCATTTCCACCAGAAGCTGTGGCAACTGCTGCAGGCGTTGCCGCAACTGCACCCGGCCACGACGGGCCTGGCGCTTTTCAGCCTGGCGTTGCTGATCCTGTCTGCGCGCGTGCCATACCTCAAGCGCGTGCCTGGCCCGCTGGTGGCGCTGGTCGCCGCCACGGTGCTGCAGGCGGTCTTCGCCTTCGATGGGGTAGCCACTATCGGATCGGCGTTTGGCGGAGTGCCTCAAGGGCTGCCGTCCTGGCAGTGGCCCGAGGTCACCCTGCCGCGCCTGATCGAATTGATCGGGCCGGCGTTCGCCATTGCTATGCTGGGCGCTATCGAATCCCTGCTGTCTGCCGTTGTGGCCGACGGCATGGCGGGCACGCGGCACCAGTCGAACCAGGAACTGATAGGCCAGGGCATCGCCAATATCGCCGCGCCGCTGTTCGGCGGCATCGCCGCCACAGGCGCCATCGCCCGCACCGCAACCAATATCCGCAATGGCGGCACCAGCCCCCTGGCCGGCATCGTGCATTCGCTTACGCTGATTGCCATCGTCGTGCTGGTTGCGCCGTTGGCCGAAGACGTGCCGCTCGCCGTACTGGCTGCCATCCTCTTCATGGTGGCATGGAACATGAGCGACGTGCGGCATGTGGTGAAGATGCTGCGTCGCGCGCCACGCGCCGATGTGGTCATTCTGCTGGTGACCTTTCTGTTGACCGTGTTCGCCGACCTGGTCGTGGCGGTGAACATCGGGGTGATACTCGCCACCCTGCATTTCCTGCGCCGCATGGCCTCCAGCGTGGGTGTGTTGCCCATACAGGGCGAAGAACTGCGTTTCGAACTGGCGGCCAATGGCATTGCCGACCTGCCGGAAGGCGTGCTCGTCTACACGATAGAAGGCCCATTGTTCTTTGCCGCTGTCGAGAATTTCGAGCACGCGCTGGCCAGCACGCACACCGACCCGCGCCTGCTGGTAATAAGCCTGCGGCGCGTACCGTTCATCGATGCGACGGGCCTGCAGATGCTCGAAGAAGTCATTGCGCGCCTGCAGCAGCGCAAGGTAAGGGTGCTGCTGGCCGAAGCCAATCCGCGGGTGCGGGGCAAGCTTGCCAAGGCCGGGGTGGTGGACCTGGTTGGCCCCGACGCGATGTTCGACACCTTGAAACAGGCGCTGGCCGCCTGCGGGGCCGTGGCGGCGCGCCCCGGTCATCCCGATGGCGGCGCGGGCGGGCAGGGGGTCGGAGAAGGGCGCCTCTAGCGGACGTGCCGACGCGGCCCCTGCCGCCATCCGTGATCAAGGGGGGCCGCGCCGGCGGGCTTCAACGGCGGCCGTTCAACAGGCTGCCGCCGATTTTCAGCAGATCGCCCAGGCCCACCTGTCCGTCGCCGTCCTGGTCCAGCAAAGAACCCAGAAGATCGCCGCCAACTCCGCCCTGCTGGCGTGCCGCGTCGCGCTCGTGCGTCAGTGTGGCGCCCAGGCTGTCGGCGTCCATGCCGCTGCCTTGCATGCGCTTGGCCAGAAAGGCCATCACGATAGGCGCAAGCAATTTCAGTAATTGGGCGGCATTGCTGCCGCCCAGTCCGGTGGCCTGCCCCAGATTCTGTTCGGCCCGGTCGCAGTTCTGTCCGAAGACGTGGCCCAGTATGGCGCCGCCATCGAGCTGGCCGCCTTCGGCAGGGGCGCCCCCGCCCAACAACGACCCCAGCAGGCTGCCGAGATCGGCGCCGCCATTGTGGTCGCGCTGCAGCGCGCCGAACAGGTCCTGCGCGCCCTGGGGCTGCGCAGCGTTCTGGCCCAGAGCGCCCAGCAGCAATGGCAGCGCGGCGCCCACCGCGCTTTGCGTCTGGGCCGTGTCGGACCCCAGTTGTTGGGCCAGTTGCTGCATGGGTGCGCCCTGCAGTTGTGCGTACAGTTCGTCAGAGAGAGTGGCGGGCGAATTCATGGTGTTTCTTCCTGGATGACGGGTTTCTGAAGCGTACCACCGGAGGCGGGTGAAGACGATGCGGCGGGTGCGTTGCGCAGCAGCAGGCCGCCCAGCAAGGCCGCGATGGCCGCGCAGATGGCGCCCAGCATGAAGGCCAGACGATAGCCGCCGTTCAGTGCCTCGGGCAGTATCGTGCCGGCTTGAGTCAGGGCCGCCGTGTGCGCGGCGGCCACGCTGGCCAGGATCGCCAGCCCCAACGCGCCGCCCATCATGAAGGCAGTATTGACGATCCCCGAGGCCAGGCCGGATTCGTGCGGCGCCACATCGTTCATTGCCGCCAGCAACAAAGGATTGAAGGCGATGCCGGCGCCCAGGCCCAGCAGCAGCATGCCGGGCAGAATGTGCACGCCGAAGCTGCCATCGATGGGAGCCTGGGAGAACAGGGCCAGCCCGGCCGCGGCGGCGGTCAAGCCCGCCGCCAGCGGGCCGCGCACGCCAAAACGCATGACCAGGCGCGCCGATACGCCCAGCGAACAAACGGCCATGACCAGGTTGCCGGGCAGGAAAGCCAGGCCCACCTGCATGGCGCTATAGCCCAGCACCAGCTGCATGTACAGCGCCGAAATAAAGAACCAGGCAAACATTGCCGCGGCCCACAGCACGCCTACCGCGTTTGCCGTGGCAAGGTTGCGCAACCGGAACAGGCCCAGCGGCATCAACGGCGAGCGCGCCCGCGATTCGATAAACAGGAATGCCGCCAGCAGTGCCGCCGACAGCGTCAGCAGCCCCATCGATTGGGTCGAAGTCCAGCCTGCCTGGTTGCCATTGACCACCGCATACACCGCCAGCATCAGCGATAGCGTGACGGTGAAGGCGCCGGCCACGTCCAGGCGCACGCCGCTGGCGGCGCGCGTGCCCGGCAACAGCACCAGGCACAGGCCGAACACGGCGGCGCCGATGGGCAGGTTCACCAGGAAGATCCAGTGCCAACTGAGCTGGCTGGTAAGAAGCCCGCCCAGCAGCACGCCCACGCTGCCGCCTCCGGCGCACACAAACCCGTACACCCCCATGGCCCTGGCCCGTTCGGCAGGTTCGGGAAAGAGCGACATGATGAGCGACAGCGACACGGCCGACACCACTGCGCCGCCCACGCCCTGTATCGCGCGCGCCGCCACCAGCATTTCCTGGCTGGTTGCCAGCCCGCAGGCCAGCGATGCCACGGTAAACAAGGTCAGGCCGGCCAGAAACACCCGCCGCGAACCGAAGAGGTCACCCAGTTTTCCGCCCAGCAGCAAGAAACCGCCGAACGTCAGCATATAGGCGTTCACCACCCATACCAGCGCGGTTTCCGTAAAGCGCAGATCGGTGCGTATCGATGGCAGGGCCACATTGACGATGGTGGTGTCCAGCACGATCATCAGTACACCCAGGCACAGCACGATCAGCGCCAGCCAGCGCTGTTTATCTTGTGAAGCATGCGGCATGCGTATTCCCTGGAATGATTTCAGCTGGCGATCTGGCCGCCATTGATAAGCCACGACGTTCCGTAGCGGTCGGTCAGCGCGCCGAATGTCTCGGCCCAGAAGGTTTTTTGCAGCGGCATGGTGACCGTGCCGCCTTCGGCCAGATTATTGAAGATGCGCGTGGCGTCGGATACGGTGGGAAACATCAGCGCGAGCGACACGCCGTGCTGGCCCTGGTAAGGCTGGCCGTCGATGACATCGGCCGCCATCAGTGTCTGGCCGTCCAGGTTCAGCCTGGCGTGCATGATGCGCTCGTGCATGTTGGCGGGGATGCCCGCGCTTTCCGGCGCCTGCGCGTAAGTCAGCATGGCTTCTACGCGGCCGCCCAGCGTATGCTCGTAAAAGCGCAGCGCTTCGGCGCACTGGCCGTCGAACGACAGATAAGCACAAAGTTGGGGCATGATGCGTCTCCGGTTGTTATGCGGGGCGATGGCCTGTGTGGCCACGAGTGCGCCACCAATGGTGTAATGGCGACCGCGCCCATGATTGATGAATACAGCGTCACCATGACCATCCAGATAAACGAAGAACTGCGCACCTATATAGATCCGCTCAGCCCCGACGAATATGCTGCCCTCGAGCGCAGCTTGCTGGCAGAAGGTTGCCGCGATGCTTTGGTGCTGTGGGGCGACATTCTGGTAGATGGCCACAATCGCTACGAACTGTGCCGCAAGCACGGCATCGAGTTCAAGACCACGCAGAATACCCGGTTTACGTCACTTGATGATGTCAAGTTGTGGATGATTGAAAATCACCTGGGGCGCCGCAGCGTATCGGACTTCCAGCGCGGCGTGCTGGCGCTGCGCAAGAAAGAGATTCTGCAGGCGCGCGCGGCGAAGGCCGGGCAAGAAACGACCGCTGCGGCGGAGTCGTCCACGGGCCCGGCGCCAGTGCTCAGCCGCCAGGCGCTGGCGCGCGCCGCCCGGGTCAGCAGCACCACCCTGGGGCAGATCGAAAAAATCCAGAAGGCGGCTGCCCCCGAGCTCGTGCGGGCCGTAAAGGTAGGCGATATTTCGATCAACGCCGCCGCGGCGGTGGCCGCGTTGCCCGTCGATAAACAGGCGGCCGCGGCTGCCGAGGGCCGCAAGGCATTGCGCGAACTGGCCCGCCAGGCGCGGCAGGCCCGCAAGACACCCGGCGAGTCGCAAACCGACGCGCCGGCGGACGGGGCGGCCGAGCCCGCGATCGATGATTATCCCGCCGAGGTGGGGCGATTGCGTCGCCTGGTGGCCGCTCTGACCGAAGAGCGCGATGCGCTAAAAAAGAAGGTCATGCATCTGACCGTTGCGCTGGCCGAAGCGCGCAAGCAAGACTGAAAGCTCTGGCGCGCCGCCGCAGCAAGGGGGGGCTGCGGCCTACGCCCGCCGCAGCTTCATGTTGAACCGGAACTTCTCTGCCGGGTATAGGTTGATCGATATTTCGGCGATCTTGTCGGACGTATTCTTGTAGGTGCGCCGTACTTCGACCACGCTGGAACCAGGCTCGATTTGCAGGCCTTCGGCCAGTTCGTCGGGTACCGGCAAAACCCTGAGCATCTGCTCGATCTCGACCATGCGTTCGCCGTATATGTCTTCGATGATGCGCCAGATCGGCCCTCGCTGGCGCTCCAGCATGCGCTCCACGCCGGCATACTCGGCCGCCACCAGGACTTCCGTCCAGCAGATAGGCGGGGCGGCGTTGTCCTCGCCCAGGCGATAGCCCTGCAGGCGCAGCCAACGCTGCCCGGGCGGCAATGTGGCTTCGTCCAGCCGCAGGCCGTCGCTTTCGACAAAATCGCTGCGGTCTATCGCATACCGGCTCTCGGCGGCGTAGGCAATGAGTTCGTCGATGGACGCGACGCGGTGAACATTGAACGGCGTGCTGGCGGGCGGGGGCATGACGGTGGTGCCCGAACCCTGCCGTGACGATACCAGGCCGTCTGCGCGCAATTGGCGCAGGGCTTCACGCACCGTATGACGGCTGACAGTGAAGCGTTCGGCGAGCTCTTCTTCAGTAGGCAACTGCGAGCCCACCGGGAACACGCCTCGGACGATGTCGGCACGCAAATGCTGGACCAGCTGGCGGTACAAAGGCTCGCCCGCCGCCGCCGGGCGCTGCAGCAGCGAGCGCCGCCGCCCGGTTTTCGCAGGTGTACGTGCAACTTGCGTGGTTTTCTTTGCTACAGGCATGGCGGGGATTCTACCTCGTGCCGGGGGGCGTAAAACCTTTCGTCGCGGGATGGATGCTGTAGCCAGGCGCCTTGCGATATATACATCCGCGCTGTGGCCGGATAATATGTTCGTACAACTTATTGGTAATAACACCAATGCTCTGTCAAGGGCAGGGTGATAGCATTACAGTTGTACGGACAACTACAAATCTAAAGATTGCGGGGTTCGCGATCAAGGAGACAACGGTGAAACCTGATGCTGAAGTGACATCAACCGCGCAGCGATTGCGGTTCTCGATGCGAAATCTGCCCTTGCTGGAGGACGGCGCGACCATGGACCTGTTGGGGCTGTCTCCCATGCTGTGGGCGCATTCCAAGGTGTATTCGTCGGGCGGGGAAAACGCGCTGCACAGCCATGACATCGAGGATCATGTGTTCCTGGTGCTGCAGGGCGAGGCGGAGTTTCATTTCGAGGACGGAAGCAGCGCCAGGGTTCGGGCCTATGAAGGCGTGACCGTGCCGCGGGGCACACGCTACCGGTTCAAGGCCGACGAAGCGCATGGCAATCTGGTGATGTTCCGGGTGGGGGCGGCGCTGGTGAAGGATTCGTCCGATCTTCATCCCAAGTTCGGCATTCCCAATGAGGCGATGCAAAGCCGATCGGATACCCAAGGGCGCCATGCTGCAGGCGACGCGAAGCGCAACGGCGTGGCGGCCCGTCCCACCATCTTCAAGGCGGGCGCGTACTTCGCCGCCGACAACGATTAACCAGGAGTCTGGCATGTTTCGTCGACAATTCCTGCGGGGCTCCGCTGCCGTGCTGGGCGCTTGCGCCGCGCGCCTGTCTTTCGCGCAGTCATATCCAACCCGCCCGATCACGCTTTGGGTCCCGTACGCGGTGGGCGGCAATGCCGACCTGACGGCGCGCCTGTTCGCCGATTCGCTCGCCAAGACGCTGGGGCAGTCCGTTGTGGTGGGCAATAAGCCTGGCGGAGGCGGCGCCATAGGGGCATTGCACGTGACGGGTTCGCCTCCCGATGGCTACAACCTGTTGTTCTGCGCTCCCAGCGTGTTTTCAGTGACGCCCCATCTGGTCAAGGTCAGCTACGGTATCGACAGCATCCAGCCGGTATGCCTGGTCAGCAAGACGCCGCTGGTGCTGGTGGTAAAAGCAGGCAGCCGCTACAAGTCGCTCGCCGATGTCGTGGCGGCGGCCAAGGCACGGCCGCAGACGGTGGCCATGGGCTATAGCGGCCTGGGCACGCCCAATCACCTGGCCATGCTGGATCTCGAAGCGGTGGGAAAGATTCGGTTCAACGGCATCGCGTACAAGGGCTCCAATCCCATGCTGAAGGATTTGCTGGGTGGCCAGATTGAAATTGCAGCCGACCAGGTATCCACGTCCAAGGCCTATATCGAGTCGGGCACACTGGTGCCGCTGGCGGTATTCGGGCCGTTGCAGGATGCCTTGCCCGGCATCCCGTCGGTGTCGTCGCTGGGTCCGGAGCCCTTTGATGTCACCACTTACCTGGGCATCTCCGCTCCCGCCGGCACGCCTGCCTCGATCATGCAGGCGTTGCAGAAGGCGGCGAATGCCGCGCTGCAGGAAAGTCGGTTCGTGCAAGGCGTGACCAAGATGGGTTCGTTCGTGCAGTGGGGGTCGGCCGAGGATTATGCCCGCATCATGCACAAAGAAGACGAGTTCATGCGCGCAATGGCGGCGGCCGGTCGCCTGAAGATGGAGTCGTGATATGCATGGTGACAACCAGCACGGTCACCAGGCGCCGGATCCCGCGCCGGACGACTCTCCACGCCCGCCGGCCAGTTTCAGTTTGCCGGCGGGCGCCGTGGATGCGCATGCGCACGTGATCGGAACACACTGGATAACAGAGCGCAGCTATACGCCGCACCCCGCGCCGCCCGAAGCGTACCTACGGATGCTGGACCGCACCGGGATGACGTATGGCGTACTGGTGCAGGTAAGCGTGCACGGCACCGACAACACGCTGATGCGCGATACTGTGGCGGCCAACCGGCACCGCTTGCGCGGCATCGCGGTTATCCCGCACGACTTGGGCGAGACGGGGCTGCGCAGCCTGGACGAGGCCGGCGTGGTCGGTCTGCGCCTGAATACGACGACGGGCGGCGGCGTGGGCCTGGGGGCGCTGGCCGAATACGAGGCCATCTGCATGGAAATGGGCTGGCACCTGCAATTCCTGGTCAATGCCCCGCAGTTGCCTTCTCTTGCGCCGCAGATATCGAAACTGCGGGTTCCGGCCGTGTTCGACCACATGGGTTATGTGTCGCCGGACCTGGCCGGCACGGATGCGGGACAAACCTTGCTGCACATGGTCCGCGATGGCGCCTGGGTGAAGCTGTCCGGAGGATTTCGGATTTCGCTTTCCGATCCGCCCTACCAGGACGTGATTCCCTACGCGCGTGCGTTGGCCGAAGCGGCGCCCACCCGGTGTGTATGGGGATCGGACTGGCCGCACGTGAGCTTTCGCAAGACCATGCCCAATACCGGCGATCTGCTGGACCTGCTGGGGCAGTGCGTACCCGATGCCGCGGTGCGCGACGCTATTCTGGCCGGCAATGCGCAGCGGCTGTATGGATTTTCCGGGGCAGGGTCAGACGCCGGCATATCGCCGAACTGAAGACACCCGCCCGGGGCTGTGCCGGTCAGGGCAGCAGGTCGCGGTGTTGGTCCAGCTGCGGTGATTCCAGATTGATGGTCGCGGGTTCGTGCAGGAAGCGGATGGGGCTGCCGATATGCGGCCTGCCGTCCGCGTCGCGCATCACAATGGCTCGCGCCTGGGTGTGAGGGTCCTGCAGGGCCTGGGGCAGGGTGTTGACGCCACCAAAGCACATGTCGAGCGCCTCGAGCCGGGCTTCCCATTCAGCCCTGGTGGCCTGCCCGAAGGCTTGTTCCAGGAACTCCATGACAGGCGCCTGGTGCGGGCCGGGGCCTCGCAGGCACGCCTCGGCCAGGTCGGGCCGGCCGAGTTCGTTCAATAGCGCGTGCACAAACTTCGGTTCCTGGCCAGCCAGCGCTACATGCTGGTTATCCCGCGTCCGGTAGATGCGGTAGAAGGCGCTGCCGCCGGTCGTGCGGTCCTGGCCGGGCTCGGGCGCGCGGTTGTGGGCGAACGTCGAGCCCAGCACGTTGCGCAATGCGGCGATCATGCAATCGGACATGGAGATATCCAGATAATCGCCTTTGCCTGTCTCGTGCCGACGCAACAGCGCCATCAGTACACCGGACAGGCCTTGCAAGGCACTCAGCAGATCGGCAAACGGCAGGTTGGGAATGGCGGGGTTCGTATCGGCCCCGGCGGTCAAAGACAAAGTGCCGCACAGCGCCTGGACCGCCAGGTCGTGCGCGGGGCGGTCGCGATAGGGGCCATCCTGGCCGAAGGCGCTGATCGAGCAGTACACAAGCCGCGGGTTGATCCCGGCCAGCGTCGCATAGTCGACGCCCAGACGGGCCGCTACGCCGGGGCGGAACGATTCGATGAATACGTCCGCGGTTTCGACGAGCTTGTGCAGGGCGGCCCGGTCATGCTCGGATTTCAGATCCAGGGCGATACTTTTCTTGCCCCGGTTCAGGTTGCGGAAGAACACCGTGTGGGGCCCGTCAGACAGGCCGATGTGGCGGCCGGGGTCGCCGGCCGGCTGCTCTATCTTGATGACTTCCGCGCCATGGTCGGCCATTTCCAGCGAAAGGTAAGGGCCAGGCAGGAAGTTGGACATATCCAGTACGCGGATACCCGATAGTTTCATGACAGATCTCGCGAAGCAATGACGTCGGGAGGGCAAAGAATCGCTTCGGTATCGGCGCCCAAGGCGGAGCAGGGGCGCAGGGGCGGGCGATTCCCATTGAACTTCAGCGGGTTGGACAGCATGCGCAGGTCGGGCCTGGCGGCATGGTCGATGCGGGTCAGCATGCCGCTGTCGCGAACGAAATCACTTTGCAGGGCCTGGTCCAGCGACAGCACCGGAGCGACCGGCAGCGCCCCTTCCAGCCGCGATAGCCAATGTTGGGTGCAATGACGCGAGAACTCGTCATCCAGCAGCCCGCTCAGGCGCGCCCGGTGTTGGAAGCGCAATTCGGCGGTGCGAAATTGCGGGTCGGCCGCCAGGTCGTCGCGCTCCAGCGCCTGGGTGAGGGCTTCCCAGAACTTCTGGGTCATGCACATGATGAAAATCCAGCCGTCGGCAGTGGGAAATGTCTGTACAGGCGTCAAAGAATAATGCGCGCTGCGCTTTTGCCGCTGGGCGGCATGCTGTTCGTTGAGCAGCCACGTGGCGGTGTAGCCAAGCTGGTGGAGCGTGACGTCGAACAGATTGGTATCTACATCGCAGCCCTGGCCGGTTTCGCGCGCGCGCAGCAGTGCCGATAGCAGGCCGACCATGGATGTAAGGCCGGTCATGTGGTCGACGATGGAAGGCGCGCCGAAGCGTGCGGGCGGTGTGCCGAGTTCGCCGGTCAGGTGCATCAGCCCGCATTCGGCCTGCATCAGGTAGTCGTAGCCCGGCCATGAAGCACGGGGGTTGTCGCGGCCGTACGCGGAAATGTGCACGCATACCAATGCCTTATTGAGCCGTGACAATGACGCGTAGTCCAGCCCCAGCTTGGCCGGCTGGTCGCCGCGCAGGTTGTTCAGCACGACGTCCGCTTCACGCGCCAGTGTTTCAAAGGCCTGGCGGCCTTCGTCGGACTTGATGTCCAGAACGACGCTTTGCTTATTGGTGTTCCAGCTCTGGAAATACTGGCTGTCGTCCGGGCCGAGCATGAACGGCCCCGTCTGGCGGGACGGGTCGCCGCGGGTTGCGGCGTTTTCTATCTTGATGACCTGCGCACCCAGGTGCGCGAGAAACATGGTGCCGTAGGGGCCCGCGCCGAACTGTTCTACCGAGATGATGCGTACGCCCTGCAGCGGAAGATGGGCAGGGCGCGGTACGTGACGGCCCTGTGGCTTGCCGGCACCCGGGGTCATTGCGCGGGATTCCTTTTGATCCACTGCTTGGAAATGATGATGCGCTGCATTTCGTTGGTTCCCTCGCCGATGCAGGTCAGCGGGGCATCGCGGTACAGGCGCTCTATGTCGTATTCCTTGGAGTATCCGTAGGCGCCATGGATGCGCATGGATTCGGTGCTGTTTTCCAGCGCCGCCTCGGATGCAAAGTACTTGGCCATGCCGGCTTCCATGTCGCAGCGTTCTCCGCGGTCGAAGCAGGCAGCGGCGTCCAGCGTCAGCAGACGCGCTGCGCGGGCTCTGGTGGCCATCTCGCCCAGTTTCAGGGCGATTGCCTGGTGTTCGCAGATAGGTTTGCCGAACGTCTTGCGTATCTGGGCATACTCGGTGGCCAGGCGCAGCGCGCCTTCGGCAATGCCCACCCCGCGCGAGGCGACGTTGATGCGGCCCAGTTCCAGGCCGCCCGTGGCTTGGTAAAAGCCCTGGCCTTCGACGCCGCCGATCAGGTGGTCGGCCGGCAGACGATAGTCTTCAGCGATGAGCTCTCCGCTATCGATGGACTTGTACCCCAGCTTGGCGAGCTTGCGGCTGCTGTCGAACCCGGGCCCCTTGGGCGCGATGAACAGGCTCATGCCCTTGTGGCGGGGCTGTGCGTCGGGATCGGTTTTGACCAGCAGGGCAAAGCACGAGCCTTCGACAGCGTTGGTGATCCATGTTTTTGTTCCGTTGATGACGTAGTGGTCACCATCGCGCCGGGCCGTCATGCGTATGCCTTGCAGGTCGGTGCCCGCGTCGGGTTCGGTAAGCGCAAGGCCGCCGCGGACTTCTCCGGACGCCAGGCGGGGCAGCCATTGCTGCTTCTGCTGTGCGGTGCCGAACTTCTCGATGGCCAGCGCAAGCATCAGGTGCGAGTTGAATATGCCAGTGACAGACATCCATACCGATGACACGCGCATGACGATCTTGGCATACGTGGTGGCGGGCAGGCCCAGGCCGCCGTATTCGGTGCTTACCGTGGCGCCGAACAGGCCCAGTTCCTTCATTTCTTCGACGATATGGCTGGGGTAGCGGTCGGCATGGTCGTGTTCGCGCACGACTTCGGGTTTTAGCGATCGCTCGATCCAGCGATCAACGGCAGCGAGCAGTTCGGCTTCATCGCCGGCCGAGATCGACCGAACGGCGTCTGGAGTGGTCATGGTGGCCTCTTGGTAAATACGTACGTACAAGTATTGCAGCGTAACTTGTGCCGGTCAAGTCGTATTTATCAAGTAATTCATGCGGCTGCTTATGGCGCGGAGGCGTTTTTCTTTAAGATATACGTACAACTTATGTGGTGGTCGCCGCGCGCCGGAATGTCAGGTTCACGCGTGCCGCGCCCAGGCGCGGATGATGGTTCTGGGGCACCGGCAGTACGCCGTGATAGCGCAGACGCGCCGGGCCGCCCCAGACCACCACATCGCCGTGCTGCAATGGCACGCGCCGCGCCGGGTCGCTGCGTTGCCCGCCACCCCAGAGGAACATGGCGTCTATGCCCAGCGACACCGATACGATGGGCGCACTCATGTCTTGCTCGTTCCTGTCCTGGTGCAGGCTCATGCGCGCCTTGGGCGCATAACGGTTGACCAGGCACGCATCCGGCAAGAAGCCGGGATAACCGGCCGCGGCGGCCGCGTCTTGCGCCAGACGCAGGAATGATGGCGGCATGGCGGGCCAGGGCAGGCCGGTTTGCGGGTCATGCCGCGTGTATCGATACCCGTGGCGGTCGCTGGTCCATCCCCATGTGCCGCAATTGGTCAGGGCAGCTGACATGCGAAAGCCGCCCGGGGTTTCCATGTGGCGCAGCGGCGCTGCCTGCATGACGCTTTCCAGCGCGGGCAGCAGCGCGTCGACATAGGGCAGCGCATGGCCGCGCAGGAAGACCGCGCCCGGTTCGAGTTCAACGGGCGGTTCGCTGCCCGTGGAGAACAGGTCCAGGTTCATACAGTGGGCGCTATTGGGCGTCGTGGAAGATGATGCCCAGTGTATGCCGCTGCCCCGAACGCACCACGCTCACGCCGTGGCGCTGCACGACGCGGTACGGGCCGCGCGTGCCTTGCACCGGCCGGTAATTGACGGCAAACGCGACGGCGTCGCCGCGGCGCAGCGGCACCACGTCTGCACGGGACTGCATGCGGGGGCGCTGCGTGGTCAATACAAATTCACCGCCGGTGAAGTCTTGCCGGGGTTCTGAAAGCAACACGGCGACTTGCAACGGAAAGACGTGCTGACCGTAAAGATCCTGGTGCAGACAGTTGTAGTCGCCGGGCCCATAGGCCAGCAACAGAGGCGTGGGGCGGCCCTGGCCGGCGGCATGGCAGCGTCGCAAGAACCCGCGCAAGGTGGCCGGATAGCTGACATCGATGCCCAGCGCCGCGTTCCAGCGGTTGGCCAGGGGAGCCAGGCGCGGGTAAAGCGACTCGCGCAGTCGCCCGACGATGTCGGGTAACGGGTAGTCGAAGTATTTGTACTCGCCGCGTCCGAACCCGTGCCGCGCCATCACGATGCGGCTGCGAAAGCGTGCGTTGTCTTCGTATGCGCGCACGAGCGCGGCGCACTCGGCCGCATCCAGCAAAGCCGGCAGGACCGCGTATCCGTCCTGGTCGAGGGCGCTTAGGATGGCCGGCCAGTCCAGCCTTGCCAGGCCATCCGGGCGGGCAGATTCGGTGGCGTTCATGGCCCCAGTGTAGGGCGGCCCCTGCCGCCCCGCATCCGGGCGGTTGCGGTCAAACTCCGCCGCCGGGCTCAGCCACAGCGCAGGGCCGTGATCACGTCGCCCGCATCCAGGATGACGTTCAGGCGGGTGGGGTTGTATTCCATCGTCATGACCTGGCCGGGACGCATGACCCGCAGGTGGGCCGACTGCGAACGCTCGCGGGCATCGTTGCCCACGGAATCCGAGTACTTCTGGCCGACCAGATCTTGCACGCGCTGGGCGTCGCATTCGGACATGGGCGCGCCAGCGGGGGAAGAGGCGTCCGCAGCGCCATCCGGCGTGGCGCGCTGGGTGCCGCTGGAGGCGCAGGCGGCCAGCCCGGCCACCAGGAAAACGGGTATCAGCTTGCGTATCATGAAGGCTCCTTCAGGCAGCAATGAACGTTCATGATAGACCAGCTTGCCGGCTGTTTTGTTCATCCGTGCGCGGACGGCCGGGACGCTGGGCGGTCAGTCGTTGCCGCCTGCCACCGCAAGCTGTGCCTGACCCGCTACCGCGGCCGGCAGGCCGCGCAGCCGCGCCACGTCGCGCAGGGGCGGCGCGCCATACTGCCGGCTGTATTCGCGGCTGAATTGCGAGGCGCTTTCATAGCCCACCTGGCGTGCCGCAGCCCCCGCATCGGCGAGACCGGCAAGCAAGAGCCGCCGGGCCTCCTGCAATCTGAGCTGCTTCTGGTATTGGAGCGGGCTCAGGGCGGTGACCGCCTTGAAATGGTGGTGTAGCGACGACGTGCTCATGTTGACTGCCTGGGCAAGCTGCTCCACGCGCAGCGGCTGGTCGTAGTGGGTGCGAAGCCAGGCAATGGCCTGCCGGACCTGGTGCGCCGGACCCTCGTTGCGGCAGATATGGCGCAGGCGGCCGCCCAGCTCTCCGGTGAGCAGCCTGTATGAGATCTCGCGGCGCAGCAGGGGGGCGAGCACGGGAATGTCTTGCGCAGTGTCCAGCAGCCGCGCCATGCGCAGTGCGGCGTCGAGCAAGGGGGGCGACAGGCGGGCCACTGCCAGGCCGCGCCCCGCCGTGGTGTCTGCCGGGGCCGCCAGTTCGGTTTCGGCGATCAGGCTGGCGGTATCCCGCGGGTCCAGGTCCAGCACGAAGCACAGGTAGGGGGTATCCGGGCTGGCAAGGGTGATCCGTGTCGCCACGGGCAGGTCGACCGAGGTAAGCAGGTAGTCCGACGCGCTGTACTCGTACACGTCTTCGCCGATTTCGACCCGCTTGGCGCCCTGCACCAGCAGCGCCAGGGATGGCCGGTACACGGCGAAGCTGAGTTCGCTGGGGCGTGAAGAACGGAAAAACGACAGGCCCTCGATGCCGCTGGGGTGCAGCCCGTCGGCGGGGGCATGACGGTTGATCAGGGCCGCGAGCTCGCCCAGGCCGCTGGCCAGGGCGGGCGGGACGCTTGCCGAAATCTGGGTTGCCGGAACCATGTTGATCGCGAATGCTGCAACAGCGAAATATTACGCCGATCGCGCCAGGCGTTGTGTGTGCTGTTCGAAGGGCAGTGTACGGATGCGTTGGCCCGTGGCGGCAAACAGGGCGTTGGCGACCGCCGGCGCCACCGGCGGAACGCCGGGTTCGCCCACCCCGGTGGGTTTTTCTTGCGACGCCACCGTATGCACTTCGACGGCCGGCATCTCGTTGATGCGCAGAACGGGGTAGTCGTGAAAATTGCTTTGCTCCACCTGTCCGTCTTTCAGAGTCAGGGCGCCGTACAGCGCCGTGGACAGGCCAAAGCCGATGCCGCCTTCCATCTGGGCCCTGACGACGTCGGGGTTGATCACCAGACCGCAGTCCACGGCACAGACGATGCGGTCGACCTTGAAGCTGCCGTCGTCCTTTACCGTGACTTCGGCGACTTGCGCAACGATGCTGCTGAACGACTCGTGCAGCGCCACCCCGCGGCCGCGCCGTTCGCCTTGCCCGCCTGCGGCCAGCGGCTGCGACCAGCCGGCTTTTTCCGCCGCGAGCTCCAGCACCCTGCGGTGCCTGGGATGTTGGTCGAGCAGGGCGAGCCGATAGGCGACGGGGTCTTTTCCGGCCGCACCGGAGGCCTCGTCCATCAGGCTTTCGGCCGAAAACGCAGTGTGCGTGTGGCCGACCGACCGATACCACAGCACAGGCACGCCCACGTCATCGGGTGTGTACGACTCAACGAGCAGGTTGGGCACGGCATAGCGCAGATCGGCCTGCCCTTCTACCGAGGAGGGGTCGATGCCGTTCTGCATGGCCGCTTCAAGCGGGCTGCCCCTGAATATCGACTGCCCGGCCAGCCGCACGTGCCAGGCAACCAGCTCGCCCTGCGCATCCAGGCCGATGCGCGCGCGGTGGATGTTCAACGGCCGGTAATAGCCGCCGCGCATGTCGTCTTCGCGAGTCCATACCAGCTTGATAGGGGCGTCAACTCCCTGTTCACGCGCCGACTTGGCGATGTGGGCGGCTTCGGCAATGTAGTCGGCGTGCGCACAGGCGCGCCGTCCGAAGCTGCCGCCCGCGTACAACTGCGTGATGAAGACCTTTTCCGCAGGCAGGCCCAACACTTTGGCCACGACGCCCTGATCCACGGTCTGGAATTGTTCGCCGTTCCAGATGTCGCAGCGGTCGTCACTCAAGTGCACCAGGCAGTTCATGGGTTCCATGGCGGCGTGCGCCAGGTAAGGAAATTCGTATTCCGCCTCGATGACGTGCGCCGCCTTTGCCAGGGCCGCCTCTGCATCGCCATGGCTGCCGGCGACGGCGCCGGGGCGGTCAAGCGCGGCCCGAAATTGCGCGCGGATGTCTTCGGAGCCTTGCCTGTAGGCGCGGCTGTCGTCCCATTGGACCTGCAGCGCATCACGGCCGGTGCGCGCGGCCCAGGTGTTGTCGGCCAGTACCGCGACCCCTTCGAAATTGTGGCCGGTGCCCGCGAATTGCACGACGTGGCGCACGCCCGGCACGGCCAGCGCCTTGCTGGCATCGAAGCCGGCAACCTTGCCGCCGAAGCGCGGCGGGTGCGCCGCCATGGCGACCAGCATGCCGGGCAGCTTGATGTCTTGCGTGAAAACGGCGGCACCGTTGGTCTTGGCATGAGCGTCGACCCGGCGCGGCGCTTCCTGGCCGATGAGCTTGAAGTCGGCAGGCGTCTTCAGTTGTACCGATTCGGGAACGGGCTGACGGGCTGCGGCATCGGCCAGTTCGCCGAAGGTGGCCTGCCGCTGCGTAGCGGCGTGGCGCACCACGCCTTCGGACACCGTGATCTCGGCCGGACTGACTTGCCAGCGCTGTGCGGCAGCGGCCACCAGCATGGCGCGTGCGGTTGCGCCGGCGCGCCGCATCTGCTCGAAGGAATTCGAAATGGCCGTGCTGCCGCCCGTGCCCTGCAGGCCCAACGCCAGGTTCTTGTACAGCTCGGTGTTGGCGGGCGCGCCTTCGACGCGCACGCGCGACCAGTCGGCATCGAGTTCTTCGGCTACCAGGGTGGCCAGGCCCGTGTACGCGCCTTGCCCCATTTCCAGGTGCTTGGACAATACCGTAACGGTGCCGTCGCTGCCGATTCGCACGAAGGCGTTCGGCGCGAAGGCCGCCGAATGGTCGGCCGCGCCCGCGGGCCCGGTGGCGGACCGGACTGCGGCGGGGCCCAGCGTGAAGCCGAGCACCAGCCCGCCCGCACCCTGCATGAAACGGCGGCGGCTGACATTGCGCACCGGCATGACCGCCGCGACGTGGGATCGCACGATGGGATGCATGAGTGTCTCCTGTGTCAGGCCAGCGCGCGCGCGGCTTCGTGGATGGCGGCGCGGATGCGCACATACGTGGCGCAGCGGCATACGTTGCCGCTCATCGCGTCGTCGATGTCGGCGTCGGTGGGCTGGGGGTTTTGCGCGAGCAGGGCCGCGGCGGACATGATCTGTCCCGACTGGCAGTAGCCGCACTGGGCCACGTCGAGCTTGCGCCAGGCCGCCTGCACGGCTTGCCCGACTCTGTCGGCGTCCACGCCTTCGATCGTGGTGATCTTCTTGCCGGCCACGGCAGCCAGGGGCGTGACGCACGAGCGGATCGCAACCCCGTCGGCTTGCACGGTACAGGCTCCGCACAGCGCCATGCCGCAGCCGTATTTGGTGCCGGTCAGGTTCGCGACATCGCGCAGCGCCCACAGCAGCGGCATTTCATCGGGCGCATCCAGGGCAGTATCGTTGCCGTTGATGTTCAAGGCGGGCATGGCGAGTTCCTTCTGAACGGCGGGGCCCGCGCCCCGCAGACGAGCAGAATAAGAAATTCGCCCCGCCTACAGCAATGCCGATTTCTCTGTCATTCTTGCCTGATCCTGCGAACCTGCGCAGGCCGGCCGCTAGCCGCGCAGGCGCGCGCGGCGCTGTTGCACTGCCTGGGCCAGGTGGTCCAGGACGGGGGCGGTTTGCTGCCAGCCCAGGCAGGCATCGGTAATGGACACGCCATGGCGCAGGGGTACACCGGGTTTCAGGTCCTGGCGTCCGGCCTCGAGATGGCTTTCGATCATGACGCCGATGATGCGCGATTCGCCCTGGGCAAGCTGGCGGGCCACATCGTGCGCCACGTCGACCTGGCGCTCGTGGGCTTTGTTCGAGTTGGCGTGCGAACAGTCGATCATGACTTGTTCGCGCTGGCCGGCCGCTTTCAGGGCCGCGCAGCAGGCTTGCACGCTGTCGGCGTCGAAATTGGGCCCTTGCTTGCCGCCGCGCAGGATGACGTGCGTATCATCGTTGCCGCGCGTTTCGAAAATGGCGGCCATGCCCATTTTGGTCATGCCCATGAACGCGTGGCGGGCCCGAGCCGCGACGATCGCGTCGGCCGCGACCTGGACGCCGCCGTCGGTGCCGTTCTTGAAGCCCAGCGGGCAGCTCAGCCCCGAGGCCAGCTGGCGATGGCTCGGGCTTTCGGTCGTACGGGCGCCGATTGCGCCCCATGCCACCAGATCGGCGATGTACTGCGGGCTGAGCAGATCCAGGAACTCGGTGCCCACGGGCAGGCCCAGCCCGCCGATTTCAAGCAGCAGTTCGCGGGCGCGGCGCAGCCCTTCGTTGATGCGAAAGCTGCCGTCCAGGCGCGGGTCGTTGATATAGCCTTTCCAGCCCACCGTGGTGCGCGGCTTTTCAAAGTACACCCGCATGACCACCAGCAGGTCGTCTTTAAGGGCGTCGGCCGCGGATTTCAGGCGGTTTGCGTATTCGATAGCCTGGGCATGATCGTGGATAGAACAGGGGCCTACTACCACCACCAGCCGGTCGTCGCGGCCGTGCAGCACGTCGGCAATGCCGGCGCGGGCGTGCTCGACCAGCGCCTGCGTGGCTTGCGGAATCGGCAGTTCGTCTTGCAGCAGGGCGGGCGAAATCAACGGGCGTACCGCGCCGATGCGCACGTCGTCGATGCGCGTAGTGTCCTGGGTGGAGTCGGCGGTGCCGACTTCGCGGTCGTGGCGGGGGTCATCGATGCGGGTCATGGCAATCTCGGTATGGCGGAATTCAAAGCTGCCGCATTATCGCACCCTGGCGCGCCGACGCTCCGGGGCTACGGTCAACGACGCGCATCCAGGGCCATGTGCACGGCCAGCCCGGCCAGTACGGTGCCCATCAGCCAGCGCTGGATGGCCAGCCACAACGGCCGCGCGCCCAGAAAGCCGGCGATGGTTCCGGCGGCCAGGACGATCATGGCATTGACGGCCAGGCTGATCAGCACCTGCGTCATGCCGAGCGTCAACGATTGCAGCAGGATGCTGCCGTGGCCCGGCTGGATGAACTGCGGCAGCAAAGACAAGTACAGGATGGCGATCTTGGGGTTGAGCAAGTTGGTGACCAGCCCCATGGCGAACAGCTGCCGGGAGCTGCTTTGCGGCAGCTGCCGCACCTGGAAGGGCGATCGCCCGCCCGGGCGCAACGTTTGCCATGCGAGATAGGCCAGATACAGGGCGCCGGCCAGGCGCAGGGCATCGTGCGCATAGGGCACTGCCATCAGCAGCGCGGTAATGCCCAGCACCGCGCATAACAGGTAGAAAACAAAACCCGCCGCCACGCCGCCCAGGGATACCAGTCCCGCGCGCGATCCTTGCGAGATCGAGCGCGAGATCAGGTAAACCATGTTGGGCCCGGGCGTGAGCACCATGCCGAGCGAGACAAGAGCGAATGCGGCCAGGTTGGAAAGCTCGGGCATGAAACACCTTGGGGCGAAAGTGAAGGGCGTGCCGCAAAGCGTACCGCGAATCTGTACCGTAACAGCCAGCTATTCGGCCACGGGCGTGCGCATCGTGACGAACTCTTCGGCGGCTGTCGGATGGATGCCGATGGTTTCGTCGAATACCTGCTTGGTGGCGCCGGCCTTCAACGCCACGGCCAGCCCTTGCACAATTTCGCCTGCGTCCGGGCCCACCATATGGCAACCCAGCACCCGGTCGGTGTCGGCATCCACCACCAGCTTCATCAGGGTCTTTTCCTGGTCGCCCGTCAAGGTCAGCTTCATGGGGCGGAACCGGCTTTCGTAGCGCTTGACGCGATGCCCCGCCGCCAGCGCCTGCTCGGTGGTCATTCCCACCGTGCCGATATTGGGCAGGCTGAACACGGCGGTGGGAATCAGGTTGTAGTCGACCTTGCGGTACTCGCTGGGGCGGAACAGGCGTCGAGCGACGGCCATTCCCTCGGCCAGCGCTACCGGCGTAAGCGGCACGCGTCCGATGACATCGCCCACTGCGAGGATGGACGGCTCGCTGCTGCAATATTCATCGTCGACAGCGATGAATCCTTCGTCGTTGAGCTTGACGCCGGTGTTTTCCAGCCCCAGGTTGTCCAGCATGGGTCGACGCCCCGTTGCGTAGAACACGCAGTCGGTTTCGATGACCTCGCCGCCTTTCAGGGTGGCTGCCAGGCTGCCGTCGTCGCGCCGGTCGATGCGCGCCACGTCGGCGTTAAAGCGCAGGTCCAGCCCCTTTTTGACGAGCTCGTCGCGCAGATGGGTGCGGACACTGTCGTCGAATCCGCGCAGGAACAGGTCGCGCCGGTAGACCTGTACCGTCTGGGCGCCCATGCCATTGAAGATTGAGGCGAATTCAACCGCGATATAGCCGCCGCCCACCACCAGGACCCGGCGCGGCAGGCTTTTGAGATAGAAGGCTTCGTTCGAGGTGATGGCGTGCTCTTTGCCGGGGATGTCGGGCACCTGGGGCCAGCCGCCGGTGGCCACCAGGATATGCCGCGCCGTGTAGCGCTGCCCGTCGACCTCTACGGTATGCGGGTCGGCCAGGCGGGCGTGGCCCTCGTACAGCGTCACGCCGCTGCCCACCAGCAGGTTGCGGTAGATGCCGTTCAGGCGTTCGATTTCGCGGTTTTTGTTGGCGATCAGGGCGGGCCAGTCGAATCCGGGCGTGCCCACCGTCCACCCGTAGCCGCCGGCATGTTCGAAGTCTTCGCGGTAATGCGCGCCGTACACCAGCAGCTTTTTGGGCACGCAGCCCACATTGACGCATGTGCCGCCCAGATAGCGGCTTTCGGCCACGGCCACGCGCGCGCCGAATCCCGCGGCGAAGCGGGCCGCGCGCACGCCGCCCGAGCCGGCGCCAATTACAAAGAGATCAAAATCGAAAGCCATTGTGTTCCTTCAGGGTACGGGGCCGGCTTGCGCGGCCCACACTATCTGACCAGACCCGTATTAAACCGCTAATCGGCCCTGCCCTGCAGGAGAGCGCGGCGGCTGGGCGCGCGCGGGGCGTATCGGATACATTCTGGGCATGGCCGGCTCGGACGCCGGCATTACACGGGGTATTCCCCGGTTTGGAAACGCATGCAGACTGAAGACAGTTTTTTTGGCTCGGCCGGCGCGATGCTGGGCGAGGTCATCCGCGCCATCGTGTCCGGACTGCGTTATGTGTTCGGCGGCCTGGGCTCTGCGCTGGGCGACTTTTTCGGGGGGCTGGCCAGCACGCTGGGGATGAGCCCGTCGATATTCAACTTTGCCTTGCTGGTATTGGGGCTGGTGCTGCTATGGGCCGCCGTCAAGGCGTTCATGCGCCGCGCCATCGTGGCCGGGATATTCTGGCTCGTGCTGGCGATGCTGCTGCTGGGCGGGCTGATCAGCTAGCGGGGCGGCGGCGCCCATCCGCCATCGCCTGCTGCCGGCGCCGCAACGGTTGCCCTTGCAATGTATTGCGGCCTTCGGGCATGTCCAGCAGAATGTCGGGCAGCATCGCGGCGCCATGGCATTGCACCGTTGCGGAACTGTTCAGCATGCCACCGATCCGCTAGCGTACGTATTGCCCGCGACCGGGCGTCACCCGAAAAGGACGCGCATGACCACTGCTACGCCGCAACAGCCCGTAGGCCGGGCTCTGCCGGGCTGGGCCACCCGCCCGACACCGCCACGAGCGCCTATGTCGGGCGCCTATTGCCGGCTGGAGCCGCTCGACGCCGACCGGCATGGCAAGGACCTTTATGCCGCGTTCAGCCAGGCGCCGGACGGCAGCGACTGGACGTATACCTATGCCGGGCCGTTCGACGACGAGGCCGGTTACCTGGCATACGCGCGCGGCATACAGGGCCTGGACGATCCCCAGCACTATGCGGTCATCGACCTGGCGACAGGCCAGGCTACAGGCACGCTGGCGGCGATGCGCATCGATCCGGCCAACGGCGTGATCGAAGTGGGCAGCGTTTCGTATTCGCCGCTGCTCAAGCGCACACCCGCCGCCACCGAGGCGCAATACCTGCTGATGCGGCGCGCCTTCGATCAATTGGGCTACCGCCGCTATGAATGGAAGTGCGACAGCCTGAATGCGCCGTCGCGCGCGGCCGCATTGCGGCTGGGATTCCAGTTCGAAGGAATTTTCCGGCAGGCGGTGGTCTACAAGGGCCGCAACCGGGACACGGCGTGGTTCTCCATCATCGACAGCGAATGGCCCGCCGTGCGCGCCGGGCTCGAACAGTGGCTGGACACGGGCAATTTCGATGCGCAGGGCAGGCAGCGGCGCCGGCTGGCCGACCTCATCGCCGCCGCGCGCTGACGGCCCGGGTCACGCACCCATTGGTGTCTGACACCCTACGGGAGTCAGACACCGATCTGCCGTGTGATGCCCCACGCGCCGCCCGGCACCGCCCGGTGTCTGACTCCCGTAGGGTGTCAGACACCTATCCGTCCATCCCGCGAGGCTAGACAGGCGATGTTCCTCTCATGGCAGCTCGGCCGGATAGCTGTCGAGCGCCAGCCCGATCTGCTGGCGCAGGTCCCATTGCGCCAGCGACGCGTTCACTGGCCCATAGAAAGCGCCGTCGCGCACCAGGAACAACGCGGGCAGATGAAAGACTTCGTAGCGCGCCACCAGCCCGCCGTTGTCGCCCGCGTCGATCCAGCACAACCGTTCGACGGGCAGATCCAGCTGCGGCAACTGTTCGCGGGCCATCTTGCAGGCCCCGCACGTGCGGCTGTAGAAGGCCAGCAGCGAAAGGCCCGGCGCGTCGAGCAGATAGCGGTCGGCAGTGCTGTCGGTCAGTTCGATCTGCTGCATGTGGCAGGCCCGGTAGGTGTTGGATTGAGGACGATAGCGCACGGCGCGCGCGGACTGCGCGCCGGCCGGGATGCTTCAGCGCCTGAGCGCGCGGTCCAGTTCCCGCACGGTTTCGTAGAGCACGCGCGTGCCGTCGAGCAACTGCGAGGGATCTATCCATTCTTCGGGGCAATGGCTGCGGCCGCCCAGGCATGGGATGAACACCATGCCGATGGGACCCGTGGGCGCCATATAGACCGCGTCGTGCCCCGCGCCGCTGGGCAGCCGCATCGAGGCGTAGCCCAGCCGGCCCGCGGCCGTCTCGATAGCCTGCATGACGTCGGAAGAGCAAGCGGTGGGATGGGCGCGGCTTACCGGCGCCATGGCGACATCGAGCTTCAGCGCGGCCATGTCATCGTTCAGGCCGGCCAGCAAGGTTTCGGGAAAACTGTCGAGTACATCGTCGCTGTCGCTGCGCACTTCCAGCATCAGTTCGGCGCGGCCGGGCACGGCATTGGCGGCGTTGGGCGTGATTTCGATGCGTCCGACGGTGGCAACGACGTAATGGGGATTGCCGCTGAGGCGGCTGGCCTGCCGGTGCGCCGCGTCGATCAGCCGCGCCGCGCCTACCAATGCGTCGCGACGGATATCCATGGGCGTGGTGCCGGCGTGGTCCGGCTGGCCCTGGACGGTGATGAGCACGCGGCGTATGCCCACGATGTGGGTCACCACGCCGATGGGCAACTGCCGGCTTTCCAGCACAGGGCCCTGCTCGATGTGCAGTTCAACGAACGCCGCGGTGTCGCCGGCCTGGCGCAGCGGCGCCGTCAATGCGGAAGGGTCGCCGCCAATGCGGCGCAGGCCGTCGGCCAGCGTCTCGCCTTGCGGGTTGCGGGCCTGCAGCATGGCGGCATCGAGTTGGCCGCACAAGGCCCGGCTGCCCACGCACGAAATGCCGTAGTCGCTGGGTTCCTCGGACAGAAAGTCGATGACCTCGAAGGGGTGGTCCAGTTCAATCTCGTTCTCGTGCAGCGTGCGCGCCACTTCAATGCCGGCAAGCACGCCAATGATGCCGTCGAAGCGGCCGCCGCTCATGACCGTATCGCAATGCGAACCGGTGACGATGGGTTTGCGCGTCGGGTCGCGCCCCGCGCGGCGCCCCACCAGGTTTCCGCCTGCGTCCAGGTGCACGTCCAGGCCGGCGTCGGCGAACTCTTGCGCCAGCCAGGTGCGTGCCTGTTCAAATAATGGTGTAAAGGCGCGCCGTGTCCAGGGCAGGTCGGGCAGGGTATAGCGGGAAAGTGTTTCGACGCGCGACCACAGGCGGTCGGCATTCAGCGGGGGAAAAGCGGGGGGCATAGACATCCTGGCAAACGAATTGGCGCGCCTTGTCTTCAGGTACGTGGCGCCGATCGATTATGGCATGACGGCGCGCGCAGCCCTGGCCGCACACCCTTGCGCGGGGGCCAGCCCCAAGCGCTCGCGCCGCAGCCAGCGCCGCGTGACCAGTACCGCCACCACGCCCAGGCCGATGGCCAGGCCGCTCCAGATACCTTCGCCGCGCCATCCGGCCCAGAACGCCAGGGCGGCGCCGGCGGGCAGGCCCAGACCCCAATAGCCGATCGCGGCATAGATCATGGGCACGCGCGTGTCGTGCAGGCCGCGCAGCATGCCGGCCCCCATGACCTGGGCGCCGTCGACAATCTGGAAGATTGCGGCAACCGCCAGATATGAAGACGCCAGCGCCAGCAGGCCCGCGTTGGCGGGATCCTGCACATCGAAGAATGCGGCCAGCAGCCAGTGCGGCACGACAACCATCAATACTGCAGCCATTACCATGCTGCCCACGCCCAGCGCGTAGGCGGTCCAGCCTGCCCGGCGGATGGCGGCCGGGTCGCGCGCGCCGTAGGCCAGGCCCACGCGCACCGTGGCGGCCTGCGCAATTCCGTAGGGCACCATGAAGCTGATGCCGGCGATCTGGATGGCCACCGCATGAGCGGCCAGTTCGGCTTCGCCGAGCCAGCCCATGAGGAACGCAGCTGCGTTGAAGATCGTGACTTCGAACGCCGTGGCAGCCGCGATGGGCAGGCCCAGCTTCCACAAAGCGGCCAGGCGGTGCCAGTCTGGACGCCACAGACGCCCGAACAAGTGATAACGCCGGAAACGGCGGTCACACTGCACCACCACTGCCATGCCCGCGAACAAGAACAGGCTCGCCGTGGCGCTGGCGATGCCCGCGCCGATCAGGCCCATCTCCGGAAAGCCGAGTTTGCCGAACACCAGCGCCCAATCCGCTACCGCGTTGAAGACGATGCCCGCCAGCGCCACCCACAGTGCAGCGCGGGGCCGCTGCAGTGCGGCGACAAATGAACGCAGCACGAGGAACCCCAGGAATGGCGGCAGCCCCCATAGCAGCGCGCGCAAATACACCCCGGCCTCGGCCGCCAGCGCGGGCGGCTGCCGGATGGCCAGCAATATGGCCTCGCCGTGCCATAGCGCAAGGCAGCCGGGCACCGAGATGATGACGGCGGACCACAGGCCTTGCGCCACCGTGCGGCGCACGTCGCGCACGGAATGGCACCGCGCGCCCACTTCGCGCGCCACCATGGGCGCCGTGGCGGTGACCAGCCCGAGCGAGAAAAATGCAATGGCGGCGTAAAGATTTGCACCCAAAGCGCTGGCGGCCAGGGCCTCTGATCCGAGCCGCCCGATGAAAATCACATCGGTGGTGGTCATGGCCATCTGGGCCAGGCTGGTCAGTACAAGGGGCAGGCTGAGTGCGAGCGTGGCGCGGATTTCGCGTGTCCACGACGATGCGGCGATGTGCGGGAACGGCATGTGTCAGTCAAAGCTTCAACGCCGAATGATACGCCGCGCGCGCATGGGGGGGCAGGCACAAACTGGAAAATTTTAGGGACGCAGTTGACATACGATGTTGCATTCATTGCGCCGCAATGTGGCAAGGGGCGCGTGCATGCAAGTAATATTGCGGCACTGCTTTACCTATCGATGCGGGTCCTTGCGGGCCCGCATGGTCTTTTACAGGAGATGGGCCCGATGAATAAACCGTTCGACGGCGGGATCGCTTCGCTCAATGTTCCCGCGTACGTCAAGCACCAAGGGCTGATCGAGTGGGTCGCGAAGATCGCCGCGCTGACCAAACCCGATCACGTAGTCTGGTGCGACGGATCCCAGGAAGAATACGACCGTCTGTGCGAACAGATGGTCCAGTCGGGCACGCTGCGTCGCCTGAACCCGGCCAAGCGCCCCAACTCCTATCTGGCTTGCTCCGACCCATCCGATGTGGCGCGCGTCGAAGACCGCACCTTCATCTGCTCCGCGCGCGCCGAAGATGCGGGCCCCACCAACAATTGGGCCGACCCCGCCGAAATGCGCGCCACGCTCGACGGGCTGTTCGATGGTTCGATGCGGGGACGCACCATGTATGTGGTGCCTTTCTCGATGGGGCCGCTGGGCTCCGATATTGCGCATATCGGCGTCGAGCTGTCCGACAGCCCATATGTGGCGGTGAACATGCGCATCATGACCCGCATGGGCCGCGCGGTGTTCGACGTGCTGGGCGCCGAAGGCGAGTTTGTGCCGTGCGTGCACAGCGTGGGCAAGCCGCTGGCGCAGGGCGAGGCCGATGTGCCGTGGCCGTGCAACCCCACCAAGTACATTGTTCATTACCCCGAAACCCGCGAAATCTGGAGCTTTGGCTCCGGCTATGGCGGCAACGCGCTGCTGGGCAAGAAGTGCTTTGCGCTGCGCATTGCGTCCACCATGGGGCGCGACCAGGGCTGGCTGGCCGAGCACATGCTGATCCTGGGCGTGACCTCGCCCAAGGGCCGCAAGTACCACGTTGCCGCGGCGTTCCCGTCCGCCTGCGGCAAGACCAATTTCGCCATGCTGATTCCGCCCCAAGGCATGGACGGCTGGAAAGTGACCACCATTGGCGATGACATCGCCTGGATCAAGCCCGACGCCGATGGCCGCCTGCGCGCCATCAACCCCGAGGCGGGTTACTTTGGCGTGGCGCCGGGCACCAGCGAAAAAACCAACTTCAACGCCATGGCCACTCTCAAGGCCAATGTCATTTTCACCAACGTGGCGCTCACCGATGACGGCGACGTATGGTGGGAAGGCATGACCGACACGCCGCCCGATCACCTGATCGATTGGCAAGGCCAGGACTGGACGCCGCAGATCGCAAAGGAAACCGGCCGCAAGGCGGCGCATCCGAATGCGCGCTTCACCGCACCCGCGTCGCAATGCCCGTCCATCGATCCCGAATGGGAAAACCCCCAGGGCGTGGTCATCGACGCGTTCATCTTCGGCGGACGCCGTTCCACCACGGTGCCCCTGGTGACCGAGGCCCGCAACTGGGTGGAAGGCGTGTACATGGCCGCCACCATGGGTTCCGAAACCACGGCGGCGGCGGCGGGACAGCAGGGCGTGGTGCGCCGCGATCCGTTCGCCATGCTACCGTTCTGCGGCTACAACATGAGCGACTATTTCGGTCATTGGCTGCAGCTTGGCAAGCGCCTGCAGGATGCGGGCGCCGTATTGCCGCGCATTTATTGCGTGAACTGGTTCCGCAAGGGCCCCGACGGCAAGTTCGTGTGGCCCGGGTTTGGCGAGAACATGCGCGTGCTGAAGTGGATGCTGGGCCGCATCGATGGAACCGCCGGAGGTGTCGAGCAGGTATTCGGGGTGTCTCCGACCTACCAGGATATCGACTGGACTGGCCTGGAGTTCAGCCCGGACAACTTCGAGCAAGTGATCTCGGTGGACCCGGCTGCATGGCGCGAAGAACTGACGCTGCACGAAGGCCTGTTCAAGCAGCTGGCCAGCCGGCTGCCCGAGGAACTGCCCGAGGTAAAAGCCTCGATCCAAGACCGCCTGGCGGCCTGAACTCGCACGCAGGTGTCAGGCACGCTGCGCGAGCCTGACACCAAAGAGGCTGCATCTGCGGCGGTGGTGTACGGGCATGGCAGTGGTATATATGGGTGTCAGGCTCGCGCAGCGTGCCTGACACCTTTCATCCCGGCGCGCGGCGCCCGTGTTGCGCGCCCGCCATTGCGTACGATGCCATGCCCATGACCCCGGACGACCTGCGGCACATCGCCGAACAGACCCTTGATTACTACAACGCGCATGCCGAGAGTTTCGAGGCTGGCACGCGCGATCACGATGTGCGCCAGAACATCGATGCCTTGTTGCGCCACCTGGCGGGTACGCCGCCATTCGACATCCTGGATCTGGGATGCGGCCCCGGACGCGACCTGCAGGCCTTTCGCGCGTTGGGCCACCGGCCCGTGGGGCTTGATGGCGCGGAACGCTTTGTCGCCATGGCCCGCCAGGCGTCGGACTGCGAAGTCTGGCACCAGGACCTGTTGGCGCTGGACCTGCCTGCGCAGCGTTTTGACGGAATATTCGCCAATGCCGTGCTCTTCCATGTGCCCACTGCGCAGCTGCCGCGCGTACTGCAACAATTGCGTGCAACGCTGCGGCCCGGCGGAGCACTGTTCAGTTCCAACCCGCGCGGCGCCAACGAAGAGGGCTGGAATCGCGGCCGCTATGGCGCCTATCACGACCTGGACCGCTGGCGCGCCCTGATGAACGCGGCGGGATTCGACGAACTGGAACACTACTACCGGCCCGCGGGGCTGCCACGCGAGCAGCAACCCTGGTTGGCCAGCGTATGGCGGCCCCGCGCATAGCGCGGCGCGGGCCGACCGCCCCCCGCGTCCATGGCTTGCCACCTGTGGCGGGGCCGGACGCGCGCGTGCTGGTGCTGGGTTCTATGCCGGGCGTGGCATCCCTGCGGCTGCAACAGTACTACGCCCACCCCCGCAACGCGTTCTGGCCGATAGCGGCCGCGGCTTTCGGTTTCGATGCGACGGCCGCATACGAACGGCGCGTCGCGGCGCTCAAGGCGGCCGGCGTGGCGTTGTGGGACGTCTTGCAGGCGTGTGATCGCGATGGCAGCCTGGACGCCGACATCGACCCGGCCACCGCCGAGATCAACGACTTCGGCGCGTTTTTCAGCGCCCATCCCGGCATTATGAAGGTGTGCCTCAACGGCGCGGCGGCCGCTGCCCTGTACCGACGCCGCGTCATGCCGCGGGTGACCGGCGCGCAGGGGCTGCAAACCCTCGCCTTGCCATCCACCAGCCCCGCCCACGCCGCCATGAGCCAGGCGGACAAGCTGTTGATATGGCGTAGCGCGCTGGCGCTGCCCGGCTTGCCCGGTCAGGGCTGAACGGGCGGCAGTTCGTCGGCGATCAGGTCAAGGCCGGCGCGCAGCAGGCGGTCATAGCGGGCGCGTTCTGCGGCGATGGCCTCGGGCGTCCAGGCGTAGAACCCCTGGCCGGTCTTCATGCCGTGGCGGCCATCCGCGGCACGCTCGGTCAGGCACCGCGCGGGTGTGTCGCTGTTGCAGAACGTCGGGTACATGGTGGCGCCAGCTGCCGCATGGACGTCGATGCCGGCATGGTCCCGTTGCAGCACGGGGCCGGCGGCCAGGAACCGGAACCCGAACCCAAACCGCACGGCCGCATCCACATCTTCGGGCGAAGCGATGCCGCGATCGATGAGGTCGAAGGCTTCGCGCGACAGCGCATGCTGCAGGCGGTTGGCCAGGAAGCCCGGCAGATCCTTGAGCACCTTGACGGGCACCATGCCGCAACGGCGCATGAAGGCGACCAGCGCGTCCGCATGCTGCACGTCGCTGGCATCGCACAGCACGACTTCGACCAGCGGCACCAAATGGGCGGGCATGAAGAAATGCAGCCCCAGCATGCGCGCGCGCGTGTCCAGGCCCTTGCCGATTTCGCCTATCGGAAAGCTGGAACTGTTGCTGGCCAGAATGGCGTCGGCCGGCGCATGCCGCTCGAGTTCGGCAAATAGCGCCTGCTTCAGGTCCAGGCGTTCCGGAATGCATTCGATGACCAGCGCCACATCGCGCCAGTCACATGCTTGCAGGCTGGCGACGACCTGCACTTTGTCCGCGGCGTCCGCATGGCCGGCCGCAGCCAGGTTGTCCGCAACGCGCGCGGGCAGGGCGGCGGCACGGCCTGCGTCGGGCTCTATGACCGTGGTGCGGCATTGGGCGCGTGCAAGTACCACCGCCACATCGGCGCCCATGGTGCCGCCACCCACGATCACCGCGTGTGTGGCGGCGGGGTTGGCCAGGCGAGCCGGAAGGCTGGCATTCATTGCATCGTCCTTTTCAGATGGAGTGCATGCCAGTTTAGGGAATGTGCTTTGATTGATGAATCAGATTTTCTGGATAGAATGATCAATAAACGAGATCAATAAGATGAAAATCAATTTGTCGATGCGCGATGTCGATACCGTGCTGGTGCTGGGCCGTGCGCTCAACTTCCGGCAGGCCGCCGCGCAACTGCACTTGTCGCAATCCGCGCTGTCCACGCAGATCCTCCGTATTGAAGAGGCGCTGGGCGTGCGCTTGTTCGACCGCACCACCCGCACCGTGCGCCTGACGGCGGCGGGGCAGGTGTTCATGCAACAGGCGGCCAATCTGCAAGTGGCGTTTCGCGAGGCACTGGACGCCGTGGGCGGCATCGCCAACGCCCAGCAGGGCTGCGTGGCCGTGGCGGCGCTGCCGTCCGTGGCCGCGCGCATGTTGCCGCGCGTGCTCATGGCGTATCGCCAGGCGCATCCGCATGTGGCGCTGAAGGTGCATGACACCCTGTCGGGGCCCGCGTTTGACCTGGTGCGTGCCGGCGACGTGGATTTCGCCATTACGGCTGCCGATCCGCAGCAGGTGGATCTGCACTATGAACCCATGCTGTCCGACAGTTTTCTGTTGCTGATTCCCCCGGGCCACGCGTTGGCGCGCAGCAAGGGGCCATTGCGCTGGGCCGATACGGTCAAGGCCGCGCATGTGACCATGGTGCAGCCCAGCAGCGTTCGGCAATACGCCGAATGGGCCTTTCTACAGAATCGCATCCGGTTTCAGCCCGCTTTCGAGGCCGAGCACCTGACCACGATCGTGGCCATGGTCGAGTGCGGGTTCGGCGTAGCGGCGCTGCCCGCCATCGCCGCCGGCGCCGTAGCGCATGACGGGATCATGAGCCGCGCGCTGGTCGGTCCGGTAGCCGAGCGGTCCATAGGCGTCGTTACAGCGCGCCACCGCAGCCTGTCGCCGGCCGCCCTGGCGTTATTGCAGATGTTGCGCGCGGATCTGGCCAAACAGCAGTAGATAGTCCGCATTGTGCGGCTTGCGGTTCGGTGTCAGACACCCTTTGGGTGTCAGACACCTGAAGCATCCGGACTGATGTGGCTGTGGGGCGTGGCACGGTTGGTGTCAGACACCCTTTGGGTGTCAGACACCTGAAGCATCCGGACTGGTGTGGCTGTGGGGCGTGGCGCGGCTGGTGTCAGACACTCTTTGGGTGTCAGACACCTGAAGCATCCGGACTGATGTGGCTGTGGGGCGTGGCATGGTTGGTGTCTGACACCCTTTGGGTGTCTGACACCTGAAGTATCCGGACTGATGTGGCTGTGGGGCGTGGCATGGTTGGTGTCTGACACCCTTTGGGTGTCTGACACCTGGCGTATCTGGGCTGATGCGGCTATGGGGCGTGGCCCGTGGTGTCAGGCAACTTTGCCTGCCTGTTTGCCGGCTCGCGGGAGGCTCGGTCGGCGTTACCGGTCGTCTGCAGCCTTGTCGGGCACGCTTTCGCGCACCTGCGGCGCGCGCAGGAAGTCGAAGTCCACGCCCTGGTCTGCCTGGGTGACGGATTGCAGATAAAGCTTCTGGTAGCCGCGTTGCGCTTGGGGGCGTTCTATCGGCTGCGCCGCGGCGCGGCGCGCCAGCTCTTCGTCGCTGACCAGCAGGGAAACTTCGCGGCGCTGCACCGACAGCCGGATACGGTCGCCGTTGTGCACATATGCCAGGGGCCCGCCCACAGCGGCTTCCGGGGTGACGTGCAGCACGATGGTGCCCGCCGCGGTGCCGCTCATGCGGCCGTCGGAAATGCGCACCATATCCTTGATGCCGGCCCGCGCCAGCTTGCGGGGAATGGGCATGTAGCCCGCTTCGGGCATGCCGGGGCCGCCCGTGGGGCCGATGCGCTTGAGCACCAGGATGTCGTCCGCCCTGACATCCAGGGCTTCGTCGTCGATGCGCAGCGCCATGTCCTGTGCGTCTTCAAACACGACGGCGCGGCCTTCATGCTCCATTAATTGCGGGTCGGCGGCCGACTGCTTGATGATGGCGCCCCCGGGCGCCAGGTTCCCGCGCAACACCGCCAGTCCGCCCGCCGGATAAATGGGCGAGTCGAACGGCCGGATGACGGCCTGCGCAAAACGCGGCGGCGCCGCATCGAGCTCTTCGCCCAGGCTGCGCCCCGACACGGTCAGCGCGTCCAGGTGCAACAGTGGCCGCAGTTCGCGCAACAGGGCCGGCATGCCGCCCGCCTTGTGGAAGTCTTCCATGTAATGCTGGCCCGACGGCTTCAGGTCCACCAGCACAGGCGTCTCGCGGCTCAGGCGATCCAGCCCGGCCAGGTCGATGTCGATGCCCAGCCGGCCCGCCATGGCCGTCAGGTGCACGATGCCGTTGGTCGATCCGCCGATGGCCAGCAATACGCGCAGCGCGTTCTCGAACGCCTTGCCCGTCAGGATAAGATCGGGCGTGATGCGGCTGGCGGCCATGGCAACCGCCGTGGCGCCCGTGCGCTCGGCCACGCGTATGCGGTCGGCCGTGACCGCGGGCGCAGAAGCGCCGCCGAACACCATGATGCCCAGCGCTTCTGCCAGGCACGCCATGGTGCTGGCCGTGCCCATGACGGAACACGTGCCCACACTGGCCACCAACTGGTTGTTGACGTCCGCGATCTCGTCGGCGTCGATCTCGTCGGCACGGTAGCGACCCCAATAGCGGCGGCAGTCGGTACAGGCGCCCACGCGCTCGCCTCGGTGCGCGCCGGTCAGCATGGCGCCCGTCACCAACTGTATGGCCGGCACGCCGGCCGAGGCCGCGCCCATCAGCTGCGCCGGCACGGTCTTGTCGCAGCCGCCGATCAGCACCACCGCATCCATGGGCTGTGCGCGGATCATCTCTTCGGTGTCCATCGACATCAGATTGCGCAGGTACATGCTGGTAGGCTGCGAAAAGCTCTCGTGCACCGAGATGGTCGGGAAGTCGACCGGCAGGCCGCCGGCCAGCATCACGCCACGCTTGACCGCCTCGACCAGTTGCGGGGCGTTGCCGTGGCAGGGGTTATAGCTGCTGCCCGTATTGACGATGCCGATCACGGGCCGCGATAACGCGTCGTCGGTGTAGCCGGCGCCCTTGATGAAGGCTTTGCGCAAGAACAGCGAAAAGCCGGAGTCGCCATAGTTGGTCAGGCCCCTGGCCAGGCCCGGAAGAGAAGAGGGCGGGGTTTTCGTGCTCATGGCATTCCAATAATATTATTGATAATCTGATCGCAGCATCATAGGGCGCACAGCAGATCCCGCGCAAGCGCCGGATAGCCAGGCGCCGCGCGACCTGCCAGAGGCTGTCTATTGATCGACTATGGCGATCACTCAATAGAAAAGTTCTGATTCATCAATCAGGACGGCCACCCTAAACTGGCACCGCAAGCCGGGCGCACGCTCACCTCGAATAACCATCCCGGCCAGGAGACCTGCATGTTCCGTTTCAGCAAGCCCGCCCCCGCGCGTCGCGCCATTTTGTTGTCGGCCTTGGCCGTGTGCGCGGGCCTGGCCTGCCAGGCCGCGCCTGCGGCAGCCGCATACCCCGACCGCGCCGTGCGGCTGGTTGTTCCTTACCCTCCCGGCGGCGCCACCGACGTTATCGGTCGAGTGCTGGCGCAAGAGCTTTCGACCGCGCTGGGCCAGCAGTTCGTCGTTGAAAACCGCGCCGGCGCGGCGGGCAACATCGGCGCCGATCAGGTGGCCAAGGCAGACCCGGACGGCTACACGCTGCTGATGGGTGCCCTGACGAGCCACTCCATCAACGCCGAGCTCTACAAAAGCAAGGTGCCCTACGACATCGAGAAGAGTTTCGCGCCGGTATCGATCGTGGGCACCGTACCGCTGGTGTTTGTGGTGCATCCTTCGGTCCAGGCCCAGTCGCTGCAGGATTTCGTTGCCCTGGCCAAGGCGCGCCCCGGGTACCTGACGATGGCCTCGGCCGGCAACGGCTCGCCGCAGCACCTGGCCGCCGAGATGTTCAAGAGCATCGCCGACGTCGACGTGCTGCATGTCCCCTACAAGGGCAGCGGCCCGGCCATGACCGACCTGATGGGCGGGCAGGTGCTGAGCATGATCGAGACCGCGCCCGCATCGCAAGGTCACGTCAAGGCGGGCAAGCTGCGCGCTTTGGCCGTGGCTTCGCAACAGCGCGCCGAAGCGTTGCCCGAAGTGCCCACCACCGCAGAGGCGGGCCTGGCGAACTTCCAGGTCAGCTCGATGTTCGGAATTGTTGCGCCCGCCGGCACGCCTGCCCCGGTAATCGAGCGCTTGAACGGCGCCCTGAAGACCATCGTGGCCAAGCCGGAGGTCAGGGCCGCATTGTTGAACCAGGGCGCGGTGGCGACCTGGACATCGCCTGCAGATGCCGCGGCGCGCATCGCCGCCGAACGCGCCAAGTGGTCCAAGGTGATCGCCGACGCGCAGGTGCAGGCCGAGTGAAGCGGCCTTGCGGCGGCCCGCAGGCCGCCGCGCCGCGCGCGTTGTCGCAAGGCGAGACCCACCGGCTCGCCGCTGCGGGCGTCAGGCCTTGACGATGTCCAGATAGGGCTTGGGGTCGAAATAGGTGCTGGCGGGCACGGGGTTGGCGATTTTCGCGGTCTGCACGAAGAAATCCGTTACCTGCTGCAGCCATTTGGTGACCGTGCCATCAGCGTACTTGGCGCGCCATTCTGCCGATGTAAAGTACTTTGAAGCCTTGAACTGGTTCTGCAGTTCGGGCAGCGGCACTTCGGGATAGTGTTTCTTCTGCAGCGTCGCAACCGCCGTGTCGGTATTGGACAGCAGATAATCGTTGGCGCTTACCCAGCCCTTGATGAGCGCCTGGATCAGCTTGGGATTCTTGTCGTAGTAGTCATTGCGCGCCGCCCATCCGCCCACGATGGCCGCCTGCGGATAGAACGCCGACGCATCGACCAGCATGCGCGCGCCCTCGACCTTCTGGCGCACCGTGACATCAAACGGCACCCACAGTGCCACCGCGGGCACCGCGCCCGATATAAACGACGTCACGGCCTCTGTCATGCGCTGGTTGACGATCTGCACGTCCTTGCCTTCCTGCAGCCCGGCTCCGTGCAGGACGCGGTCCAGGAACACATGGGCGGTGGTGCCGGCAGTCGTGGATATCTTGTGGCCCTTGAGGTCGGCGGCGCTGCTGATGCCGGCATCGCCACGCACCCACAGTTGCGCGGTGGCATACTCGACGTTGTTGACCAGAAACACCTTGCCCTGGCCGCGCGCAGGAAAGTTCGATACCACGGCGCCGGTCGACAGCACATCCAGGCTGCCGCCTATCATGGCCTGGAACAATTCCAGGCCAGTCGTGAACTTGATCATCTGCAGGTCCAGCCCCTGTTCGGCGAATGCGCCGGTTTCCAGGCCGGTCCAGATCTGGCCGTCCACGGCGGGCGTGTGCAGATAGCCGACCTTGACCTTCTCTGCGGCCCGCGCCAGCAAAGGCATGCCTATGCCCGTCATGGCCGCCGCCAGGGCGCTGGTCTTCAATAGGGTTCTGCGCTGCGGATTCATGGTGGGGCTCCTTTCCTCGATATGAGGCGATGACGATCTAATCAGCCAGGCGCACGACCTGGCTGGCCTGCCTGGCATATTCCTCCATGACCAGGCTGCGTATCTGCGAACGCAGTTCGCTGAAACGCGGGTCTTCATGCACGTTCTCGGCGCGTGGATAGCCAAAGGGCACGTCTATCACGGCGCGGATACGCGCCGGCCGCGCCGTCACCACGACGATGCGCGATGACAGATAAATGGCTTCCTCGACCGAATGGGTGATCAGCAGGACCGTCTTGTCTTCGGCCAGCAACACCTGCAAGAGCAGGTCCTGCATGGCCGAGCGTGTCTGCGCATCCAGTGCGCCAAACGGCTCGTCCATCAGCAGGAACTGGGGCTTCACTGCGTAGGCGCGCGCCAATGCCAGGCGTTGCCGCATGCCGCCGGACAGGTGCTTCGGGTAATGCTGGGCGAAGTCGGCGAGCCCCATGAGCGCCATGTAGCGCTGGCAGATTTCTTCGCGTTCGTCGCGACCGACCCGGTTGGCGCGCAACGTCAGTCCGAAGGCGATGTTCTCTTTGACGGTCAGCCACGGGAATACGCCGTATTCCTGGAAAATCACGCCGCGGTCGGGCCCCGGCCCCGTAATGGGCTTGCCGTCGAGCAGCACTTCGCCGTGCGTGGGCTGTACAAAGCCCGCCACGATATTCATCAGCGTGGTCTTGCCGCAGCCCGAGGGGCCTATGACGGACACGAACTCGCCTTGCCGGATTTCATAGTCGATGCCATCGATGACACGCATCGGGCCATCGGCCGTGGAGAAATCCACCGAGACGTTGCGGAAACTGATACGGGCGTTCGATGATCGTGTCATTACGCAATACGCTCCTGCCAGGCCAGCAGGCGGCGCGTCAGCGCGCGCAGTGTCAGGTCCATGATCAGCGCAATGAGGCCGATGCAGATGATGCCCACGTAGATGATTTCAAGCTGGAAGAATGACGACGCATCCTGGATCAATGCGCCGAGCCCCTGTTGCGCGGCGATCAGTTCCGAGGCCACCAGCGTGGCCCATGCAACGCCGAGCGCAACGCGAAGAGCCGTCAGCATGTGCGGCACCGTAAGCGGCACGATGACCCTGCGGAATATCTCGGCGTCGCTTGCGCCCAGCGTGCGCGACACGCGCACGAATATCGGATTGATCTGCGCGATGCCTTCATACATGACGATGACGCCGGCGAAAAACGATGCATAGAACAGGATGGCAATCTTTGCCGATTCGCCGATGCCGAAGTACACGATCACCAGAGGAATCAGCGCGATCGGGGGCAGGGCGCGGAAGAAGTTGATGACCGGGTCGACAAAGCTGCGCACACTTTTGTACCACCCCAGCAGAAACCCTACCGGCACGGCCAGCACAATGCCGAGAAAGACGCCCAGCACCACGCGCTGGGTCGACATCAGAATGTCGTGCGGCAGGCGCGTTTGCATCAGGTTGGCGAAATTGTCCAGCACGTCCAGCGGGCTGGGCACCAGCGCGGGGCTGACCAGGCCGCTCAGGCGTACGCCGTACCAGGCAAGCACAATCAACACCCATGGGGCGGCGATAAGCGCCGCGCGTCTGGGTAGCGAACGGGTTCGGGGCATCTCTCCTCCATCTGGCGATGGCGCTTGACCTTTTAATGGTCAAATCGTACTGTAGACCATACGTTCAGCAAACAATATATGGCTATTTGTTTATGGCTATCAACTTCCACGAAAGCCCCATTCCACGCTATCTGCAGTTGGCCGATCTGATGCGTCAGCGCATCGCCCGGGGCGTGTGGGAACAAGGCAAGAAGGTGCCGTCGCTGGAAGAGCTGGTGGCCGAGTTTGGCGTGGCGCGGGTCACTGTGCGCCAGGCCATCGACGTGCTGACCCGCGAACGGCTGGTGTCGCCCCAGCAGGGGCGGGGCACGTTCGTCACGGGCCTGCCGCCCAATGACCGCTGGCTGCGCGTGCAGACCACGCTGGCCGAGCTGGCCAAGGTGTACCGCGACACCAAACCGCTCATCATCAATATCGATGAAGCCATTCATTCCGCGCCGCTGACGCCGCAAGACGGCACGGCGGCCGAGCAGTACGTATACATGCGTCGCCTGCACGAGCGGGGTGGGCAGCCGTATTGCGTGATCAATATCTACCTGGCGGAACACATCTTCCGGCGCGACGCGGCGCGGTTTCGCAACGAAACCGTAATTCCGCTGCTGGTATCCATGCCCGGCGTGCACATTGCCCAGGCGCGCCAGTCGCTGACCATAGGCACGGCCGATGCCGAACTTGCCCATCACTTGCAAGTGGCGGTCAACACGCCCATTGCCGAAGTGCGCCGCGTATTTGTCGACATACATGGCGAAGTCGTCTACCTGAGCGAAGTGTCTTATCGGGGCGACTTCATCCATCTTGAAATGAACCTGATTCCCTGAAGGATGCGCCATGGGCGACGCCACCGCCAGCTTGTTTCCGGTCGATCTCAGCGTGCATGTGCTGCGCTATCCAGTGGAACACCCCGTGCGCACTTCGTTTGGCGTGATGCACGACCGCCCCGCGGTGTTCGTGCGCGTGCGCGACCGCGATGGAGCGCACGGCTGGGGCGAGATCTGGTGCAATTTCCCGGCGTGCGGCGCCGAACATCGCGCCCGCCTGGCCGAAACGGTGATGCGGCCACTGCTGCTGGGCCGCGAATACGCCGGGCCGGCAGATGCCTATGCCCACCTGACGGCGGCCACCGAGGTGCTGGCGCTGCAATCCGGCGAGCCCGGTCCCATGGCGCAGGTAATCGCCGGCGTGGACCTTGCCCTATGGGATTTGTGCGCGCGCCGGGCCGGCCAGCCGCTCTGGGCATACCTGGGCGGCACGGGCGACCGCGTCAGTGTCTACGCCAGCGGCATCAACCCGGACGAGCCGGAGCGCGTGGTGCAGCAGAAGTTCGACGAAGGGTTTCGCGCATTCAAGTTGAAGCTGGGCTTCGGCAAGGATCGCGACCTGCGCAATGTGCGGCAGGCCAGGCGGGTGCTGGGGCCTGATGTGCCCCTGATGGTGGATGCCAATCAGGGATGGGATGCGCAACAGGCCGTGGACATGGCGGCGGCGCTGGCCGAGTTCGATATCGGCTGGCTGGAAGAGCCCTTGCGGGCGGATGCTCCCATGCAGCAGTGGAGCGAGCTGGCGCGGGTGTCGCCGGTGCCCCTGGCGGCTGGCGAAAATTATCAGGGTCTGCGAACGTTCCAGGCCGCCATCGATGCCGGGTTCCTGGGTGTGGTGCAGCCCGACCTGGCGAAATGGGGCGGCATTTCGGGTTGCCTGCCGGTGATACGTGCGGTGCGCGCCGCCGGGTTGCGCTATTGCCCGCATTACCTGGGCGCGGGAATCGGGCTGATGGCGTCGGCGCACGTGCTGGCGGCGGTCGATGGCATGGGGCATGGCGGGCTGCTGGAGATCGACTCCAATGACAATCCGCTGCGCAGTTTGCTCAGTGCGCCGTTATTGCAATTAGAAGATGGCGTGGCGCGGCTGGGGCTGGCCGCGGGGATCGGGGTGGAGCCAAATCTGCGGGAGTTGCGGGCGATTTGCGGCGCACGGTGATGGCGCGCTTCGTTGCGCAGGGCAATCGGCGGGCCGCCTCGTGGCGGCCCGGGAATCAGGCCTGGTCGCGGATGGTTTGCGTGGCGCCGTTCTGTTTCACGGACTCGATGCCGCCGCTGCGGGCGGCTTCGGAGCTGTACATCTGGCTGCTGCCGATGACCTGGTTATTGGCCGCGCGCAGCGTGAAGTAGAACTTGCCGTTTGATGCGGTGGACAGGGAATAGCGAGACGCGTCGCCGCTATTTTTCTGTACGGAAGCGATGCCGTTTTCGGCCGAAGCCTTTGCGTTGTACATCTCGCTGGACAGTACGGGTTCACCGTTGCCGGCCTTGAGTACGAAGTGGAATTGTCCGTTGCTTGCTTTTTTTAATTCAAACCAACCTGCCATGATCGGTCTCCTTGGATTTGAACCTGTCGACGGAACTGCCGCGCCGGCACGGACGTGCCGAGCTTTCCGATCATAGGTAAAGCGGCAGGTTTTGCCTAGCTGGCGGACGTGCGGCGGGGCGGCAGGTCATTCTTTTCGGGCGATGACACGCAGGCGATGGCCGTCCGGGTCCAGGCCCACGAAGGTGTGGCCGATGTCCAGTTCCGTAGGTGGCAGGGCGATGGGAATGCCGCGTCGGGTCCAGTCCGCATGCAATGCGAATACGGCTTCGCGATCGGCCACCGGTATGGCCAGTTCGCCCGCGCGACCGGCGGAAATCGAGCGCGGCGTGACGGTCTGGCGGGCCCATAGCCCCAGCATCAAGCCGGAGTCGAGTTTGAATTTCGCAAAGCTGGGGGTGGCCAGCACTGGCTGCTTGTGCAGCAGTTCGGTGTAGAACCGCGCGCTGCGGTCAGGGCTATCGACATACAAGATAATCAGGTTGGGATCGATCATGCGTTTCTCCGCAATAGTGGGCCGCCGCATCGGCGTGCAGCCCCGGGAATTCGTCGACTCGGATATCCATTTATTCAGCCGGTGGCCGGCATGGCCGCATTGCGCGGGGCGTCCCAGCCGGCGGCCGCTGGCGGCGGCGTGGCGTCATCAGTGATTTCGCTGGCGCGGTAGTCCAGCGCCTGCAGTTCCAGCAGGCGGCGGTAGAGCCCGCCATCGCGCTGCAGCAACTCTGCGTGACTGCCGGTTTCGGCGATGCGGCCTTTATCGAATACCAGCAGGCGGTCCATTGCCCGTACGGTAGACAGGCGGTGCGCGACCACCAGCGTGGTGCGTCCGGCCATCAGGCGCTCCATGGCTTGCTGGATCAGGCGCTCGCTTTCGCTGTCCAGGCTGGAGGTTGCTTCATCCAGGATCAGTATGGGCGCATCCGCCAGGAAGGCGCGCGCCAGCGCCACGCGCTGGCGTTCGCCGCCCGACAATTTCACGCCACGTTCGCCCACCAGCGTTTCGTAGCCCTTGGGCAGCGCCATGATGAAGTCGTGCGCGCTGGCCAGGCGCGCCGCGCGTTCGATTTCCGCACGAGTGGCGCCGGGCCGCGCGTAGGCGATGTTTTCGGCCAGCGTGCGGTGAAACAGCACCGGCTCCTGCTGCACGATGGCGATCTGGCTGCGCAACGAGGCCTGCTGGACCTGCGCGATGTTCTGGCCGTCAATCATGATCCGTCCGCCATTGATGTCGTACAGCCGCTGAAGAAGCTTGATGAAAGTGGTCTTGCCCGAGCCCGAATGCCCCACCAGCCCTACGCGCTCGCCCGCCGCGATATGCGCCGTCAGGCCTTCGTATAGCGGGGTCAGGTGCGAGCCGTAGCGAAAGTCCACGTGTTCGAAGCGGATGTCGCCGCGTTCAATGACGATGGGCCGCGCGCCGGGCGCGTCGGCCACCCCCAGGGGCTGGGCATGAAGCCATACCAGTTCTTCCATGTCGTTTACCGACCGCTGCAAGTTGCGGATGTGCATGCCGATGTCGCGCAGGTATCCCTGCAGGATGAAGAACATGGTCAGCGCGAACGTAATGTCGCCCACGCTGGCCCGGCCCTGGCGCCACAACAGCAGCGACGAGCCCAGGATGGCCACCAGCAGGGCCGCCAGCATCAGGCCCTGCACGCCGCCGTTGACGGATCCGCGCACCCAGCCGCGGCGCGTACGGTTGCGCCATTTGCCAAGCACCGTGCCCAGCCGCGCTTCTTCGCGATGCTCGGCGCCAAAGGCCTTGACCACTGCGTTGCACGTAATGGCGTCGGCCAACGCTCCGCCCAGCCGCGTGTCCCATGCGTTGCCCAGCCGCGCGGCCGGGGCGACGAAACCCAGAGAAAGGGCCGCAGTGACCAGTACATATGTCAGCGAGCCCAGGCCGACCACCGCCCCCATCACCGGCCAGTGCCAGCCCAGCACCAACGTGGCGCCCGCCAGCATGGCCACGGATGGCAGCAAGGCGATCAGTATCGTGTCGTTGAGCAGGTCCAGCGCCCACATGCCGCGCGTGACCTTGCGCACCGTCGATCCTGCGAAGCTGTTGGCATGCCAGTCGGTAGACAGGCGTTGCACGCGATGAAATGCCCGCGCTGCCACGGCGCTCATCATCTTCAGCGTCAGGCCGATGACGTTGAAGTAAACCAGCTGCAATAACACCGTAGTGCCCAGCCCCAGCCCGGCCAATATCCAGAACGCCGTGGCGGCGCGATCCCAGGCCGCGCCCGCGCCGCCGCCCGAGGCGACCGCATCGATCAACCGTCCGGCATACATGGGGGTCAGGACGTCGGCGACCGCCGAAAGCAACACCAGCAGGATAGTCAGCGTGATGCGCCACGGCTGCTCGCGCCAGTGACGGAACGTAAAGCCCAGGACATCCTTGAAGGCTTGTCCTCGAAAGTCGATTTTTCTTCGAACCATTTGTCATGCGCCCGGCGCGCAGGCGCCAGGACTCCGGTGGAAAGCGTAGGAAACAGGCCGTTCGGCGCCGGCATTGCCGGCGCGCACGAACGAAGTGACTGAGGGATAGGCGAGGGCCAGCCGTAAGCGCGGCTTACGTGCCAGGTAGGACTAGCAGGCGGCCCAGCGCCAGCAACGACTTAATGGTGTCGTTGCGCGGCCACGCTGGGGGATGCGGTACGAACTGCGGACATCGAACGCCTCCCGGTGGAAGAAAGGAAAGACAACGGAAAAAAGGTGAGCCGGATGCGGCCCGAGCGCGAATCTTATCAGGGCAGAATTGCCATTGGCAATATCCCGTAGATGCGTCCGCGCGCGTGCAGCCTGTATGCCGTCGTGTATGACGTCCGGCCGACGATGTTGCAATTTTCTGTGCGCCGGCGGCGCGCCACCGTTGTACGCTGAATGCCGGCAGCATGGGTACACAACTTGCGAAGCCGCGGCTTCGTTGCCCACATAAGGAGTGCGCCATGACCGACATTAACGATGTGCAAGCCGCCATGCGTCTGTGGCACGAGGCTCATACCGCGGTAATGGACTTCTACGAAGCGCACAACGTGCTGGAGCCCGCGCGGTATGAAGAATGGATGGTGCTGCGTCGCGTGGAAGACGACGTGCGGCGCCAGGCCGATATCCTGATCGAGCGTGCTCGCAGCGAATTGCCTGCGTAGCAAGAGCCGTGTTGCGCGGCCGACAGACGGGTGCGGTCAGGCCCGCCCGAGCGGCAATGCCAGTTCTTGCCAGCCGCGGGCTGCCGTGTCGCGCAGTACTGCAACGACATGCCGGCATGCGTGGTCGACGGCTGTTTCGACGGGCATGCCCGTCAGCAGGTGTCCGGCCAGGCGCGCGGCGAACAGGTCGCCCACACCCTTTGCGGCGCAGGGAATCTGTGCATGGCTGTACACGCGCCGCTGGGCGCGTGTAACCAGCGCCACGTGCATCTGGCCCGACGGCCATTGGCGCGGCGCCGCGCTGGTTACCACTACCCACTGCGTGGTCGGGCCCAGCAATCCGGACGCGGCATTGTGCACGTCGTCCATCGTGTGCAGGGGGCCTCCAGCCAATTGCTCGAGTTCGAAGTGGTTGGGCGTCAGGCCGTGGGCATGCGGCAGCAGCGAGCGCCAGGCCTGCGCAAGCGCGGGGTCGGTGTATGCGCCGTGGTCGAAGTCGCCCATGACGGGGTCGATATGCACGCGCAGGGCGGGGCGGGTACGCAGCGCCTGCCCCAGCCATTCGGCGAGCACGGCGGTCTGCTCGGCGGCGCCCAGGAAGCCCACCAGCACTGCGCGAACGTGGGCCAGGACGTCGCGCGCGAGCAGGTCTTGCAGGTACCCCGCGAACCAGTCGGCAGGTACCGCGCCGCCGTGCAGGGTGGGATAGTGCGGCGTGTTGCTCAGGATGACCGTGGGCACGGCCGCCACGCGCATGCCCATGGCCTGCAGGGTGGGTACCGCCGCGTTATTGCCGACGTGACCGTAGACGACCTGCGACTGTATCGATACCACATCGACGGGCAGCGGACGCAGCGGCGCAGCGGGGTTCATGGCTGTGCGCCGGGCGTTGCGAAACCGGGCCAATAGTGGCTGTCGGGCAGGGCGCGCGCGCCGAAGATGGCCTGGCCGACGCGCACCGTGGTGGCGCCTTCTTCGATGGCCAGCTCGTAGTCGCCCGACATGCCCATGGACAGCTGGCCAAGGTCGATGCCGGCGGGCGCCTCCTGGCGCAGCCGGTCGCGCAGTTCGCGCAGGCGCACGAAGCAGGGTCGAACCAGGGCGGGGTCGGGCGAGAACAGGGCCAGGGTCATCAAGCCGCGCACCCGCAGGCTGGCGTAGGCGGGCAATTGCCGCACGAACGCGGCGGCGTCCTGGGGGGCCAGGCCGAACTTGCTGGCTTCACCCGATGTATTGATCTGCACGTAGACATCGAGCGCGCGCCCTTCGGCCTGGAGCCGGCGATCCAGCGCTTCGGCCACGCGCAGGCTGTCCAGTGCCTGGAACTCGCTGGCAAAACGCGCCACGAGCTTTGCCTTGTTGGTCTGCAGGTGGCCGATGACGGCCCAGCGCAGGTCTGGCAGGTCGGCCATGGCTTCCCATTTGGCGTGCGCTTCCTGGACCTTGTTTTCGCCGAGTTCGTGGCAGCCCGCGGCGTAGGCCAGGCGGATACGCGCCTCGTCCACGGTTTTACTGACGGGCAGCAGGCGCACGTCGGCCGGATCGCGCCCGGCGCGCTGGCAGGCGGCCGCGATGTTGTCGCGTACCCGCGCAAGGTTGCGACGGAAATCGGCCAGCGAGACGGCGCTCGGATAAGCGGAAGTGTGATGCAGGTTCATGGCGTGGGTCGATTGTTGCGCGGCTGGCGCAAAGAGATATCAGCATGCCCCAGTTGCGGCAGCCCGTCGAGCCGGCTCCATCAAGGAAGGCCGGCATTGCGCCACCGCCCCGCCGCTGAAAGGTGGGCACCTTCCAGGGCGCCGGGGTACGTACTTTTATATATATAAAAATGATTAAATATTATTTTCTTATATATATGAATAATGAAAGAATCCAGTCCAGGCTAGTTTCTTTCGTGGTGCGACCCCTATGAAGCCCTTTTTCCGACTCTTCGCCGCCGCTGCGCTGGCTGCCGGCGCCGCCTTTGGCGCCCAGGCCGCGGCACCCTTGCTCACACCAGCAGAGCTGAACGATCTGCGCACGTCGCCGACCGTGCGTATTGTCGACATCCGCTCGGCGGCTGACTATTCGGCCAACCACATCCCGGGGGCAGTCTCCGCCCCGTACGCGCAGTGGCGCGGGCCGGCCGATAGTCCCGGCCAATTGCCCCCCACCGACAAGCTGGCCGATCTGGTCCGCAATCTGGGCATCGACAAGAACGTGCATACGGTCGTCGTGTCCACCGGGGCCGACCAGACCGATTTCGGCGCTGCCGCGCGGGTGTACTGGACCCTGAAATATCTGGGGCTGTCCGAGCTGTCGATCCTGAACGGCGGCGCCAAGGCCTGGGCCGATGCCGGGCTGCCGCAGGACCAGGCGGTTCCCTCGGTCGCCGCCACCAGCTTCCAGCCGGCGCTCAACACATCGTTGATCGCTACGCAAGAACATGTGCTGGCCCAGATCGACAACCCGCGGGTACAACTGGTGGACGCTCGGCCGTCCAATTTCTTCCGCGGCGAAGTGAAGGCGCCTACAGCCAAGGTGCCTGGCACGATTCGTTCGGCGCTCAACCTTGAACACAGCAAATGGTTCAAGCCCGGCACCGCTATCTTCGTTTCCGCGGAAGAAGCCAAGGCCATCGCCGCGCAATCGCTGCCCGATCCGGCCGACGAGACCATTTCGTTCTGCAACACCGGGCATTGGGCCGCGACCGACTGGTTTGCCCTGTCGGAAGTGGTGGGGCAGAAGAACGTGACGCTTTATCCTGCGTCGCTGGCCGAATGGACGCAGGCGCCGGAGGCGCTGCCCATGGACAACGTGCCCAGCCGTGGGCAGCAGATCCTGAAAAGCCTGAAAGACCTGGTCAGCTGATCCGCTGACGATGGCGGGCGCGCATTGCGCCCCGCCCCGCGCCGTGCGCCTCGCGCCTGCGGCCCGGGGCGTCTTGAATCCTATCCATTATTCCAATACGCGACGACGCAGCACTCTTTCATGACCCGATTCCCGCTAGCGGCCCTGTTGGCCGCCTTTTTTCTGGCCCTGGCCTGGTTCGTATCGCTGCGGCAGGCGGTGCTTTTTCTGGTTGGCATCGGCATGGGCGCCGTGCTTGCCGGCGCGCGCTTCGGCTTCACCACCGGCTGGCGCCGCCTGATCGAGCAGCGCGACCCCAGCGGCGTCATGGCGCAGCTGCTGTTGCTGGCGCTTGCCGCGGCAATGTCCATGCCCCTGCTGGCCATGTTTCCCACCGACCTGGGCGCTGCGCTAGGGCCGCCCAGCGTCAGCCTGTTGATCGGCGCCTTTGTATTCGGCGCAGCCATGCAAGTGGCCGACGGCTGCGGGTCGGGCACTCTGTACAAGGCCGGCATGGGTGTGCCGTTGAACATGGTGATACTGCCCGTCTTCGCGATCGGCAGTTTCCTGGGTTCGGCCCAACTTGACCTGTGGCTGCAGCTGGGCGCGACGCGCCCGGTGGGCCTGGTGGCCAGTTTCGGTCCGTGGCAGGCCTTTGGCCTGACGCTGGCCGGACTATTGTTGCTGGGGCTCGCCGCCCGCGCCTGGGCAGGCAAGGGCGCCAAGTGGTTCAGCCGCCGCCTGCTCATCGGCGCCATCCTGCTGGCCGTGCTGGCGATGCTGAATCTGCTGATCGCCGGCCAGCCGTGGGGCGTGGTTTACGGCTTCGGTTTATGGGCCGCGAAGGTCGCGACCGCGGCGGGTCTGTTCGACGCGGGCGCCAATCCCTTCTGGAGCCAGCCGGTCAACATGTCGAACCTGTCGCAGTCCGTGTTCCTGGACGTGACTTCCATCACAAATATCGGGATTCTCGCGGGCGCGCTGTTCATTACCGCCAGGAAGTCAGCCTCGCCGGACGAGCGCACACCGCTGACAACCCGGCAATGGGTAGTCGGCATCATCGCGGGCTTTCTGCTGGGATACAGCTCGCGCCTTGCATTCGGCTGCAATATCGGCGCGATGGTCAGTGGCATTTCCACCGGCAGCCTGCACGGCTGGATCTGGGTGCCGGTGGCGTTCTGCGGGTCCCTGATCGGTGTGCGCATCCGCCGCCATTACGCATTTTGACCGGAGCCTGCATCATGACGAAAAAAGTATCGTGGCTGGCCGTGGGGTTCTGGCTGGCGCTGGCCGCCTTCTTCAGTTGGGACTGGGCCGTGTCCGACCCCGTGAATGTGCGCCACGAGCCGCCGCTGATCGCGGCGGGATCGGGCCAGGCGCCCGTAGGCGGACACTGCGCCTCGACGTTCTAGCGCCGTGCGCGGCCCGGGGTACCTGCAACGGGCCCCGCGCGGCCGTTATCCGCACTGCGCCGCTATGGCACCCGGGTCGCTCACGTAGCGGTTGCTGTTGCCCTGTATCGCTTGGATCTTGCGGTCGCGCACGCGCTCTTGCTCGGTAACGGGGTAGGTGCGCGCCCACACGCAATACAGGCGCCGTTCCTGTGCGCTGAGATTCAGGCGGTAGGTTTCCACCATGTAGAAGGTCGCGCGCGCAATTGCGCCGCGTGCGCGCTGCGGCGGCTGCGCCCGGCGCCCCTTGAAGTCCACCACCATCTGGCATTGCCCGTACATACGCGGCTGGTTGTCCCACACGGTGTAGCGGAAGTTGCTGCGGTCGTTGTTGAGTTCGCCGATGGCCGGGACCAGGTTGTGCAGATCGCCTTCGGCCTTGCGAAAGGCCGCATCGGTGGCGCTGCAGTGCTTGCGTCCCCCGCGCTGCCAGCATTGCCGCTGGTGGCCGATGGCCCAGGCCGGAACGATGTGCTCCCATTCCACGCGCCGCGCGCGGCTGGCATCTTTGCGTATGGTGTAGCCGCACGCGCGCAGGTCGATAGATTTGCCGCGATAGGGGCAGCCGCAATAGAACGTCGAGCCGGATGAGCCATGGACGCGCGGCAGGACTTGCTTGGCATGCTGATAGTCGCGATGACCCGTTGCCGAAGCGCGGGTTACCAGTTCGGCGGCGGCTTGGCTGGGCGGCGGGAATGCGGCAAACGTTGCGGAAAACAATAGTACGGCCAACTTCATAGGCCGGCAGTGTACCGGACGCGCCCGCGCGCGCCGCCTTGCCGCGTCAGCCGCGCCGAGCGGCCTCGATGGCGGCGATGTCGATCTTGGTCATGTCCATCATGGCCAGGAACGCGCGCCGGGCGGCCGCGCGGTCGGGGTCTTTGATGGCGTCCAGCAGCACGCGGGGCGCAATCTGCCACGATATGCCCCATTTGTCCTGACACCACCCGCAGGCGTTCTCGCGTCCGCCATTGCCCACTATGGCGTTCCACAGACGATCGGTCTCGGCCTGGTCTTCGGTAGACACCAGGAACGAGAACGCTTCGTTATGGCTGACGCCCGGCCCACCGTTCAACCCCAGGCATGGCGTACCCATGACCGTGAACTCGACGGTCAGCACGTCGCCTTCGCGTCCGGCCGGATAGTCGGCCGGCGCATGCAGGACCGCGTCTACGCTGCTGTGGGGAAAGGTCGCGGCGTAGAAGGTCGCGGCGTCCAGCGCCGCGCCGTCGTACCACAGGCAGATCGTGTTTTTGCTGGGCATGGTGATCTCCAGTACGTGTGGATGAACGCGCCGCTTCCCCCAGGTGCGCGTTTACTTTGCTTTCACATATTTGTGAATTTCGCCGGCGGCCCCGGTGGTCCATTCGTCGATCAGGGGCTGCAGGCTGGATGGCTGCACGCCCGCTTGCCCCTGCGCCGCGTTGGCCACCTGTTCGCCGGTGCCCCCGCGCACCGCGGCATACAGCAGTTCGTTGGTCACGCTGTCGACCACGCGTGTCTCTATAGCAATGGACGCTTCGCGCGGGCGGCCGCCTTCAAGCGCGGCCTTGGCGCCCGTAAGCACCAGTGCGACGGGAATGTACTGATAGGCCTTGAGCGATTCGGTCTCGGCGCCTACGGCGGTGATCGCGACGCTGACGCGCGCCACGCCCGCCCCGGCATGGTCGGCCAGCCGCACCTGCTCGCCGATTTTCTGGCGCAACGCTTGCTCCACGTTCGCGCGGATCTGTTCCAGCGTCTGGGCGGATACGTCCTGCGTGGGCTGCGGCTGCGGGTAGAACACCACCCGGTCCAGCCACACCGCCTGGTAGCGGTCTGCCGTGAAGTTGGGGTTCAGGTAAGCCAGGCGGGTGCCACCACCGGGAGCCGGAGCCTTGCGCAGCTGGGAGTAATCCGACAAGAAGCCCGATTGCTCGGGCGCCGGCGTGCTGCAGGCCGCCAGCAGGGCCGAGGCGCATACGGCAAGGCCGAGCGTGCGCAGTGTCTTGTTGATTTTCTTCATCGATTGCTCCTAGGGTGGGCGGAAATGAATTGCGGCATCGCTACCCGCGCCTGTGGCGCGGGCAGCGCAGGCAAAGAGCGTACTGCGTCCGCCGCCGGTCAGCAATGGCCGCCGCGGTTGCCGGCGGCTACGCCGGGCAAGCCGGCCACGCAAGCGGCAGTGCGTGCGTACCGACAGTTCTATTACAGCGGCGCCGCAAGGGCTTTTTCTACTTCAACGGCGATTTCCAGCAGTCGCCGGTCATTGTTCGGCGCGCCCATCAACTGATAGCCGATGGGCAATCCGTCCACCGGCAGGGGTAGCGACGCCGCGCACAGGCCAAGGTAGTTGGCGGGCTGGGTGTTCTGCGTCATGCCCAAGGCCAGGCGCAGGCCTTTGTCGGGGTCGGCCAGGTCGGACAAGAGTGGCGGAAAATCGGCGGTGGTGGGGCTGACCCAGGCGTCGTAGCCTGCGAATCGCCGCGCGGCTGACGCGCGGCTCTTGGTGCGCTTGTCTTCCAGCGCCAGGAACTCGTACGCCTTGGCTTCCAGCCCGGATTCGACGCGCCGGGCGATCACCGGATCCATCAGGTCTTTCTGCGCCAGGTAGCGGTCTTTGCCCAGTATGGACAACAATGACGCCGGCATGGATACCGGAAAGTAGCCGGCGCGTTCGGGCGCCTCGGGAACCACGATGTCTTGCAGCAGGCAGCCGTTTTTGCGCAGACGCTCATTGGCGCGATGGAATGCGTCGCCTATCTGCACATCAAGGTTGTCGCCGAAATGGTTGGTGGGCACGCCCAGGCAAAGCCGATCCAGGCGGGGCATGGAAGGCCGGGTGTCGTATTGGTATCCGAACAGTATTGACGAAATCGTGTCGAAGGCCAGCAGGGCGTCTTTGGCTGTGCGCGTGATCAATCCGATGGAATCGACACGCGGGTCCAGCGGAAATGCGCCGTCCGTGGGCCACAGGCCCACCGTAGTCTTGATGCCGAACATACCGTTGAAGGCGGCCGGCACGCGCACCGAACCGCCCGAATCCGTGCCGATGGCCAACGCACACAGGCCGGCGCCCATCGCCACGCCCGAGCCCGAGCTCGATCCGCCCGGGGCGCGCTGTTGCTGCATGTCCGCAGGGTTCCAGGGCGTGCCGCGCGGGCTGGAATGGCCGGTGATGCCCAGGCATAGTTCGACTGCCTTGGTCTGCCCCAGGAACACGCAGCCGGCGCGGCGCAGCGCCTGGATGAATATCGCTTCCGAAGCGCCCAGGATATCGGGCAGCTCCATGTTGGAGCCCACGCGCGGCGCGGGCATGCCGGAAATCACGAACACATCCTTGATGGCGATGGGCACGCCCATCAGCGGCCCCAGGTCGGCGCCCGTCTTGATCAAGGCGTCCATGGCTCGCGCGGTGGCGATGGCGCTGTCGGCGGCCACCGATTCGAACGCGCCCAGCCGGGCATCCAGTTTTTCGATGCGTTCGAGATACGCCCGCGTAACCGCTTCCGAAGTCACCCGCCCCGCACGGAATTCCGCCGCAAACGCCTCCAGGCCCCCCGCCGCGAAAGGATCCACCGGTAAATCGCTCATGATGTCATTCTCCGAAAATAACCTTCCATACTTGCCGGCCGCAGGGCCTAGAGGCCCAGATAGGCCTTTCTGATCATGGGGTGGCCTTCCAGCATCTTCGACGGGCCGTCCAGCACCAGGCGCCCGTTCTCCAGCACATAGGCGCGGTCGCTGCATTGCAGCACCTGCTTGATATTCTGTTCGACCAGCAATACCGGAAACCCCAGGTCCGCGACGCGTCTAATGGTCTGCATGACTTGTTTCACATACAGCGGCGACAGGCCCAGGCTGGGTTCATCCATGATCAGCAGGCGGGGCTCCAGCATCAGCGCGCGGCCGATGGCCACCATTTGCTGCTGGCCGCCCGATAGCGACCCGGCCGGCGAACTGGCGAATTTTTCGACGTCCGGAAACAGCGAGAACACGCGGTCCAGGCTGGCCTTTCTGTTGGCGCGCAGGCGCGGCAGGTATGCCCCCAGCAGGATGTTGTCTTTGACGCTGAGGTTGGGAAACAACTGCCGGCCCATGGGCACGTGCGCCAGGCCGCGCTCGGCCATCTGGTGCGGCGCCAGGCCGGCGATGTCTTCGCCCTTGAACATGATCCGCCCCTTCCAGGGCCGGATCATGCCGGACACGGCGCGCAGGATGGTCGACTTGCCGCTGCCGTTGCCGCCCACCAGGCCAACCAGCTCGTTTTTCCTGATGACGAGCGATACGCCAAAGACCACCTGTAACGCGCCATAACCCAGGTCGATATCTTCGACCGTCAATATGATGTCTTCATCGATCATGTGCTTTCAGTCCGTGCCCAGGTAAGCTTCGATGACATTCTCGTCATGGATGACATCGGTGGCCGCGCCTTCCGCAATCTTGTTTCCGCTGGCCAGCACAATGACGTGATCGGCCAGCTGAATGATGGCTTCCATGATGTGCTCGACCATCACGATGGAAACCCCCGTGGCCGTCAGGGTGCGCAGCAGCGCAATCATTTCTTTCAGGGCCGGAGGGTTCAACCCCGCCATGATCTCGTCCAGGAAGAGAATGCGCGGCTCCAGTGCCAACGCCTTGGCCAGTTCCAGGCGACGCAGGCGGGCCAGGTTCAGGTCGGTGGTGAGCTGGTCGGCCCGATCCGCCAACCCCACGCGTTGCAGCGCAGCCCGCGCCACGCCTTCGGCGTCTTTGCGCCGCGGGTGCTTCAGGAACGCCGCGACCAGTACATTTTCCAGCACGGTCATTTCTTCATAGGGCCGCTCGGTCTGGAACGTGCGGCCCATACCCAGGCGCGTGCGCACGTAGGGCGGCAGGCGCGTCACATCGTGTTCCATGAAAGTGACCGTGCCCGCGGCTACCGGGGCAAACCCGGTAATGGCGTTGAACAGCGTAGATTTGCCGGCGCCATTCGGGCCGATCAGGCCCAGTATCTGCCCCTGGTTCAAGGCCAACGAAACATCGTTGACTGCCACCAGCCCGCCGAACTGCACCTTGATGTTGTCAGCCCTGAGCACGGTTTGCATATTTCTTCCTGGTCAGCTTGTACACATACTCGCCCATGATGCCGCGCGGCAGCAGCAGGATCACCACCAGTATCAGCACCCCATAGACCAGCATATTGGCTTGCGCAAAGGCCGTGCGAAAGACTTCTCCCGATATCACCAACAGCGCGGCGCCCACGGCCGGCCCCCAGATCGTGCCGCGTCCGCCGATGATGACCGTCAGCGCAATCTGCACGGATAACAACAGGTTGAATATGATGTGCGGCTCGATAAACGACAGGAATATCCCGTAGACGCCGCCGCCCAGCGCGGTCAGCATGCCCGACAGCACGAAGGCTTTCAGCTTGACTGCGGTGGGATTGATGCCGGCGGCCATCGCGGCCTCTTCGTTGTCGCGCACGGCCTTGAGCTGGAAGCCGAACCTGCGCCGGGAAATGAACACCACCACGGCCAGCGTGATCGCGGCGTAGGCCAGGGCCAGGTAATACTGCGTGGTCTTGTCGAACAGGTCCACGCCGAAAGGTTCGGGCAAGGTGTCAATGAACACGCCCGAGGCTCCACCGGTAAGCCAGCCTTCGTTGATGGCGACCAGCCGCAGAATTTCGGCAATGGCGATAGTGGACAGCGCGAAGTAGGGGCCGCGCAGCCCGAACGTCAGTCCACCCCATACAAGCGCCATGACTGCGGCCACGCCCATGGCCAGCAGAACGGACCACCAGGGCGCCCAGCCGAACTGCGATGCCCCGATCGCCACGAAATAGGCGCCCAGGCCCACAAAGCTGGCATGTCCCAGGCTGAGCTGGCCCGCCCAGCCGCCAAGAATATTCCACGACGTTGCCCACCCGGTGAACAGCAACACAGAGATCCCGACCGTGATGTAGGCCGAGCCCGTCGCGGGGTAGCAGGCTGCCGCGACGATCAGCGCGGCCAGAATCAATACTTGCTTGCTCATACCCGTTTCACCGTTTTGCCAAAGAGACCTTCGGGCTTGACCAGCAGCACCACCAGGAACGCCACCAGCCCGTAGGCGTCGCGATATGCCGAATCCAGGTAAGAGGCCCCCAGCACCTCGACCACGCCCAGCAGCAGGCCGCCGATGATGGCGGCGCCAATGTTGCCGAGCCCGCCCAGCACGGTGACCACGAAAGCCTTGAGGGTGAACAGCGCGCCCGTGGTGACCGGCGAGGCGAACAGCAGAGGGATCAGCGCCACACCCGCGGTGACGGCGAGCGCCATGCCCAGGCCGAACACGATGGCCTGCATGCGCTTGGTATTGATGCCAACCAGCTCCGCGCCGAGCCGGTTTTCGGCGGTGGCCTTGATGGCGCGTCCGATCTCGGTACGGTTCAGCAGCAGATACAGGCTGGCGATAACCGCGACGGTGGCCAGGCCAGCCAACAACAGCACGATGGAAATGCGGATATTGCCCAGTGCCAGCGTACTTGCGGCGTACGCAACGTTGACCGATTTCGGCTCGCCGCCGAACGTCAGCAGCAGCAGGTTGGCAATCACCAGGGAAATGCCCAGGGTGGCCAGCATCATGGTTTCGGGCTTGGCGTCGATCACGCGGGTCAGCACCAGTTTCTGCATCAGCGCGCCCACGATGAACCCCAAGGGAATGGCCGGGACCAGCGTCAGGTAGGGGTCCCACCCGAACAGGCCGTTGAGCAGCACCGCGAAATACATGCCCAGCACCACAAAATCGCCGTGGGCAAAGTTGATCGTGCGCATGACGCCGAACACCAGGGTCAGGCCCACGCCTATCAGGGCGTACACGGCCCCGATCAGCACCCCGTTAGAGAGGTTCTGAACAAACGAAACATAATCCATCTAGCGGCCCTTGCGCCGGCCGGCTGCCGCCGGCCGCCGTGTTGAATGCGATAGAGCATCGGCAGCCATGGCCACATGCGGCCGCAACGCGGCAGGTGGCCATGGCTGCGGAATAGCCCGCCTTCAGTTCGACAGTTTGGCTTTCTGCGAAGCCAGGTTGTCGGGGTACACCGTGACGTGCTTGCCGTCCTGGATCTGGATGATGACGCTCTTGATCGGATTCTGGCCCTTGAAGCCGTCGTAATCCTTGAACGTCACGTCGGTGACGGGCGTCTTGAGGTCGGTGCCGGCAAGAGCATCGCGCACTTTTTCGCGGTCGGTCGATTTGGCGCGGCGCAGGGCGTCGGCCGCGACCGTCAGCGCCAGGTAACCCTCGGCCTCGTAGAAAGAAGGTTCTTCCTTGGCCTTGGCCTTCAGGCGCTCATAGAGTTCGGGCGTGCCTTCGTACTTGACGTCCGGGCTCCAGCTTACGGCCGACACGATGTTTTCCGATTGCGGGCCCACCTGCTGGATGAAGCTGATCATGGACGAGGCCGTATCGATGGCCACCACCTGGGCATTCAGGCCCACTTCCTTGATTTGCCGGGCAATGGCGATGCCGTCATCGGCATACGAGCTCGTCAGCAGAATGTCGGGCTCGTCGGCGCGAAACTTGTTCAGTATCGGCCGGAAGTCCGTCGTGCCCTGGTCATAGGCCTGCTTGCCCACGATTTCATAGCCCCGCTTTTCCGCCTGGCGCGCGCCTTCTTCGCTGACCGAAGTGGGCCACGCCCCATTGTCGTGCATGATGGCGATCTTCTTCAGGTCGCCGTTACTCTTGCGCAAATAGTCGAAGTAATCGAAATACACATTCGCCACGATGGTGGAATTGTGCTTGGCCCGGAACACCCAGGGCGACCCGGGCTTGGTGATCGAATCGTCGGCGCTGCCCAGCACGATCAGCGGGATCTTCTGGCGTGAGGCCAGCTTGGACATGGGGCCGGTGATCCCCGAGGCATACGACCCTATGATCAGCGGCACGCCTTGCTTGTTCAGCGATTCCACCGCCGCCAGGGCGCTCTGTGCGTCGGAGCGGTCGTCCTGGACGATCAGTTCGAGCTTTTGGCCGTTGATGCCGCCGTTGGCATTGATTTCTTCCAGGGCCACCTGCATGCCCGTGTTGTACCGCTGCCCGAAAGCCGCGAAGTTGCCTGACAAACTATTAATGACGCCAACCTTGACCTGCGCAAGCGCGGGCATCGAAAGCGCGGACGCGCACACGACGGCCGCCAGACTGCCTTTTATGAATCTGTTGTGAGCTTTCATGGTTTTCCCCTAAAGAAAATTTCAACTGCACAAACACTGCGTGGAGCGGCAATTCACTTTCTTCGGCTTCCGATGGCGCGCAAGCGGTGGCGGTACGGAAAGCACCCTGGCGATTGTCAGGGTCGTAGCTAGGGCAACCAGTATATAGACAGTTGTATGCGGAAGCGTATACAGAATTCGGCATCGTGTTCACAATGCGGACAGCTCGAACCATACGCATGTGGTGGCTCGGCCAGATGTCAACCGCACGAAACAGAAAAGCCCGCTGGATGACAAATCCAGCGGGCTTTTTCTTGGGAATTTTGGTGGAGCGGAGGAGGATCGAACTCCCGACCTTCGCATTGCGAACGCGACGCTCTCCCAGCTGAGCTACCGCCCCAATCGAGCGCGGAACTATAGCATATTCTGCAAAAGCCCCGCAAACGAATATGGCGCAAACCGGCCGCGCGCCGGATGTGCCCGGTTCAGCCCGCCAGGTCCAGGGTAGCCACCACCGGAGTATGGTCCGATGGCTGCTCGTTCGATCGCGGAGCCTTGTCGATGACGCACGATACGCAGCGCTGGGCAAGGGGGGCGGACAACAGGATGTGGTCGATGCGCAAGCCCGCGTTGCGGCGGAACGCAAACTGGCGGTAGTCCCACCAGCTGAACGATTTTTCGGGCTGCTCGAACATCCGGAACGAATCGGTGAGCCCCAGGTCGAGCAGGGCGCGAAACGCCGCGCGTTCGGGTTCGGACACGAGTACCTGGCCTTCCCACTTGGCCGGGTTGTGCACATCTTCGTCGGCCGGCGCCACGTTGTAGTCGCCCAGTATGGCCAGGCGCGGATACGCCTGCAGCTCTTCGCCCAGCCAGCGATGCAAATGCTGGAACCAGTCGAGCTTGTAGGCGTATTTGTCGCTGCCGACCGCCTGGCCGTTGGGGCAGTACACGCAGACGATGCGCACGTCGCCGGCCGGCGAGGGCAGGGTAATGGCCAGCAGGCGTTGTTGCGGGTCGTCCATTCCCGGGATGTTGCGCACCATGGCCGAGCCCGGTTCGCGCGTCAGGATGGCGACGCCGTTATAGGTTTTCTGGCCGGCCCAGGCGGCGTGGTAACCCATCTGCGTGAAAGCGTCGAGCGGGAAGTTCTCGTCGGTGAGTTTCAGCTCTTGCAGGCACAGCGCATCCACGGGATTGGCGGCGAGCCAGTCCAGTACTTGGGGCAGGCGTACTTTGAGCGAATTGATGTTCCAGGTGGCAAGTTTCATGCGTTTGTGGGGGTATGGCCGGCGTCTTCAGTGTGGCCCCGATGATACCGCGTAGCGCCGGCCACGCCGGCCCCGATGGCCTGTTTGCGCAGCAGGCCGGCAAATGCGCGGCCCGCCCGGTTTTGCGGCACGGCGGGGTTCAGGAGCAGGCCCGGCGTGCGCATGGGCGTGGGGTTTTCCATGGGGATGACTCGCAACGCGGCATTGGGCGTGATGGCGCTGGGCGCGACGATGGCGGCAACGGGCACGCGGGCCACCATGCCCAGCATGGCCGCGATGGTGTTGGTTTCGGCCACGACGCTGGGTTCGGCGCCCGAGGCCGCAAAGCACTCGTTGAGCAGCCTGCGCGTCGAGAAACTGGCCGGCAGCAGCACCATGGGTTCGCGATGCAGTTCGATCATGCGGATGCGCTTGCGGTTGGCCAGGGGATGCGCATCGGACACCACCAGCACCAGTTCTTCATTGAACAGCGGCTCGAACCGCAGCGTGCTGTTGGATTCGGGCCGGTAGGCCACGCCCAGGTCGAGTTCGCGCGCCTCGAGCCGCGCGGCAATGGTGTCGGCGGCCAGTTCTTCGATGACGAGCTGCACGGTGGGATGGTGCCGCAGAAGCGTCGCCATGCACTCGGGAATGAAGCTCTGGTTGAAGGTGTGGGTGGTGCCGACGCGCAATTCGCCGGTGATCGAGGCGGCGCTTTGCTTGAGCTGCCCCAGGCCCTGGTCGATTTCGCGCAGGGCGCGCGTGGCGTAGTCCAGGAAGATCTCGCCGGCGGCCGTGATCACCACCCGTTTGCCGACGCGGTCGAACAGGCGCTGGCCGATTTCTTCTTCGAGCTGGCGGATCTGGTGCGACAGGGTGGACTGCGTGACGTGCACGCGTTCGGCGGCGCGCGTGAAGTTCAGCGACCCCGCCAGGGCGATGAAGTACCGCAGGTGCCGGAGTTCCATTGCCCGCCCCAAATGATCGATGGCATCAATGATATGTGAAGAAATTAATCATTTCCATCATTTGTCAGTGCTGGCTAGTCTTGCAGCTATATCGAATCTGCGGGGGAGCGGGCATGGGCAAGGTACTGGAAGGCATCGTGGTCGTGGAGCAGGGCACTTTCATTACGGGGCCCGCCGCCGGCATGTTGCTGGCGGACCTGGGCGCTGACGTGATCAAGGTGGAACAGCCCGGCACCGGCGATCCGTTCCGTGCCTTCAAGGGCGGCCTGTACAGCCCGCATTTTCAGACTTACAACCGCAACAAGCGCAGCATAGAACTGGATGCGCGCGATCCCGACGACGCCGGGGTGTTCGATGCGCTGATCCGGCGCGCCGATGTGTATATCCAGAACTTCCGGCCCGGCACGGCCGAGCGCCTGGGCGCCGGTGAAGCGCGGCTGCGGGAATTGAACCCCCGTCTGGTGTACTGCGCCATCAGCGGCTTCGGGCAAAGCGGCCCGGCCGCCGGACGGCCGGCCTACGACACGGTGGCGCAGGCGGCCAGCGGGTTTCTCAACCTGCTGGTCAATCCGGCCAACCCGCGCGTGGTCGGGCCTGCCATTGCCGATGCGCTTACCGGCTTCTATGCCGCATACGGCGTGCTGGGCGCGCTGGTGGAGCGCGCCCGCACGGGCCTGGGCAAGCGGGTGGATGTGTCCATGCTTGAAGCCATGTGCCATTTCAACCTGGACGCTTTCACGCACTTATTCTCGGAGGGCGATGTGATGGGTCCCTATAGCCGTCCCAGCGTGTCGCAGTCGTACACGTTGCGGTGCGCCGATGGAAAATGGATCGCGCTGCACATGTCTTCGCCCGAAAAGTTCTGGCGGGCGCTGGCCGAAGCGATAGAGCAGCCGGATATTTTCAAGGATCCGCGTTTTGCCACCCGCGAGGGCCGTATTGCACACCAGGAAGCGCTTATCGAATTGCTGGGCGGAATTTTCGCGAACCGCACGCGCCAGGCCTGGTGCCAGCGCCTGGCGGCACTGGACGTGCCGCATGCGCCGATGTACGACACCCGCGAAGCGCTGCAGGACCCGCAGGCGCGGCACCTGCAGATCGAGATAGAGGGCGTGCATCCGAAGCGCGGGCCATGGAAGACAGTGCGCTCTCCCGTGTCGTTCGACGGCCTGCTGCCCACACAGGTGATGCCGCCACCCGAACTGGGCGAGCATAACGATGAAATCCGGGCGACATTGCAGGCTGGCCGGACGCGGCAGCCGGGCGCCTCACTCTGACAAGGACGCATCATGAAAATCGGCAAGGAAACCGTACCCCGCACATCGATCTGCACGTCCGACGAACACACGATCGTGGTGCGCGGCGCGGATCTGTGCCAGGACCTGATCGGCAAGATGGCGTTCGGGGATTACTTCTACCTGCTGGTGACGGGGCGGCGTGCCGACGCGCCGGCCAGCGCGGTGTTGAACGCCACCTTGGTGGCCATTGCCGAGCATGGTCTGGTGCCCAGCGTGCAAGCCAGCCGCATGACGCTGGCGGCTGCGCCCGATGCCCTGCAAGGGGCAGTCGCAGCCGGCATTCTGGGCTGCGGCTCGGTGATCCTGGGCGCGGCGGAAACCGCCGGCCAGCTGTTCCGCGCGATCGAGACGCGCGCCGGGCAGGGCGGCGACATGGTCGCCGCCGCGCGCGCGGTGGTTACCGAATACCGCCGTGCAGGGCGCGCGATTCCCGGTTATGGCCACCCCTTGCACAAGACGCGCGATCCGCGTGTGGCCCGTCTGTTCGAAGTCGCCCGCGAAAGCGGGGCCGGCATGCAGTACGTGGCCATTGCCGAGGCGGTGGAACACGTGATTCCCGGCATCGTGGGCAAAGACCTGAGGCTGAATGTGTCTGCAGCGATTCCGGCCGTGCTGCTGGGGGTGGGCTTTCCATTGCAGGCTTTGAAGGGCGTGCCGATTCTGGCGCGCGCCGCCGGGCTGATCGCCCACCTGACCGAAGAACAGGAAGCTCCCATCGGGTTTGCCCTGTCGTACCAGGCTACGCGGCAAGTGCAGTACCAAGGCGAAGTACCCCCGGGTTTCGGGCAGGCGCGGCCATAGCGACGCCAGCCGGCGCGCTTATACATACCAACAACAGGAGGAGAGACCATGACAACAGTTACCCCGCAGTACCCGCAGGCGCGGTTGCGCCGTGGCCTGCTCGGCGCCATGCTGGCCGCGGCGCTGGGCGTGGCAGGCCTGCCGGCGCAGGCGGCCGCTTACCCGGACCGCCCGGTGCGCATGGTGGTGCCGTTCGGCCCCGGCACGACCACCGACACCATCAGCCGCATCATCGCCGAGGCTCTGGCCAAGCCCCTGGGCCAGCAAGTGGTGGTCGAGAACAAGGCCGGGGGCGGCGGCACCATCGGCACGGCGCAGGTGGCGCGGGCCGCTCCGGATGGCTATACGCTGGTAATGGGCACGGTAGGCACGCATGCCATCAACCAGGCGCTGTACAAGAACCCCGGATACGACCCTGTGAAGGATTTTGCGCCGGTGGCCTTCGTGGGCCAGACGCCCACTTTCCTGGTGACGGGCACGGGGTCGGGAATCCAGACGCTGAAAGAGCTGGCTGCCGCCTCGGCCAAGTCGCCCGGCGTCGCGTTCGCATCGGCCGGCAGCGGCACGTCGGGCCATCTGGCCGGTGAACTGCTCAAGGCCCGGCTGGGCGGCGAAATGCTGCACGTGCCTTACAAAGAAGGCGGCATGGCCGTGTCGGATGTGATGTCGGGCCAGGTGCAGTTCATGTTTTACCATCCGGCGGCGGTCATGCCGCACATCCAGGCCGGCAAGTTGCGCGCCCTGGGCGTGTCCAGCGTGCGGCGCAGCGCCGCGGCGCCGGACGTGCCCAGCATCGCCGAGCAAACCGGCAGCGATTTTGACCTGGTGGCCTGGTTCATGCTCTATGCCCCTTCCGCCACGCCCGAGCCGGTGCTGGCGACCCTGCGCAAGGCGGCGCAGGATGCGCTGGGCGATCCCGCCGTGCTCAAGCGACTGGCCAGCCAGGGCGTGGAGCAGGGCGGCGAATCCACCCGCAATCTCGCCAGCTTCCAGCAGGCAGAAATGGGCAAGTGGTCAGACCTGGTGCGCCGCTCGGGAGCGATGGTTAACTGATGCGGTGAATCAGGCGCGTGCTCGCGCCTTGCCGTGATGAAGGTGTCTGACACCCTGCGGGAGTCAGACACCTGGTTCGCGTGGTTCGGCTGTACGGGGGCGGTTGTGAAGGTGTCTGACTCCCGTAGGGTGTCAGACACCATGCCGCGTACGCACAGCGCCGCCTATTTCAGCGTGGAGATGAACGCTTCCGTGCGCGGGTCGCGCGGGTGGCTGAAGAGGTCGGCCGACGGACCGGACTCGACGACGCGCCCGTCCTGCAGGAACACCGCTTCGCGCGATATCGCGGCGGCCAGGCGCAGGTCGTGCGTGGCCATCAGCATCGTCATGCCTTCGCTGGCCAGCTGCTTGAGCACATCAACGACCTCGGCTGCCAGGCCGGGGTCGAGCGCCGAAGTCGGCTCGTCGCACAGCAGTACGCGCGGCGACGGCGCCAGTGCGCGTGCGATGGCCACGCGCTGCTGCTGCCCGCCAGACAGATTCAGCGGCCATGCGTCGGCCTTGGCCTGCATGCCCACCTTGGCCAGCAGCTCGAGCGCACGCTCGCGTGCCCGTGCTCTGGGCCACTTCTGCACAGTGACCAGGCCTTCCATTACGTTATCGACAACCGTCTGGTGCGGAAACAGCTGGAAGTTCTGGAACACCATGCCCGTCTGCATGCGTACGCGCTGCACCGCGTCGCGCGACAGCTTATGGCGTGCATCGAAGCGCACCGTTTCATCGCCCAGCCGCAAGGTGCCCGCATCGGGCGTTTCAAGCAGGTTCACGCAGCGCAGCAGCGTGCTCTTGCCGCTGCCCGAAGGCCCTATCAACGCCGTCACCGTGCCTTCGGCAATGGTGACGTCGACTTTGTCCAGAACCTGGTGGCTGCCGAAGAATTTGTCGATCTGCGTCAGCGCGATCATCGGTTTCTCTCGGAAAATACCGCGTGCTGGCCGAAGCGGCGCTCGAGTCGCGTTTGCGCAGCCGACAGCACCGAGCAGAACACCAGGTAGATCAGCGCGGCTTCGGTGTACAGGATCAGCGGCTCGTACGTCACCGCGGCGATGCGCTGCGCCGCCTGGAATATCTCGGGCACGGTCAGTACGGCGGCCAGCGATGTGTCTTTGACCAGCGAGATGAACGAATTCGACAGCGGCGGCACCGCCACCCGGGCCGCCTGCGGCAGCACGGTGCGCCGCAGCGCCTGCCCGCGAGTCATGCTCAGCGAGTAGGCGGCTTCCCACTGGCCTTTGGAAATCGACTCGATGGCGCCGCGTATCACCTCGGAGTTATACGCGCCCACATTCAGCGTAAAGCCGATCAGCGCCGCCGGCAGCGGGTCCAGCACGATGCCGACACTGGGCAGGCCGTAGAAAATCACGAACAGCTGCACCAGCAGCGGCGTGCCCCGTATCAGCCACACATAAAAGCGCACCAGCGCCACCAACGGCGCCGGCCCGAACAGCCGGATCAGGGCGACCACGAAAGCCAGCACCAGGCCGCCGGCAAACGACAACAAGGTCAGCGGAACCGTGAACTTCAGCCCCGCCTGCAGCAAGGGCCAGAATGAATCGAGCATCAACTGCAGCCAGGCGGGCACGGTGGCGATGTTTCCTTGTTATCGAGTCGAAGGACTGGTGCGGGCGGCGATTACTGCGCCGACAGGTCGGTGCCGAAATACTTGACCGATATATTCTTGTACGTGCCGTCGGCCTTGATGTCGGCCAGCGCCTTGTTGATGGCGGCCCGCAGTTCCGGGTTGCCCTGGCGGATCAGTACGCCCGATTCGCTGAATTCGGCGCTTTTGTCGCTATCAACTACTTTGACCTTGGCGCCCGGCTTGTGCTTCTTGAAGTCCAGGAATGACAGATTGTCGTTGATGGTGGCGTCAACGCGTCCGGAAGTCAGCAGGTCGATGCTTTCATTGAAACCCTGCACCGCAACCACCTGGGCGCCGTATTTCTGGGCCAGCTTGCCGAAGTTGCTCGTCAGCGTATTGGCCGAACGCTTGCCCTTCAGGTCGTTGAAGCTCTTGATGTCGTTGTTGTCTTCGCGCACGATCAGCACCGCTTGCGAAGCAATGTACGGATCCGAAAAATCGTACTTGGCTTTACGCGCTTCGGTAATGCCGACCTGGTTGATGACGGCGTCGTAGCGCTTGACGTCCAGGCCCGCGATCAGGCCGTCCCACTTGCCCTCTACGAATTCGGCTTTCACGCCCAGGCGCTCGGCGATGGCGCGGCCGATCTCGACGTCGAAACCGGTCAGCGCGCCGGAAGCATCGTGGTAGGTGAAAGGGGCGTAGGTGCCTTCGGTGCCGATCTTGATGACGCCGGCGGACTTGATGGCGGCCAGATCGTCCGCGGCCTGGGCGCCGACGGCGACGCTGAGTTGCAGCAGGCCGGCCAGCAGGATGGAACGTAGCGGTTTCATGTGGGTGCTCCAGTGAGTGTCGTCATTCGAGCGGGGGCGGCCTTGTGAGCTGCCCACGCTATTGAGAAAGCACTGTAACAAGCCGCCTATTTTTCCACAAAGCATGAAGAATCTTAAGAATATTGCTTTTGGAAATATGGCAGACAGAGGCAAGCCGCGCGCCGCAGGCGCCTGCCTTCAACGCGCGCGCAGCAGCCGCAAGCCGTTGGCCACCACGAGCAGGCTGGCGCCCACGTCGGCAAACACGGCCATCCACAGGGTGGCGTGGCCGGTTACGGCCAGCGCCAGGAACACTGCCTTGATGCCCAGCGCGAGCGCGATGTTCTGGGTCAGGATGCGGTGCGTGGCCCGCGACAGCCGTACAAAGTGCGCGATCTTGCGCAGGTCGTCGTCCATGAGCGCTACGTCGGCGGTTTCGATCGCGGCGCCGGTGCCCGCGGCGCCCATGGCAAAGCCGATGTCGGCGCGCGCCAGCGCGGGGGCGTCGTTGATGCCATCGCCCACCATGCCGACTTTGCCGCTCTTGCCCAGCTTTGCCTGCACCGCTTGCAGTTTGTCCTCGGGCAGCAGCTCGCCATGCGCTTCGTCGATGCCGGCCTGCGCAGCGATGGCCTCGGCCGTGCGCGCGTTGTCGCCGGTCAGCATCATGGTGCGCACACCGAGCTGGTGCAGAGCGGCCACGGCCTCGGCGCTGCCGGGCTTGAGCGTGTCGGCCACTGCCGCCACGGCAAGCACCCGCGTGCCGTCGGTCAGGGCAATGGCGGTCTGGCCCTGTTCTTCGTACGCCTGCATGCGGGCCTGAAGGTCACTGGTTGCCACGCCCAGCTCGCGCATCAGCCGCAGGTTGCCCAAGTGCAGTGTGGTGGGGCCGATGCGGCCGCGCACGCCGCGCCCGGGCAAGGCAGCGAAGTCCTGCACGTCGAGCAGCGGTTGAGGAGTGGCCGCCGCCGCATGGGCCTGCGCCACGGCCCTGGATACCGGGTGGTCCGAACGGGAAGCCAGGCTCGCCGCCATCAGGGCGGCCGGGTGTTGCGCGTGTTCGCCAAGAACCTGTAGCTCGGTGCATACCGGTTTGCCATGCGTCAGCGTGCCGGTCTTGTCCAGCGCCAGCCAGTCGAGCTTGCGGCCGTCTTCCAGGTACACGCCGCCCTTGATCAAGATGCCGCGGCGCGCCGCGGCGGTCAGGCCGCTGACGATGCTGACGGGCGTAGAAATGACCAATGCGCAGGGGCAGGCGATGATCAACAGCGCCAGGGCGCGATACACCGCGTCCAGCCAGGGCTGGCCCCACAGCAGGGGCGGCGCCACGGCCACCAGCAATGCCAGCACGACCACAATGGGCGTGTAGATGCGCGAGAAGCGGTCGATGAAGCGCTGTGTGGGCGCACGGGCGCCCTGGGCCTGCTCGACGGCATGGATGATGCGCGCCAGGGTGGTTTCACCGGCCGCGGCGGTCACTCGGTAGTCGAACGATCCGTGCGCATTCACAGTGCCGGCGTACACGGCGTCGCCCACGGTCTTGTCCACGGGCAGGCTTTCGCCGGTAATGGCCGACTGGTCTACGGCCGAGCTGCCTGCGGCGATAGTGCCATCCGCGGCAATGCGTTCGCCGGGCCTGACCCGCACCCAATCGCCATGCCCCAGCTCGGTTACCGGCACTTCGGCCCAGGAGCCGTCGGCCTGGCGCGCCGTGGCCACTTGGGGCGCCAGATCCAGCAGGCTGCGCACCGCGTTGCGCGCGCGGTCCAGCGCGCGGGCTTCGATAAGCTCGGCCACGTTGAACAGGAACATCACCATCGCCGCCTCGGGCCACTGGCCGATCAGCACTGCGCCCGTGACGGCGATGCTCATCAGGGCATTGATGTTGAGGTTGCCGTTGCGCAGCGCGATCCAGCCCTTGCGGTATGTGCCCAGCCCGCACGCCAGGATGGACGCGATGGCCAGGATGGCCGGCAATGCCCAGGGCAGCGCCGCGAAATGGGCAGCCTCGGACAGCGCGGCCAGCACACCGGCCGCGGCCAGCATGTAGCGCGCCCGCCTGGGGGCCGTGGCGGGCGGGGGAAGGGCGGCGTCTGCGTCTTCGGCCATGACTTCAGGCGTCATGTCCAGCGACCGGATGGCTTGCAGTACCGCATCGAGCGTGCCTTCGCCATGCACTACGGTCAGCACCCGCTGCATCAGGTTGAAGTGCATGTCTTCCACGCCCGGAAGCTGCGCCAGTTTTTTGCGGATCAACGTTTCTTCGGTGGGGCAGTCCATCTGTCCGATGCGCAGCCGCGCCAGTCGCTGCCCAGGCCCCGCGCGCAGGAGCGCGGGGCCCGCGGGCGGCGATGCGTGGCAGTGGTCGTGCCCGTGCGAGGCATCGTGGCCGTGGTGTTCTTGCGCGTGGTCATGCACGCAGCAGGCAGCCTTATCGGAAGAAGAGGACGGCATCGGTGGAGTCGGGCCTTGGTCGGATGAACCCACATTCCACACCCTGGAGTTACTATAGGGTCAAGCGCGTCCGGTTTTTCGCGGGGCGCGCGGCGTTTTATGGAGGTAAGCCATGAAAATCGGTGAACTCGCCAAAGCGGCCGGTACGACGGTGGAAACCGTGCGCTATTACGAAAAGGAAGGCTTGTTGCCGGCGCCGGGCCGGGGCCTGAACAACTATCGCACCTACAGCGACGCGCATGCGGAGCGGTTGCGGTTGATACGCAACTGCCGCGCGCTGGACATGACGCACGAGGAGATTCGCGCCATTCTGCAGCTGGCCGACAATCACGGCGCGGGGTGCGGACCCATCAACGAACTGTTCGATGAACATATCTCCCACGTGGACGCGCGTATTGCCGAGCTGACGCAATTGAAGGCGCAGCTGATCGACCTGCGCCGGCGCTGCCTGTCGGCGCGCCCCGATACCGATGATTGCGGCATCCTGCATGGCCTGTCCGAAATGCAGGTGGACGAGCGGCCCGAACGCCACACCCATCTGGGTTGAATGGCGCCACCGCCCCGGCCACGCGGGCGAGACGATGACCTTGAACGGTGCGGGGGGATACGGGCCAGAGCGGGCCCGCCCGCGTATGATGAGAATGTTTCTCGACTAGATAAGAATAGTGCTTTCCATGACAGCAACTCCTTTGCATGCCTTGACTTCCCGCAGGTCCATGAAGTTCTTGCGCGCACCGGCGCCCAAACAAGAAGAGCTGGACCAGATCCTGCAAGCCGCCATGAGCGCGCCCGACCACGGCAGGTTGCGCCCCTGGCGTTTCGTGCTGATCCGCGGCGAGGCCATCGCGCGCCTGGCCGATATTGCCCTGGACGCCGTCAAGCGCAGCGGCGACCCGCGCATGACGCCCGAAAAAGAAAAGTCGGTGCGGCAGTGGATGAGCGAGGTGCCCCTGTTTATTGGCCTTGCGCACCAGATCCACCACGACAATCCCAAAGTGCCCGAGCAGGAGCAGTTGCTGGCCACCGGCGCTTCGGTGATGAACATCCTGAATGCCACGCACATGCTGGGCTACGGCGCGTTCTGGAGCACCGGCATGGGCACTTACCTGGAAGAAGTGCAGGAAGCCCTGGGATTGGATTCCCTGGAATACCGCTTCCTGGGCTTTCTGGCGATAGGCACCCCGGCGTGCGCCGTGCCCCAGGTCGAGCGCCCGGATTATCGCGAATTCGTGACGGAGTGGACGGGGGCCTGAGCCCGACCGGAAGTCGTAGGGCTGCATAGGCGCGGGAAGGTGTCTGACACCCTTCGGGAGTCAGACACCGGTGTGTGCTGGCGTAGATGGGTGCGGCGGGTGTCTGCGGCAGGTGTCTGCGGCAGGTGTCTGACGCCCTTTGGGAGTCAGGCACCGGTGTGTGCTGGCGCGGACGGGTGCGGCAGGTGTCTGACACCTTTAGGTGTCAGACACCGAGGTGGAGCTTCAGGCGGTTTCGCGCAGGATGCGTTCCGCTTCTTCGCGCACGCGGTCCGGTGCGGTGCCGCCGATGTGCTTGCGCGCGGCCACGGAGCCTTCCAGCGTCAGCACCGAATGCACATCGTCGCCGATGCCGGGATGGTAAGCCTTGAGATCGGCCAGCGGCAGGTCGGCCAGGTCGCAGCCGCGCTGCTCGCAGTCGCGCACGGCATGCGCCACGACTTCGTGCGCATCGCGAAACGGCACGCCTTGCTTGACCAGGTAGTCTGCCAGGTCGGTCGCGGTGGCGAAGCCCTGCAGGGCGGCGGCCCGCATGTTGTCGGGCTTGACTTTGATTCCCGAGGCCATGTCGGCAAAGATGGTCAGCGTGTCGCGCAGCGTGTCCACGGTGTCGAAGAGGCCTTCCTTGTCTTCCTGGTTGTCTTTGTTATAGGCCAGGGGCTGGCCTTTCATCAGGGTCAGGAGCGCCATCAGGTGGCCTGTGACGCGGCCGGTCTTGCCGCGGGCCAGTTCCGGCACGTCGGGGTTCTTTTTCTGGGGCATGATCGAGCTGCCGGTGCAGAAGCGGTCGGCCAGGTCGATGAAGCCCACGCGCGGGCTGATCCACAGCACCAGCTCTTCCGACAGGCGCGAGATATGCGTCATGATCAGCGCGGCGGCGGCGCAGAACTCAATGGCGAAATCGCGGTCGGAAACGGCGTCCAGCGAGTTGCGGCACACGCCGTCGAAACCCAGCGTGCGGGCCACCCGCTCGCGGTCGATGGGGAAGGTGGTGCCCGCCAGCGCCGCAGCCCCCAACGGCAGGCGGTTGACCCGCTTGCGGCAATCGGCCAGGCGCTCGGCGTCGCGGCCGAACATCTCGGCGTAGGCCAACAGGTGGTGGCCGAAGGTTACTGGCTGGGCAACCTGCAAATGCGTAAAGCCCGGCATGATGGTGGCGGCGTTCTCGAGCGCCACGGTGGCCAATGCATGGCGCAACTGGCGCAGCAGGTCGAGCAGGTTGTCGATCTCTGCGCGCAGCCACAGGCGGATGTCGGTGGCCACCTGGTCGTTGCGCGAGCGACCGGTGTGCAGCCGCTTGCCGGCGTCGCCCACCAGTTCCACCAGCCGTTTCTCGATATTCAGGTGCACGTCTTCAAGGTCCAGCAGCCACTGGAAGCTGCCGGCCTCGATCTCGTCCAGGATCTGGGCCATGCCGCGCTGGATGTCGGCCAGGTCCTGGGCGGGGATGATGCCCTGCGCGGCCAGCATGTCCGCGTGCGCCAGCGAGCCCTGGATGTCGTAGCGGGCCAGGCGCTTGTCGAAATCCACCGAAGCGGTATAGCGCTTGACGAGTTCGGAAACCGGCTCGGAGAACCGGGCGGACCAGGCTTGCGCCTTGTTGGCGAACTGGTTTTGATCAGGTTGGGGTGTTTTTGCCATGATGGCGCGATTATAGAGGGCGTGCAGCCGGCGTGTCCGCAACAATGGGCGCCTGTCCGCTGCTGTCGCGGCCACATGTTGGATAATTCGGGCGACGCCATATACAGGGAGCCGGCTCGTGGCAATGCATTGGGAAAAGTTGGTGGTCCGGCTGGGGGAATACGTGCCCACCCAGCCGTGGGCGCAGACCCTGGTCGGAATCGGCGCCCTGATCCTGGCTGCGCTGATTGCGCAATGGGTGGGCGCGCGCATCGTGCTGGCCTGCGCACACCGGCTGCTGGTGCTTACGGGGCGCGAAGACTGGGACAAGGCCTTGCGCCGGCGCCGCGCGTACCAGAATTTCTGGTACGCGGTGCCCTTTGCCGTGGTGTCGCTGGGTATCGGACTGGTGCCGCACGCCGAGCGGGCGGTGGCCACCGTGGGGCGGCTGGCCCAGGCCGGCGCATGGATATGTATCTTCATGGCCGTCAGCGGCGTGCTGAGCGCCTGGCAGGACACGTATTCCGCCACCACGCGCGCGCAGACGCGGTCCATCAAGGGGTATATCCAGATCAGCAAGCTGATCCTGGTGGCGATCTGCACCGTGCTGGTGCTGTCCATCCTGCTCGATCGCTCGCCGCTGTGGATGATTTCCGGGCTGGGCGCCCTGTCGGCGGTGCTGTTGCTCGTGTTCAAGGACACGCTGCTGTCGCTCGTGGCCAGCACCCAGCTCACATCCAACGACATGCTGCGCATCGGCGACTGGATCGAGATGCCGCAATCCAACGCCGACGGCTTTGTGCGCGATATCGCGTTGCATACCGTCAAGGTGCAGAACTGGGACAACACCGTCACCACGGTGCCCACGTACAAGCTGTTTTCCGAAAGCTACCGCAACTACCGGCACATGTTCGAATCGGGCGGGCGGCGCATCAAGCGCACCCTGCGCGTGGACGCCACCAGCGTGCGCTTCCTGAACGATGATGAAGCCGAGCGGCTGATGCGCTTTCGCCTGCTGCACGACTATCTCGCTGCCAAGCAGACCGACCTGCGGCAGGCCAACAGCGCGCTCGAGGCCGAACTGGCGCAATTGCCGGCCAACCGCCGCCGCCTGACCAACATCGGCACGTTCCGCGCCTACGCGCTGGCTTATCTGAAGCGGCATCCCGAAATACGCCAGGACATGTCGATGATGGTGCGGATGATGGAACCGCAATCAGATGGCATACCGATAGAGGTGTATTGCTTTACCGCGCTGACGGCCTGGGTCGAATATGAACGTATCCAGGGCGACGTGTTCGACCACCTGCTGGCGATCCTGCCGGAACTGGGCCTGCGCCTGTATCAGCAGCCCTCGGGGGCCGACATCGGTGCGGTGGGGCAGGGCCTGGGCCAGGCGCTGCGCCACGACCTGGCGCGCGAACGCGCGCTGGCCGCCGGCCCCGACGCAGGCATGCGATAATTTTCTGTCTGAATCCAACCGATCTGGAACCTTCTTCCATGAGCGCCGCCCGGGTAGCAATCGCGCAAATCAACGCCTATGTGGGCGATATCAAGGGCAACATGGCCCGTGTGTTCAAGGCCGCGCAGGCGGCCCACGCACAGCAGGCCGATGTGCTGGTCACGCCAGAGCTGGTGCTGACCGGCTACCCCCCCGAAGACCTGCTCCTGCGGCCGCACTTTGTCGAAACCCAGCAAGCCGCGCTGGACCAGCTGCGCCAGGACACCGCCGGCATGGCGGGGCTACACCTGCTGGTGGGCCACGTGGCGGCGCGCGAAGGCCGGCTCTACAACGCCGCCACGGTGCTGTGCGAGGGCCGCGTCGTGGGGGTGTACTGCAAGCGCGAGCTGCCCAATTACTCGGTGTTCGACGAGCAGCGGTATTTCGCGACGGCCGACCAGCCGCTGGTGTTCCAGGTCAAGGGCGTGCGGTTCGGGGTCAACATCTGCGAAGACATCTGGTTCGACCGCGCGCCCCGCGCTGCCGCCCAGGCGGGCGCGCAGGTGCTGCTGGTGCCCAACGCGTCGCCCTACAACGTCGGCAAGCAAGACGAACGCCTTGCCGTTGCGCAGCGCTGCGCGCAAGACACCGGCTGCGCTGTCATCTACGCCAACATGGTGGGCGGGCAGGACGAACTGGTGTTCGACGGCGCGTCGTTCGCGCTCGATGCGCAAGGCCAGCCGGCCGCGCGCCTGCCCGATTACGCCGAAGGGGTCAATGTGGTCGAGGCCGACGCCAGCGGCGCCATACGGCCCGTGTCGCGCCACGCGGACGTCGCCCCGTACTGCCTCGAAGAACAAGTCTGGAACGCCCTGGTGCTGGGCGTGCGCGACTACCTGGGCAAGAACGGCTTTCCGGGCGCCATCATCGGCTTGTCGGGCGGCATCGATTCGGCCGTGGTCCTGGCGGTGGCCGTCGACGCGCTGGGCGCGGCCAACGTGCGCACCGTGATGATGCCGTCGCGCTATACGGCCGACATCTCGCAGTCCGATGCCACCGATATGGCCCAGCGCCTGGGCGTGCGGCACGACGTCATTGCCATCGGGCCCGCGGTGGACGCCTTCGATGCCATGCTGGCGCCGCAGTTCCAGGGGCTGCCCGTTGATGCCACCGAAGAAAACATCCAGGCCCGCGTGCGCGGCACGCTATTGATGGCGATGTCCAACAAAATGGGGCATCTGGTGCTGACCACCGGCAACAAGTCCGAACTCACCACCGGCTACTGCACCTTGTACGGCGACATGGCGGGCGGGTACGCCGTAATCAAAGACGTGCCCAAGACCCTGGTGTACCGGCTTGCCGAATGGCGCAATCGCGACCGCGAAGTCATACCGCGCCGCATCATCACGCGGCCGCCGTCGGCCGAATTGCGCCCCGACCAGACCGACCAGGACAGCCTGCCGCCGTACGATATCCTCGACGGCATCATGGAACGCTACATGGAACGCAACCAGTCGGCCGCCGACATCGTTGCCGCGGGCTTTCCCGAGGCCGCGGTCGAGCAAGTGGTGCGGCTTATCCGAATCAACGAATACAAGCGCCGCCAGGCGCCTCCGGGCCCGCGCATCACGCCGCGCGCGTTCGGGCGGGATTGGCGCTATCCTGTCACCAACGGTTTCCGCGAAAAACCCTGACCGCTCGCCGCCCTTCGATTTACACCAGGATCACATAACGTGAAACAAGTCACTGCCATCATCAAACCGTTCAAGCTCGACGAAGTGCGCGAAGCGTTGGCCGAGGTCGGCGTAAGCGGCCTGACGGTCACCGAAGTCAAGGGGTTCGGCCGCCAGAAAGGGCACACCGAACTGTATCGCGGCGCCGAGTACGTGGTCGATTTCCTGCCCAAGATCCGGGTCGAGGTGGTGCTGGCCGACGACATGGTCGAGCCGGCCATCGAGGCAGTGATCAAGGCGGCCCGCACGGGCAAGATCGGCGATGGCAAGATCTTCGTCACGCCCGTCGAGCAGGCCATTCGCATCCGTACCGGCGAAACCGGCGAGCAGGCGCTGTAACGCTGGCAGGCCAGCGCCGGGCCAGCGTTGGCGTCAGGCGGGCAGCGGCTGCATGCGCTGGCGGAACATCGCCAGGCTTTGGGAGCAGATTTCGCGCGTGATGTCCTGGCGCGCATGATCGCGGCGTTCAAGCATGCCCAGGCTGCGGGCGGGGTGGCCGGCCTCGTCGGGCAGCGGCAACACACGCAGGTCTGCGCTGGCCGGCCAATTCGCGCCATTGAGCAGGGGCAGCAGCGTCACGCCCACCTCTTGCCGCACCAGCTCCACCAGAGTCTCGATGGCGTTGAGCTCCAGGAAGTCGTTGACCACCACCCCCAGGCGACGCAATACCCGGTCGATCTGCCGGCCGGTGCGCTGCGTGCGATCGAACCGCAGGAACGGGTTGCCGGCCAGCACGGCCAGCGCGTCGTCGCCAGCCGCGGCAGGCGAGGCCACGACCACCAGGGGTTCTTCATATAAAGGCGTCCAGTGCGTGCTGGCCATTTTGCGCCGGCTTTCCACGACGAATGCCGCGTCCAGGTCGCCCGCCTCGACCTTGCCGGCCAGTTCGCTGGCCTTGCCCGACAGCACCCGCACGTCCAGGCCGGGGTGCTGGCGTTTCATGCTGGACACCACCTTGGCCAGCGGCCCCATGCACGACACTACGGCGCCTATCGACACCGCGCCGGCCAGTTCGCCCGGCGAGCCGCGCGGCAGCTTCAGGCGGTCGTACATATCCACCAGGTGCTTGATGTCGGGCAGCAGTTCGCGCCCGGCGGCGTTCAGGATGGCCAGCCGCCCGCTGCGGTCGAACAGCTCGCGCCCCAGTTCGGCTTCGAGCGAGCGCATCTGGAAACTGATGGCTGCCTGGGTCAGCGCCACCTGCTCGGCCGCCTCGGAAAACGAGCCGTGGTGCGCCACCGCCAGGAAGCTACGCAGGTAGCGTATGTTTCCCATAAAAGTATTTTGTATGTTAAATCAAATAATCAAATTGATTTAATTAGACCACAAGAGTAAGTTCGTTGGTCTTTGCTTGTATTTCTAACTGAGCCCACCGCCATGAAGACTTTTGACTGGAACAACCCCTATCCTTCGTTCCGGATCCCGCTGTTTGCGCGCAATGTCGTGTCCACGTCCCACCCGCTGGCGGCGCAGGCCGGCCTGCGCATGCTGCTCAAGGGCGGCAACGCTGTAGACGCGGCAATTGCTGCAGCCGCGACCATTGTGCTGGTCGAACCCGTTTCTTGCGGCCTGGGCGGCGATTGTTTCGCCATCGTCTGGGACGGCAAGGAACTGCATGGGCTGAATTCCTCGGGCGTGGCGCCCGCCGCCTGGAACGTCGAGTACTTCAAGCGCAAATATGGCGTGGGCCCCGACGGCCTGGCCAAACAGCCCAAGCGCGGCTGGGATGCCGCCACCGTGCCCGGCGTGGTAGCCGGCTGGGCCGCCCTGCACGAAAAACTGGGCAAACTGCCGTTTGCCGACCTGTTCGAACCCGCCATCGAGATCGCCGAGCGCGGCTACGCCGTGCCGCCGGTGGTGGCGCACAAGTGGGCCGCCGCCGCCGACGAGCTGCGCGACCAGCCGGGCTATGCGCAGGCGTTCCTGCCCAATGGCCGTGCGCCCAAGCCGGGCGAGCACTTCCGTATCCCGGATGCGGCCTATACCCTGCGTCGCATCGCCGCCAGCAAGGGGCGCGATTTCTACGAAGGCGAGATCGCCGAGAAAATCGCCGCGTTCAGCAAAGAATGCGGCGGCGCCATGACGCTGGACGACCTGCGCGGCTATCGCCCCGACTGGGTCAAGCCCATCTCGAAGTCGTACCGCGGCTATGAACTGCATGAAATCCCGCCCAACGGGCAAGGCATTGCCGCCCTGATGGCGCTGGGCATCTGCGAACATTTCGACCTGCAGGGCATGGGCGTCGATTCGGTACAGTCGCAGCATGTGCAGATCGAGGCCATGAAACTGGCCTTTGCCGACCTGTACAAGTACGTGTCCGATCCGCGCACCATGGATGTCACGCCGCAACAGATGCTGTCGGACGACTACCTTGCCAGCCGAGCCAAGCTCATCCGCCTGGACGGCGCCACGCAGTTCGAGGCGGGGCGCCCGCACGCCGGCGGCACGATCTATCTGACCGCCGCGGACGAAAACGGCATGATGATCTCGTTCATCCAGTCCAACTACATGGGTTTCGGTTCGGGCGTGGTCGTGCCGGGTACCGGCATCAGCCTGCAGAACCGCGGGGTCGGGTTCTCGATGGACCCCAAATCGCCCAACGTGGTCCAAGGGGGCAAGCGGCCCTTCCACACCATTATCCCGGGCTTCCTGACCCGCGGCGGGCAGCCGGTGATGAGCTTTGGCGTCATGGGCGGCGACATGCAGCCGCAGGGCCACCTGCAGACCGTGATCCGCATGCTCGACTACCACCAGCAGCCGCAGGCGGCGTGCTGCGCGCCGCGCTGGAAGGTCAACCGCGATTTCTCGCTGGACATCGAGTCGTCGATGAATCGCGAGACGGTCGAGGGCCTGCGCGCGCTGGGCCACGCCATGAAGTCGGTGGACGATCCTTATATGGATTTCGGCGCCGGCCAGTTCATCTGGCGCATGCACGAAAGCGATAACGAACTCGGATATGTCGCGGCCAGCGACAGCCGCCGTGACGGCCAGGCAGTTGGTTTCTAAGCAGTACCATGGCATGCTGGACCGGCGCCGCGCCATGGCGCCGGCCTCTTGCCCATAACATTCACAAGGGAAAAAGCACATGAAGCTCAGGTACTTCAAGCTGGGGGTGTGCGCTGCTCTGCTCGCGGCAGCGTCTACCGCCACCTATGCCCAGCACATCCGCATCGGCTTGCAAGAAGACCCCGATGTTCTCGACCCTCATCGCGCCCGCACTTATGTCGGGCGCATTGTTTTTACCTCGCTGTGCGACAAGCTGGTCGATGTGAACGAGAAGCTGCAGTTCGTGCCGCAGCTGGCCGAATCGTGGTCCTGGAACGACGACAACACCGTGCTGACGTTCAAGCTGCGCGCCGACGCGCAGTTCCACGACGGCACGAAGTTCGATGCCGCCGCGGCCAAGGCCAACCTCGAGCGCGCCATGACGCTGAAAGAAAGCATGCGCAAAGGCGAGCTGGCGTCGGTGGCCAAGATCGACGCGCCCGACGCGCAAACCCTGGTGCTGACGCTCAAGCAGCCCGACGCCACGCTGCTGGCCTCGCTGTCGGACCGTGCGGGCATGATGCTGTCGCCGGCCATCTTCTCCGACGACGTGGGCGCCGTAGGCCGCAAGCCTGTGTGCTCGGGCCCGTACCAGTTTGTCGAGCGCGTGCAGAACGACCGTATCGTGCTCGAGAAGTTCGACAAGTACTACAACGCGCAAGACTACGCTTTCAAGCGCGTGACTTTCCTGCCGATTCCCGACAGCACCGTGCGCCTGTCCAACCTGCGCGCGGGCGGCCTGGACATTCTTGAGCGCATGAACCCGTCCGACGCCCAGCAGGTCAAGGCCGACTCCAGCCTGCAGTTCGCCAGCGTATCGGGGCTGGGCTACCAGCAGTTCTACTTCAACGTGGCCAATGGCGAACGCGCCAAGACCAATCCGTTCGCCGACGAGCGCGTGCGGCGCGCCTTCGAGCTCACGCTGGACCGCAACATCATCAACGAAGTGGTGGGCGGCGGCATTTTCGATCCGGCCAACCAGCCATTTCCCCCGGCCAGCCCGTACCATAGCGACAAGTTCCCGATTCCCGCGCGCGATGTCGCCAAGGCCCGCGCACTGCTGAAAGAAGCCGGCAAGGAACAGGTGCAGGCCGAGCTGGCGTTCGGCAACAACACCACGACGTCGGCCATCGCCGAGATGGTGCAGGCCATGGCCGCTGAAGGCGGCTTCCAGCTCAGGCTGCGCCCCACCGAGTACGCGGCCCTGCTCAACGAAGCGCAAAGCGGCAACTTCGAACTGCTGATGCGCGGCTGGTCCGGCCGGGTGGACCCGGACGGCAACATCTACCAGTTCGTGACCTGCAAGGGCGCGCTGAACGACGGCCGCTATTGCAACCCCGAGGTCGACAAACTGCTGAACGAAGCCCGCACCGTTCCGGACGAAGGCAAGCGCAAGGCCATCTACGATAAAGTCCAGGAAATCCTGCAGGCCGACGCCCAGGCCGTGTATATCTATTACCAGCCATGGCCTTTCGTTCTGGCCAAGAAGGTCCAGGGTTTCAAGCCGTACCCCGATGGCATGATCCGCCTCAGGGGCGTGTCGTTCGCCCAGTAAGCCGGGGCGGTCGCGCGCGCGCCAGGGGCCGTGCCGTCGAGCACGGCCCATTGCGTTTGGCGCCGGCCGCCTGTTACCGGATTTCCAGGTCCTGCCTATGTTCAAAATCATCTTGCGCCGCGTGCTGGTCGCGATACCGACGTTGATCCTGGTATCGCTGATTGTTTTCATGCTGCAGAAAATCCTGCCGGGCGACCCGGTGCTCACCATGGCGGGCGAAGAGCGCGACCCGGCCGTCCTCGACTATCTGCGCGATAAATACCGGCTCAATGATCCCTTGCCGGTGCAGTATGGCGCGTGGGTCATGCAGGTGCTGCAGGGCGACCTGGGCAAATCCCTGCGCACCGATGTGCCGGTTACCCAGCTGATCGCCCAGAAACTGCCCGTGACGCTGCAGCTGGCCGCCATGGCCATGTTCTTTGCCCTGATCATCGGCATACCCATGGGCATCCTGGCCGCCGTCCGCAAGGGTACCGTCACCGAAATGGGTGCCAACGTGGCGGCCCTGTCCGGGATGTCGATTCCCAACTTCTGGCTGGGCATCCTGCTCATCATGCTGGTGTCCGTGAAATGGCGGTTGTTGCCCGCGTCGGGCTACGTCTCGCCCTTTGAAGATTTCTGGATGTCGATGAAAACCATGTTGATGCCGGCACTGGTACTGTCTACGGCCATTGCGGCGTATCTGATGCGGCATACCCGCTCGGCCATGCTGGAGGCGCTCAGCGCCGATTATGTGCGAACCGCGCGGGCCAAGGGAGCGTCGCCGCGCAGCGTGGTATTGCGCCATGCATTGCGCAACGCGCTGATGCCCATCGTCACCCTGGTCACCTTATTGTTCGGTGAACTTCTGGCGGGCGCCGTGCTTACCGAACAGGTGTTCACCATTCCAGGCTTCGGCAAGCTTATTGTCGACGCCGTCTTCACCCGCGACTACGCGGTCGTGCAGGGCGTGGTGTTGTGCGTGGCGGTGGGCTTTATCATCATGAACCTGCTGGCCGACATCCTGTATATCCTGGTGAACCCCCGCTTGAGGCACGCATGAGCGCACATACTGTTACGGCGGCGACGCCCGCCATGCCGCCCCGCAGCCGCAACCGCGCCTGGGGCAAATTCAAACGCAATCGCGTGGCGTTGCTGGGCGCCGCCATCGTTCTTGCGGTGGTGGTGCTGGCTGTGTTCGCGCCCTGGCTGGCCACGCACGACCCCCTGCAAACCAGCTTCATGTCCATCCGCAAGCCGCCGTCGGCGGCGTTCTGGCTGGGGTCCGACGAGCTTGGCCGCGACATCTACAGCCGCATGCTGTACGGGGCGCGCGCCTCGCTGATGGCGGGCCTGGTGTCGGTGCTGATCGCCATGGTGGTGGGCGTGCCCTTCGGCCTGGTGTCGGGCTATTTCGGCGGCTGGATCGACAGTGTGGTGTCGCGCTGCACCGAGGCGCTGCTGGCAATTCCCTTTCTGATCCTGGCCATCGCGCTTGCCGCTTTCCTGGGCCCCAGCCTGACCAACGCCATGATCGCCATCGGCGTCTCGGCAGCGCCCAAGTTCATCCGCCTGGCGCGCGGACAGGTACTGGCCGTCAAGAATGAAGACTATGTACAGAGCTCGCGGGCCCTGGGGGCGTCGGATGCGCGCATCGTCCTGCGCCACATCCTGCCCAACATCATGCCGCCGCTGATCGTGCAGGCCACTATCACGATCGCCACGGCCATCATTGCCGAAGCCAGCCTGTCATTTTTGGGCCTGGGCCTGCAGCCGCCCAATCCATCATGGGGCTCGATGCTGAATACGGCCAAGAACTTCATGACCCAGGCGCCGTGGATGTCCATTTTTCCGGGGTCGGCGATTTTCCTGGCCGTGCTGGGTTTCAACCTGTTGGGTGACGGGTTGCGGGACGCGCTCGATCCGAGGCAAGACAAGTGAACGCGATGACTAGCATGGATGCCAACAAAGTCGTGCAGGTACAGGGCCTGACAGTACGCTTCAACACCCCCGAACGCGTGGTCGAAGCCGTGCGTGACGTGTCTTTTCATGTCGACCGGGGTGAAACGCTGGCCATCGTGGGCGAGTCGGGCTCGGGCAAGTCGGTGACCTCGCTGGCGCTGATGCGACTGGTGGAGTATGGGGGCGGGCGCATTGTCGGCGGCGAAATGCGGCTGCGGCGGCGCAACGGCGAAGTGCTCGACCTGGGCCGCGCCGACGAGAGCGCGCTGCAGCGTGTGCGAGGCGCCGACGTCGCCATGATCTTCCAGGAGCCCATGACCTCGCTGAACCCCAGCTTTACTGCCGGGGATCAGATCGCCGAGGCGCTGCGGCTGCATCAGGCAATGGACGCCACGGCAGCCCGTGCGGAAACCCTGCGCATGCTGGAACGCGTGCGCATTCCCGAGGCGCGCGCCATTCTCGACCGCTACCCTCACCAACTGTCGGGCGGCATGCGCCAGCGCGTGATGATCGCCATGGCGCTGTCGTGCAAGCCGCAACTGCTGATCGCCGACGAGCCCACCACTGCGCTGGACGTCACTATCCAGGCGCAGATCCTGCAGTTGATCCGCCAGCTGCAGGAAGAAATGGATATGGGCGTGATCTTCATCACGCACGACATGGGCGTCGTGGCCGAAGTGGCCGACCGCGTGCTGGTCATGTACCGCGGCGACAAAGTCGAAGAGGGTGGTTCGGACGAGATTTTTGCGCAACCCCGTCACGCTTATACGCGCGCGTTGCTATCGGCCGTGCCACGGCTGGGCGCCATGCGCGGCACCGATCATCCCGCGCCATTTCCGCTGCTGCGCGTAGAAGACGCGCAGGCAGGCGCCGCGCCGGATAGCGGGCCGGCGCCGGTTGATACGGTGCGCCGCGACCAGGGGCCGGTGCTGCGCGTGAAAGACCTCATCACCCGCTTTGATATCACCGGTGGCGTTCTTGGGCGCGTGCACAAGCGGGTGCATGCCGTCGAACGCGTCAGTTTCGACCTGTACCCCGGCGAAACGCTGGCGCTGGTGGGCGAATCGGGCTGCGGCAAGACCACCACCGGCCGGTCATTGCTGCAACTGGTAAAGAGCCAGGGCGGGCGCATAGAGTTCGACGGGCAGGATATCGGCGCGCTGCGCGGCTCTGCCATGCAACACTTGCGCCGCCATATCCAGTTCATTTTCCAGGATCCGTTCGCGTCGCTCGACCCGCGCATGACCGTGGGGCATTCCATCATGGAACCGTTGCTGATTCACGGGGTGGCCAAGGGCCGCGAAGCCCAGGACCGGGTGCGCGGGCTCATGGAAAAATGCGGCTTGTCGCCCGACATGATCGACCGCTACCCGCACGAGTTCTCCGGCGGGCAGCGCCAGCGCATTGCCATCGCACGCGCGCTCGCCTTGAACCCCAAGGTGATCGTGGCGGACGAATCGGTGTCCGCGCTGGATGTCTCGATCCAGGCGCAAATCGTCAACCTGCTGCTCGACCTGCAGCGCGAGCTGGGCGTGTCGCTGCTGTTCATCTCGCACGATATGGCGGTGGTCGAACGGGTCAGCCATCGGGTCGCGGTCATGTACCTGGGGCAGATCGTCGAAATCGGCCCGCGCCGTTGCATCTTCGAAAACCCGCAACACCCGTACACGCGCAAGCTGATGGATGCGGTGCCCATCGCCGATCCCCGGCGCCGCCACCGCGCGCGGTCGCTATTGGTCGACGAGATTCCCAGCCCGGTGCGCAAGGTGGGCGACGAACCCGCCGTGGCGCCGCTGGTGCAGGTAGCGCAAGGCCACTACGTCGCGCGGCATCCGGTGGGCGTATACACCTGAGGCATGCGACGGCGGGAGGCGGCCGGCACGGGTATCATTAGCCCTTTTTCGCGGTCGTCCCCGCCGGATTTTCCATGGCCTTGCGCGCAACCATTTATAAAGCCGAACTGCATGTCGCTGACGGCGACCGTCACTACTACGGCACGCATGGCCTGACCGTGGCTCGCCATCCGTCCGAAACCGACGAACGCATGATGGTGCGGTTGCTTGCCTATGCGCTGCATGCCCACGACGGCCTGGCATTCACCAAGGGACTGAGCGACACCGACGAGCCCGACATATGGCTCAAAGACCTGACCGGCGCGATCGATTTGTGGGTAGAGGTAGGCCAGCCCGACGAACGCCGCATTCTCAAGGCATGCGGACGCGCCGGGCAGGTTGTGGTGTACTGCTACGGCGGGCATGCCAGCACGGTGTGGTGGGAGGGCGTGCGCAACAAAGTGGCGCGGGCCCGGAATCTGCGCGTGGTGAATCTGCCGGGGGATCAGACGCGCGACCTGGGATTGCTGGCAGAACGATCCATGGACCTGCACGTCAACGTGCAGGATGGCGCCGCGTTCGTCACGGCGCCTCGGGGCGAGGTAACGGTCGAGCCGCAGGTCTGGCGCTAGGCCGGATGGTGTTCCACTGCCGTCCAGAACGCCGGCAGAAAGCATTCGGCCACCAGCAGTGGTTGACCCAGTCTCCAGAAGGCCGAGCGGCGCGCCCATAAAGCGCCCGACCGTGGATCGGCCTGTACGCCGCGCGCCGTGGCATAGAAGGGCACTGGCCAGGCCAGGCGGCGGCACACAAAGGGCGAGCGCTCGATGGTGCGGTCGTGGTACAGCATATCCGCCAGAGGCCGGGTGCTCAGGCGTCGCATGCCCTGCCAGGTGCCATGCGAGGCCGCCAGCGGCGTCAGGCTGCGCGCCACCACGCTGTCGACGCCATCGACCGACATCAGTATTTCGCGCACCCAGACAGGGCTGGCCGGCGCCATGCCCATTCCGCGGGCTTCGTCCGCGGGCGCGCCCTGGGCGTACTCGCGCAGCACGCGCAGGTGCACCTTGCCCAGCTTGCGCAAGCCGGCGGTAAGCGCGCCGGGGCGCATCAGCCAGTATTTGTGGGCGGGAGACAGTGAAGGAGGAACGGCCGGCAGCCAGCCGGGGGCCAGGGGTGCAAAAGCTCTCATGGCGCTAATTATGCCAAGAGCCGGCATGGCGCATGGCCCGTGCCGTGAAATAATCCGGGGCTGCGCTCACGGCGATAATGCAATATATGGAAAAAGTACGAATTTCAAAGTTGATGGCCGAGCGGGGCATGTGTTCCCGCCGCGAGGCCGACAGCTATATCGAGCGCGGCTGGGTCAAGGTCGATGGCGTGGTTGTGTCGGAACTCGGCGCGCGTGCGTATCCCGGCCAGAACATCACCCTGGAGCGTGCCGCCCGGGCACAGCAGACGTCGCGGGTCACCGTTCTGATCAATAAGCCCGTGGGCTACGTGTCCGGCCAGGCAGAAAAAGGCTACCTGCCCGCCATCGCCCTGGTCGATGCCTCGTCGCGCTATGCGCGCGATCGCTCGCCGCTGCGGTTCAGCCGCTCCCACCTGCAGGGCCTGGCCGTTGCCGGGCGGCTGGACATCGATTCGCAGGGCCTGCTGGTGCTGACCCAGGACGGCCGCGTCGCACGGCAGCTCATCGGCGAAGATTCCGATATCGACAAGGAATATCTGGTCCGCGTCACCGGACGGCTGGACGAACGCGGCCTTGCCTTGCTTAATCATGGGCTGAGCCTGGATGGCAAGCCGCTGCGGCCCGCGCAGGTGGACTGGCAGAATGCCGACCAGCTTCGCTTTGTGCTGCGCGAAGGCAAAAAACGGCAGATCAGGCGCATGTGCGAACTGGTCGGCCTGAAAGTCGTGGGGCTCAAGCGGGTGCGTATCGGCCGGGTGAAACTGGGTGACCTGCCGCCGGGCCAATGGCGTTATCTGCGCGAAGACGAGCGCTTCTAGCAGCCTGCGAGCTGTTTCAGTCGATTTCGGGCGGCTGCCTACTGCAGCAGCGGGGCGTTATGCTGGGGCGCCAGCCCGCCGTCGCGCAGCCGCTCCACCAGGAACTCGATGAATATCCGGGTCTTGGCGGGCAAGAGCCGCGTGTCGGTGACCGCATACACCGGAAAGGGCCCGGCCTGCCAGCCGGGCAGCACGCGTTGCAGGCGGCGCTGCTCCACATCCTGGCGCACGCTGCGCGCCGGCGCCAGAACCGCGATGCCGGCGCCCAGCGATGCCAGGCTGCGCACCATGGGCACGCTGTTGGCCGAAAACCGCTTGCCGGGGGTGATTTCCAGGCGCTCGTCGCCGCGCGACAGCGGCCACCGGGTGACTTTGCCGTCATGGGCGCGGAACTCCAGGCACTCGTGGCGGGTCAGGTCATCCGGGTGGCGCGGCGCGCCATGTCGTTGCAGATATTCGGGCGACGCATACAGGTAGGCCGGCAGCAGGCCCAGCAGCCGGGCGATCTGGCTCGAATCGGGCAATTCGCCGATTTCGATCGAGATATCGCAGCGCTGGAATACCCGCCCGGCGTGCTCCGGGCTGGCCAGATCAAGGTAGAACGTCACTTCGGGATAGCGTTGAGAGAATTCCATAAAAACTTCGGCCAGGAAGTCGGTGCCAAAGTCGGCCGGCATATTCACCCGCAATGGGCCCGATGGCGTTTCAACCAGCTTTTGCAATTCTTCGTGGGCAACTTGCGCCTCGGACACGATGCGCTGGCATCGCTCGAAGTAAAGCAGGCCGGCATCGGTGAGTTCGACGCGGCGGGTCGTGCGGCTGAGCAACCGCAGGCCCAGCGAGCGTTCCAGTTCGGCCACCTGGCGCGAGACGGTCGATTTGGGCACCCCCAGGTTGGCCGCCGCCCGCCCGAAATTGCAGGTTTTGGCCACTTCGACAAAGAACTCCATACCTTGCAGCCGCTTCATGGCGGGTGGCTCCCCTGCGCAACAACAGTGACGGCCTATTATCCCATAAATGGGATGAAGATTTCGCGCCTGGCCTCTTTGTTTCTGAATTGGGATAAAGCAAAATCCCAGCTTTCGCGGCCGCCGACACGCTTTTCATGGCGCGCCGCGCATATCAATCATTGGGACGGCGCCGGCCATGCATCGGCGCTGCCGGCAATGCACAGTTGGAAAATCATATGAAGAACAACAAGAGAATGCGGCGTGGCGCCGCGTTGATCGCGGCCGTGGCCGCTGCGCTGGCGGTGGCCGGATGCGGCAAGGATGCCGACCCGCCAGCTGCTGGCAAACCGCAAGTGGGCGTCGTGACGCTGACGACCCGACCCGTGCAGCTGACCACCGAGCTGCCGGGCCGCACAGCGGCCTTCCGGGTGGCGGAAGTCCGCCCGCAGGTCAGCGGCATCGTGACCAAGCGGCTGTTTACCGAAGGCGGACAGGTGCGCGCGGGCCAGCAGCTCTACCAGATCGACCCCGCGCTGTACCAGGCCAGCTACAACAGCCAGCAGGCCGCATTGGCGCGCGCCCAGGCCCAGCTGAAAACCGCCGGCCTGCTGGTGCAGCGCTATAAGCCGCTGGCCGAGAGCCGCGCCGTGAGCCGCCAGGCCTATGACGATGCCGTGGCCGCGCGGGACCAGGCCGCCGCCGATGTGCAGGCGGCCAAGGCGGCGCTTGAAACCGCGCGCATCAGCCTGGTGTACACGAAGGTCCTGTCGCCCATCGACGGCATCATCGGCCGATCATCAATCACCGAAGGAGCGCTGGTTACGGCCAACCAGGCCGCGCCGCTGGCCTCGGTGCAGCAGATCGACCCGATCTACGTCGACGTGACGCAATCCAGCGTCGACCTGCTGCGGCTGAAGTCCGCGCTTGAAAGCGGGCTGCTGCAGCGCCAGGCGGACAAGGACTCCGCCCGCGCCACCCTCACTCTGGCTGACGGGTCGCAGTACGGCCACGAAGGCACTCTGCAATTCTCGGAAGTCACGGTAGACGAGGGCACGGGGTCGGTCACGTTGCGCGCCGTGTTCCCCAATCCGGACAACAAGCTGCTGCCGGGCATGTTCGTGCGCGCGCGCATTATCGAGGGCACGGTGCCCCAGGGGGTGCTGGCGCCGCAGCGCGGCATCACGCGCGACCAGCGCGGCCGGCCGACGGCGCTGGTGGTCAATGCGGAAAACAAGGCAGAGCTGCGCCTGTTGACGGTAGATCGCGCCATAGGCGACCAATGGCTGGTGACCAGCGGCCTGCAGGCCGGCGACAGGGTCATCGTAGAGGGCGTGCAGAACGTGCGGCCGGGCGTCGACGTGCAGGCCCGGGAGTTCGACGCTTCGGGCGCGGCGCCCGCCGCCACGCCCGGCACGGCCAGCTAAGGAAACCGCATGGCAAAGTTCTTTATCGACCGCCCGGTGTTCGCCTGGGTGATCGCCATCGTGCTGATGATGGCCGGCGTACTGGCGATCCTGCAGCTGCCCGTGGCGCAGTATCCCAACATTGCTTCGCCGGCCATCAGTATCCGTGTCAATTACCCCGGCGCGTCGGCCCAGACCGTGCAGGACAGCGTGGTGCAGGTCATCGAACAACAGATGAACGGCATCGACAACCTGAACTACATTGCCTCGGAAAGCAACTCCGATGGCAGCATGTCGATTACGCTGACCTTCGCGCAGGGCACCGACCCCGACACGGCGCAGGTGCAGGTGCAGAACAAGCTGGCAGTGGCCCAGCCGCTGTTGCCGCTCGAAGTGCAGCAACAGGGCATTCGCGTCAGCAAGGCCACCAAGAACTTCCTGGTCGTGGCGGGTTTTGTCTCCACCGACGGCACCATGACCAAGGAAGACCTGGCCAACTACGTTGCGGCCAACGTACAGGACCCCGTCAGCCGTACGCCCGGCGTGGGCGATTTTCAGCTCTTCGGGTCGCAGTACGCCATGCGCATCTGGCTCGACCCCGGCAAGCTGTTGTCGTACAACCTGACGGCCATCGACGTGATGAACGCGGTGCGGGAGCAGAACGTGCAGGTCTCCTCCGGAGAACTGGGCGGCCTGCCGGCAGTGCGCGGCCAGCAGCTCAACGCCACCATCATCGGGCCGTCGCGCCTGCAGACGCCCGAGGAGTTCGGCCGCATCCTGTTGAAGGTGAACCCCGACGGCTCGCAGGTGCGCCTGGACGACGTGGCGAGCATCGCACTGGGCGCGCAAAGCTATTCCATCGACAGCTTCTACAACGGCAAGCCGGCCTCGGGGCTGGCGATCAAGCTGGCCCCCGGCGCCAATGCTCTGGATACGGTCGATGCCGTGCGCGCAACGATCGACCGGCTGAAGCCGTTCTTCCCGCCCGGCATGGACGTCGTCTACCCATACGACACCTCGCCGTTCGTGTCGCTGTCGATCGAAAGCGTGGTTCATACACTGATCGAGGCCATCATCCTGGTTTTCCTGGTGATGTACCTGTTCCTGCAGAACATCCGGGCCACGCTCATTCCCACCCTGGCGGTGCCGGTGGTGCTGTTGGGCGCGTTCGCGGTGCTGGCGGCCTTCGGCTATTCGATCAACACGCTGACCATGTTCGGCATGGTGCTGGCGATCGGCCTGCTGGTCGACGACGCGATCGTGGTTGTCGAGAACGTCGAGCGCGTCATGGCCGAAGAAGGGCTGTCGCCGCGCCAGGCCACGCGCAAATCGATGGAGCAGATCACCGGCGCGCTGGTCGGCATTGCGTTGGTGCTGTCGGCCGTTTTCGTGCCCATGGCATTTTTCGGCGGCTCGACCGGCGTAATCTACCGGCAATTTTCCATCACCATCGTTTCGTCCATGGTGTTGTCGGTGGTGGTGGCCATCGTATTCACCCCGGCGCTGTGCGCGACGCTGCTCAAGCGCATTCCCCAAGGCCAGCACGGCGCCAGGACGGGGTTTTTCGGGTGGTTCAACCGCTTCTTCGACCGATCCACGCACGGCTATGCCAATTCGGTGGCGCGCGGCCTGGGCCGCACCAAGCGGTTGATGCTGATTTACCTGGGGCTGCTGCTGGTCATGGGGTGGATGTACACGCGCATCCCCACGTCATTCCTGCCCAATGAAGACCAGGGCATTCTGTTTGCGCAGGTACAGGCGCCTGCCGGCGCCACCGCCGAGCGCACCGCGCAGACGGTCACGCAGGCCACGCGTTATCTGCTCGAAGACGAGAAAGACGCGGTCGCGTCGGTGTTCGCCGTGCACGGTTTCAGTTTCGGCGGGCGAGGGCAGAACTCGGCCATTCTGTTCATCAAGTTGCGCGATTGGTCAGAGCGTGGCGACGCGGCGCTCAAGGTCGATGCGGTGGCCGAGCGCGCCAACGCCTATTTCGCCGCCAATCTGCATGACGCACGCGTCATGGGGTTCGCACCGCCGGCGGTGATGGAATTGGGCAATGCGTTGGGCTTCGACTTCCAGCTCATGGACCAGGCCGGCCTAGGCCATGATCGGCTGGTTCAGGCTCGCGACCAGTTCCTTGCCGAAGCGGCGAAAAGTCCCAAGCTGGCCGGCGTGCGCCTGAACGGCATGCAGGACGCGCCGCAGTATCAGCTGGACATTGACCGCGAGAAAGCCCGCGCCCTTGGCGTGTCCATCGCCGACATCAACAGTACGCTGTCGATTGCCTGGGGCGGTTCGTATGCGAACGACTTCCTCGACCGCGGGCGCGTGAAGAAGGTGTATGTGCAGGGCGAGCCCGCATCCCGCATGCTGCCGCAGGATCTCGACAAATGGTATGTGCGCAACCATGCGGGCGACATGGTGCCGTTTTCGGCGTTCGCCTCGGCGCACTGGACCTACGGACCGCAGCGCCTGGACCGCTACAACGGTGTGCCGTCGTTCAATATCCAGGGGCAGGCCGCGCCCGGCTACAGCTCCGGCGAGGCCATGGCCGAGATGGAGCGCATTGCCGCCACCATGCCGACTGGCGTGGGCTTCGAATGGACTGGGCTTTCGTACGAAGAGCGCCTGTCGGGGGCGCAGGCGCCGGCCTTGTATGCGATATCGATCCTGGTGGTGTTCCTGTGCCTGGCGGCGCTGTACGAAAGCTGGGCCATACCCACCGCGGTCATGCTGGTGGTGCCGCTGGGCGTGATCGGCGTGCTGGCGGCCACATTGCTGCGCGGCCTGTCCAACGATGTGTATTTCCAGGTGGGGCTGCTGACCACAGTGGGCCTGAGCGCCAAGAACGCGATTCTGATCGTGGAGTTCGCCAAGTTGCACTATGAGGCGGGCGCCGGCCTGGTGGAGTCTGCGGTGCACGCCGCGCGGCAGAGGTTGCGCCCCATCCTGATGACCTCATTGGCTTTCATCCTGGGCGTCGTGCCGCTGGCGATTTCCTCCGGCGCGGGGTCGGGCAGCCAGCACGCCATCGGCACCGGCGTGATCGGCGGCATGCTGGCCGGCACCTTCCTGGCCATCTTCTTCGTGCCCGCGTTTTTTGTGGTGATGCTGCGCCTGTTCAAGGTCAGGCGCCGCAGCGAACGCCACGACGATGACGACGAGGGCGGCGTTCCGGCGCCGGGTCACGGCGCACCGCCGCTCGATCCCGCGCCACAGTCTGGAGGTGCCACACAATGAAACCAGGCATGAACCGACCCGTGCTTCGTAGTCTTGGCCTGGCGTTGGCGTTGGCGCTGGCCGGATGTACGCTCGCGCCCGAGTACGAGCGCCCGGCCGCGCCTGTAGACCGTGCGTATCCATCCGGCCCGGCCTATGGCGAAAACGGGCAGGGCGCTCGTTCCGGTGTGGCGGCTGCCGATATGGGATGGCGCGACTTCTTCGCCGATCCGCTGTTGCAGCGCCTGATTTCAACGGCCCTGCAAGCCAACCGCGACCTGCGCGTGGCGGCGCTGAACGTCCAGGAGGCGCGTGCGCAATACCGCATCGAGCGGGCCAGCCTGCTGCCCGGTGTCGGCATCGGGGGGCAGGGCACTGTGCAGCGTCTGCCTGGCGACCTGACGCAGAGCGGCCAATCGGGCATCAGCCGCACATACCAGGTGGGCGGCTCGATCCCGGCCTGGGAACTGGACTTGTTCGGCCGCATCCGCAGCCTGAGCGACCAGGCGCTGCAACTGTACCTGGCGCAGGACGAGACCCGCACGGCAACCCAGCTGTCGCTGATCGCCGAGACCGCCAGCGCGTACCTGACGCTGCGCGCCGACCAGGAACTGCTCGAGCTGACGCGTTCCACACTGGCGGCGCAGCAGGATTCGTACAGCCTTACCCGCCAGAGCTACGAAGTGGGCGTGGCCACCGAACTGGACCTCAGCCAGGCCGAAATCGCCCTGCGCACTGCCGAGCGCAATCTGTCGGAGTACACGCGACGGGTGGCGCAGGATCGCAATGCGCTGACGCTGCTGGTGGGCCAGCCCCTGGCCGACGACGTCGCAGCCCGGCTCGCGCGAGCCACGACCCTGTCCGACGATGTGATGCCGCACACGTTGCCGGTGGGCTTGCCTTCGGATCTGTTGGCCCGCCGGCCCGACATACGCGCGGCCGAGCATCAGTTGCAGGCAGCCAATGCCAATATCGGCGCCGCGCGGGCGGCGTTCTTTCCCCGCATCAGCCTGACCGGAAGCGCCGGCAGCGCAAGTTCCAGCCTGGACGGGCTATTCGATGCGGGGTCGGGCGCCTGGAGCTTCATGCCCAGCATTACGGTGCCGATTTTTGCCGGGGGCGCGTTGCGTGCCAGCCTGGACGCCGCCACCGTACGCAAGGATATCCGGGTTGCCCAATACGAAAAATCCATCCAGACGGCGTTTCGCGAAGTGTCGGACGCGCTGGCCGGCCGTGGCACTCTGCAGACGCAGATCGCCGCGCAACGGCAACTGGTGGACGCCAGCCAGCGCGCCTACACGCTGGCTCAGCAACGCTTCGACCTGGGGGTCGACAACTACCTGAGCGTGCTGGATGCGCAGCGCTCGCTGTATTCGTCGCAACAGGCGCTGGTGGAAATGCGGCTGGCCAGGCTGACCAATCTGGTTAGCCTGTACCGGGCGCTGGGCGGCGGCTGGACGGAGCACACCGTCACGGCCGGCTAAGGTGCGGCCGGCGAGGTGCGGCCGGCGAGGCGCGGCCGGCGAGGCGCAAAAAGGGCGGCCCTGGGGCCGCCCTTTGGTCATGCAGGACGCTTACGCGCGTTTCTTGGCGATCATCCCTACGACAAACAACACTATGATGGCGCCGACCACGGAGCCGATCCAGCCCGCCGGCTCACCCGGAGCGTACCACCCCAGCGATTGGCCGAGGAACCCGGCCACAACCGCGCCGATGATGCCCAGGATGGTAGTCATGATGATGCCCATGTTCTGGTCGCCGGGCATGATGGCGCGGGCGATCAGCCCCACGACAAAGCCGACGATGATCATAATGATGATGCTCATACGCGTGCTCCTCTTCCAAGTGTAGGGGTCAACCTGGCCATGATACCCATCGGGGGGGCTCCGGCACTGTAACAACACGTATTTGGGGCATATCCGCAACACCTCGGCCGCCGCTTGCGACGTTGCGCGCCCGTGCGATCAACTGGTAAGCGCTATCAGTTGGCGCAGATCCTTGACCATTGCATCGATACTGTCCGTATCGGAAGCCAGCAACCTGGCTTTCCCCGCATTGTCGAAGATATACACGCCGCGGCTGTGGGTCACATCGTAGATCTCGGCCGAGTCCCCGGGGCGGGGCTTTTCGATCTGGTAGGCCACGCGATAGCGGCGCGCCAGATCGGCGATTTGTTTTTCGCTGCCCGTTACGCCGATGGCCTGGTTGTTGAACGCGTCGACGTATGCCTGCAATACGTCCGGCGTGTCGCGATGCGGGTCTACGCTGACGAACACAATGCGCACGTTCTTGGCCTGTTCGCCCAATTGCTGCAGCACCGCCGTCAGTTGCGCCATGGTGGTGGGGCAGACGTCCGGGCAGCTTGCATAGCCGAAAAAGAGCAGCACCGTTTCGCCTTTGAGCTCATCCGAGGAGACGGTCTTGCCATGGGCGCCGTTGAGCTCGAAGCGCAGGTCCGGCAGATGCCCCTTGATGTCGTAGAGAGTCCAGTTGGCGGTCTTTTCACCGCAGGCGGCCAGCAGAGTGCAGGCAGCCAACAGCAAGGCTCGCACGGCGCGGCCGGAAAACAGAGCAAACATATCGGGGTCTGGCGCTATGTGCGCCGCAAGTTCAGGACGACAATAAGTTGATTCTAGCGCGTCGGGTGGTCTGGCCCGGGCGCGGGTGCCCGGCCCAGGCCGCACAATGCCGACGCCCAGTATCAGGCGGCGGCCATGCCGCTGTGGCGCAGCAACGCGTCGATGCGCGGTTCGCGGCCGCGAAAAGCCTTGAACGATTCCGCCGCGGGCCGCGCGCCGCCCACCGCCAGGATTTCTTTGCGGAACCGGGCTCCGGTGTCGGGGTCGAGCGTGCCGTCCGCGCCGGCCTGGGCCGCTTCTTCGAATGCTTCATAGGCATCGGCAGACAATACTTCGGCCCATTTGTAGCTGTAGTAGCCCGCGCCGTAGCCGCCTGCGAACAAATGCGAAAAACTGTGCGGCAGGCGATGCCACTGGGGCGGGAACAATACCGCGACCTCGCTTCGCACATGTTGCAGCAGGTCGAGCGTTTCGGTAATTGACGCGCCCTGAGCCCGATCGTGCAGCAGCATGTCGAAGAGCGCGAACTCGATCTGCCGCACCGTCTGCATGCCGCTCTGGAAATTGCGCGCCGCCAGCAGCTTGTCGAACAATGCGCGAGGCAGGGGCTCGCCGTGTTCGACGTGCGCCGACAGGCGCTGCACTACGGGCCATTCCCAGCAGAAGTTTTCCATGAACTGCGAAGGCAGCTCAATGGCGTCCCATTCGACGCTGGCAAACGCCGCCGCGGCCGGTTCGTCGACTTCGGACAGCAGCGCATGCAGCGCATGGCCAGCTTCATGGAACAGGGTGATGACATCGTCGTGCGTCAGCAACGCCGGCTTGCCGTCGCCCGGCCGCGCGAAATTGCACGTCAGGTATACGACGGGCGTCTGCAGCTCCTGGCCCAGGCGCCGGCGGTTGCGCTCGCTGTCTACCCAGGCGCCGCTCTGCTTGCCCGACCGGGCATACAGGTCCAGATACAGATGGCCCACGAGTTCGCCGTCCGGCGTTTCGACGCGCACGCCGCGCACGTCTTCGTGCCAACGCGACACCTCGGTTTCACGCAGGCGCACATTGAATAAAGTCTCGGCCACCTGGAACAGGCCCTGCAGCACGCGGGGCTCGGTAAAGTACTGCTTGATCTCGTCCTCGGAATACGCGTAGCGCGATTCGCGCAGCCGTTCGGATGCATACGCAATATCCCAGGGCTGCAGCGTGTCCAGGCCCAGTTCGGCAGACGCGTACGCCTGCAGTTCGGCCAGGTCGCGTTCGGCGTGGGGCCGCGCGCGGGCGGCCAGGTCTCGCAGAAAGCGCACGACCTCGTCGGCGTCGCGCGCCATGCGTGTCTGCAGGCGCAGTTCGGCGAAGGTCTGGTAACCCAGCAGGCGGGATTCCTCCGCACGCAGCGCAAGCAGCTCTTCGATCAGCGGTGAGTTGTCGAACTGCGCGTCACCCTGTTCGGAGGCAACGGTGCCATAGGCGCGGTACATTTCTTCGCGCAGCGCCCGGTCGCGGGCGTACTGCATCACCGGCAGATAGCACGGCATTTTCAAGGTGAGCTTCCAGCCGGGTTTGCCATCGTCTTGCGCGGCCTGGCGCGCCGCCTGGCGCGCGTCGGCGGGCAGGCCGTCAAGCCGGCTTTCGTCGTCGATGAACATCGACCACGCATCTCGCGCGTCCAGGACGTTTTCCGAGAATTTCTGGGTGACCTGGGCTTCACGCTCGGAAATGGCGGCATAGCGTTCGCGCGCCTGGCCTTGCAGCTCGACTCCGCTCAGGCGGAAATCGCGCAACGCCAGGTCGACGATGCGGCGGCGCACCGGGTCCCAGTTGTCAAAGCCTGCCGAGGCGCGCAGGCGCTGGTATTGCTTGTACAGGCCCTCGTGCAGGCCCACCCAGGTCGAGAACTCGGTCACCAGCGGCAGCGCGGCGTTGTAGGCTTCGCGCAGTTCGGGGGTGTTGACGACGGCGTTCAGGTGGCCTGCGACCGACCAGGCGCGCCACAGGCGTTCGGTGGCCGTATCCAGCGGCTGCGCCACGGTTTCCCATTCGGCCGGCAGCGCCGGATCCGCGGCCGCCTCGACCGCCCGCCGCGCGACATCGAGCAGTTCCTGGATCGCCGGGACGATGTGCGCTGGCGTAACCGCCGCATAGTCGATCAGGCCGGACATGGGGGCAAGCAAGGGATTCTGGGTCATGGACGAGCGGTAGCGGGAAATAAAAGAAGTATTACAACAGGTGAGGGCAGGGCGCGGGAAATCAAGCGCCGTCGTGGCCCGGAAACGCTGCGACCTGGCGGGCGTCGGTGGGGTGTCTGACACCCTGCGGGAGTCAGACACCGGTATGGGTGAAGTCGTGAGGTGTCTGACACCCTTGGGGAGTCAGACACCGGTATCGGTGACGCCGTGGGGTGTCTGACACCCTTGGGGAGTCAGACACCGGTGTCGGTGACGTCGTGGGGTGTCTGACATCCTGCGGGAGTCAGACACCGGGTGGGTTGGGTCGGGGGCGGGGCGGAGTGGTGTCTGACTCCCAAAGGGTGTCAGACACCGGCATAGCCGCACAAAACGTCACACACCGGCATAGCCGCACAAAGCGTCATACACCGGCATTAGCCGCACGAAGCGCGGCAGGCGCCGGCGAAGCCGCAAAGATTCAGCCCGCGGCCCTTTCGGCGGCTTCGACGGTATTGACCAGCAACATCGCGATGGTCATGGGGCCCACGCCGCCGGGCACGGGAGTGATGGCGCCCGCCACCTCGCGTGCCGAGGCGAAATCCACGTCGCCGCACAATTTGCCGTCGGCGCCGCGATTGATGCCGACGTCGATGACGACCGCGCCCGGCTTGATCATGTCGCCGGTGATCATGCCGGGCTTGCCGGTGGCTACCACCAGCACATCGGCCCGGCGCGTCTGAGCGGCCAGGTCGCGCGTCTTGGAGTTACAGATAGTGATCGTGGCGCCGGCCTGCAGCAGCAGCATGGCCATGGGCTTGCCCACGATATTGCTTGCGCCCACGATGACTGCCTCGGCGCCGCGCAGCGGCACGCCTTCGGCTTCAAGCATCTTCATCACGCCGTACGGCGTGCACGGCCGGAACAGCGGCTGCCCCGTCATCAGCAAGCCCGCATTGCTGACGTGGAAGCCGTCCACGTCCTTTTCGGCGGCAATCGCTTCAATGACCTTGTGGCTGCTCATGTGGGCCGGCAACGGCAATTGCACGAGAATGCCGTGGATGGCCGGGTCGCGATTCAGGGCATCGATGCGCTCGAGCAGTTCGGCCTCTGACATGCTGGCCGGATATTGCTCTTTGATCGAGTACAGGCCCGCTTTTTCGCAGGCGGCCACTTTATTGCGCACATACACCTGCGAGGCAGGGTCGTCGCCCACCAGCACCACGGCCAGGCCGGGCCGCGCGCCCCGGGCCGCCAAGGCCTGCACGCGCCGGGCGACGTCTTCGCGGATACGCTGCGCCAGAGCCGCGCCGTCGATGATGCGGGCGCCCGTGTGCGCCGTGGGAGAGAGATCCTGCCGGGTCATGCATGTGCCTCGGGTTTGGCCAGCGCGACCTTCATCAGGTCGGCCACCGTGGTGACTTCCAGTTTTTCCATGATGTTGGCGCGATGCGCCTCTACCGTCTTGATGCTGATGCCCAGGTCATCGGCAATCTGCTTGTTCAGGCGTCCGGCGACGATGCGTTCCAGTACCTGTTGTTCGCGCGCGGTCAGGCGCGCCAGCATGGCCTCGTGGTCTTTCTGGGCCTGGAACTGGCTGACACGCTGCGTGGCCTGTTCCAGCATGCGCGCCACGATTTCGCGCAGGTCGGATTCGTTGAAGGGCTTTTCCAGGAAGTCCACGGCGCCTTTCTTCATGGTCGAAACGGCCATGGGGACGTCGCCGTGCCCCGTGATGAACACGATGGGCAGCGGCGCGTTGCGCGCAAGAATCTGTTCCTGCAGCTCCAGGCCGCTCATGCCGGGCATGCGCACGTCGGCGATCAGCACGCCCACCTGTGCCGGGTCATACTCTTCAAGAAAGGTCTCGCCGCTGGCGAACGAGCGTACGCGGTAGCCGTTGGCCTCGAGCAGCCAGCGCAGCGAATCGCGTACCGCTTCGTCGTCGTCGACAATGAATACCGTGCTCGACTGGGGGGGGGTGTTCATGCGTGCAACTCCTCGGGCTGATCACTCTGCGCCGCCTTGTCGGGCGTGGCGCAGGGCAGGGTAAAGCGGAAAATAGTACCGCCGCTGGGGTTGGGGTCGGCCCACAGGCGGCCGTGATGCGACTCGATAATCGTACGGCAGATGTTCAGCCCCATGCCCAGGCCTTGCGACTTGGTGCTGAAAAAAGGTTCGAACAGGCGTTCCGGTTCGGCCAGGCCATGGCCTCGGTCGACGACGGCCACCTCGATCTGCTGTTCATGCTGGATCACGGCGACCTTGAGCACGTCGGAATCGCTGTTTTCCATGGCCTCAAGGCCATTTTTCAACAGATTGAGCAGGACCTGCTCGATAAGAATGGGGTCGGCCAGCACATCGGGCACGTTCGAAGGCACGAACGGTTCGATGCGGATGCGGCGCTTGCGGGCGTCGATTTCGGCAAAGCCGATGGCGTTGTCGACGATGCGGCCGATGGGCGCGCGCTGGCGGCGCGGCTCGCTGCGCTTGACGAACTCGCGGATGCGGCTGATGATCTTGCCGGCCCGCTCGGCCTGCGCGGCCGCTTTTTCCAGGGCAGGCAGCAGCATGGTCGGGCTGGTGTGCCCGGCCTTGACCAGCGCCACCGCTCCCATGCTGTAGTTGGCGATGGCCGTCAGCGGCTGGTTCAGTTCATGAGCCAGCGACGATGCCATTTCGCCCATGGTGGTCAGCCGGCTGGTCAGCTGGATTTTTTCTTGTTGCAGCCGCGAAGCCTCTTCGTGCTGGCGGCGCTCGGTGATATCGCGCGCCACCTGCATGCGCACCCGGCGGCCATCGGTCCAGGCCAGCATGCGATGGTGCACTTCGAACCAGCGCTGCACCGATGGCGCGAACACTTCCACCGATTCGTCGGTAAAGCGGCCGCGGCGTCCGGCCAGCAGTTCATCGTGGCCGCCAGTCTGGGCGCCGAACACGCGGCGGTAAGTGCGGTTGGCAAACAGCAGCTCGAGCCCGTCGTGCGTGTCGGCGGTAACCGAAATGGCGTCGTCCAGGCCTTCCAGCACGGTCATGAAACGCTCGTGCGCCGCCGTAAGGGCTTCGCGGATGCGCTTGGGCTCGGTGATGTCCGTCATCGAGGTCATCCAGCCGATCTGCGTGCCGTTGGGATCGAGCAGGGGCGATACATACATGCGCGCGGTAAAGCGCGAACCGTCGCGGCGCTGCGCCTCGACTTCCAGGCCGCTGCTGGGCGTCTTGCCCGAGGTCAGCACGTCCAGCGTATGCTGGTGCTGCTCGTAGCGGCCGGGCACCCAATACGGGAAAGGCGGGCTGCGGCCGATAAGGTCGGCTTCGTTCCAGCCTATCATCCGGCAGAAAGCGGGATTCACATAGGCAATGCGGCCTTCCATGTCCAGCACGCGCATGCCGGTGGACATGGAGTTTTCCATCGCGCGGCGAAAACCCGTTTCGGCGATCAGCGCGGCTTCTGCCTCGGACCGGAAGCGCGTATAGCGCCACAGCATCAACAGGCTGATGATGATCACGCACGACAGGGCGATCACCACCCACAGCAGACGCTGCTGGCGGACTTCCTGGTCGATGGTGACAAACATGACGCTGTCGTCATGCAGGCGCTGCAGCCAGAAGAAGGCGCCCATCACGCATAAATACAGAATCAGCACCACCGCCGGCGTAATCCAATACACGCCGCGCCTGCGCTGGCGGGCGTGGTCGTGGAACGAATTCGGTATGTTGGATTTGGGCGGGCTGGACATAACGTTCGGGCCGTTTAGTGCGGGCATTTTAGAGCCTGTTGCAATCGCTTGCGCGATTGAGGCTATCGGGCCCGGGTGTGGGGCCCGTATATATTCAGCTCCTTGTCAACATTCCACATTACGAAATGCCGTACCGCAACATGAAATTTTCTGTGGGACGGGTTACTCTTCGCCTTTAGCGTCCCTTGCCGTACCCTATTGAGTCGATCGGCATGGCAATGGATAACCCCGGCACGTGCCGGACTACTGGTCTGCCCAGCCCGTCATCCGGGAAGGGCGTGCTCGAATTCACAGGAGACACACGATGTCCTCTAACGCCCAGGCTCGCGCGCTATCTGCCGCCAATGACGAAGACACCCTGGAAACCCAGGAGTGGCTCGAAGCCCTGGCCGCCGTGCTCGATCGCGAAGGTCCCGAGCGCGCCCATTACCTGCTCGAGCGCCTGATCGATGCGGCGCGTCGTTCCGGGGCGCATATCCCATTTTCGCCGAACACCGCATACGTCAACACCATTCCGCCCGGGCTGGAGCCCGGGCATCCCGGCAATCTCGAGCTGGAGTCGCGTATCCGCTCGTACGTGCGCTGGAACGCCATGGCGATGGTGGTCAAGGCCAACAAACACAACCCGCCGGACGGCGGCGACCTTGGGGGGCATATCGCCTCGTTTGCTTCGCTGGCCACCATGATCGGCTGCGGGCAGAACCACTTCTGGCACGCCGAGACCGAAGACCACGGCGGCGACCTGGTGTATTTCCAGGGCCACACGTCGCCCGGCATGTATGGCCGCGCCTATCTCGAAGGCCGCCTGACAGAAGAACAGCTTAACCATTTCCGCCAGGAAGTCGATGGCAAGGGCCTGTCATCGTACCCGCACCCGAAGCTGATGCCGGATTTCTGGCAGTTTCCCACGGTGTCGATGGGCCTGGGCCCCCTGATGGCCATTTACCAGGCGCGGTTCCTGAAATACCTGCATGCGCGCGGCATTGCCGACACCAGCAAGCGCAAGGTCTGGGTGTTCTGCGGCGACGGCGAAATGGACGAGCCCGAGTCGCTGGGCGCCATCTCGCTGGCGGCACGCGAGAAGCTCGACAACCTGATCTTCGTCATCAACTGCAACCTGCAGCGGCTGGACGGCCCGGTACGCGGCAATGGCAAGATCATCCAGGAACTCGAAGGCGACTTCCGCGGCTCGGGCTGGAACGTCATCAAGCTGATCTGGGGCGGCTATTGGGATCCGCTGCTGGCGCACGACAAGGAAGGCATTCTGCGCCAGATCATGGAAGACACCGTGGACGGCGAATACCAGGCGTACAAGGCCAATGACGGCAAATTCGTGCGCGAACACTTCTTCGGCAAGCATCCCAAGCTGCTCGAGGCGGTATCGCGCATGAGCGACGAAGACATCTGGCGCCTGAACCGCGGCGGCCATGACCCGCACAAGGTGTATGCCGCGTTCAAGGCCGCCACCACCCACCAGGGCCAGCCCACCGTCATCCTGGCCAAGACCATCAAGGGTTACGGCATGGGCCATGTCGGCCAGGCCAAGAACCCCACTCACCAGCAGAAAAAGCTCGAACTGGATGCGATCCGCGAATTCCGCGACCGCTTCGCCATCCCCATTCCCGACGATCAGCTGGAAAAACTGCCGTACTTCAAGCCGGCCGAAGATTCGCCGGAAATGCAATACCTGCATGAGCGGCGCCGGGCGCTGGGCGGGTACCTGCCCAAGCGCCGCGTCAAGGCCGACGAGCACCTGAAGGCGCCCGCCCTGGACGCGTTCAAGGCGGTGCTCGAACCCACCGCGGAAGGCCGTGAGATTTCCACGACCCAGGCGTTCGTGCGCGTGTTGAACCAGCTGTTGCGCGACAAGGAACTCGGCCCGCGCGTGGTGCCCATCCTGGCCGACGAATCGCGCACCTTCGGCATGGAAGGGCTGTTCCGCCAGATCGGCATCTATGCGCCGGAAGGGCAGAAGTACACGCCGGTGGATAAAGACCAGGTCATGTACTACAAGGAGTCGGCCGACGGCCAACTGCTGCAGGAAGGCATCAACGAAGCGGGCGCCATGAGCTCGTGGATCGCGGCGGCCACGTCGTACTCCACGAACAACCGGATCATGATCCCGTTCTTCATCTATTACTCGATGTTCGGCTTCCAGCGCGTGGGCGACCTGACCTGGGCCGCCGGCGACATGCAGGCGCGCGGCTTCCTGTTGGGCGGCACCGCCGGGCGCACCACGCTCAACGGCGAAGGCCTGCAGCACCAGGACGGCCACAGCCACATCCTGGCCTCGACCATTCCGAACTGCGTGTCGTACGACCCGACCTTCGCGCACGAAGTGGCCGTCATCATCCAGCACGGCCTCAAGCGCATGGTCGAAGACCAGGAGAACGTGTACTACTACCTGACGGTGATGAACGAAAACTACCCGCAGCCCGGCCTGAACAAGGGCGACGAGGAAGGCATCATCAAGGGGATGTACAAGCTGAAGTCGCACGGCAAGGGCAAACTGCGCGTGCAATTGCTGGGTTCGGGCACCATCCTGCGCGAAGTCATCGCCGCGCAGGATCTGCTGGAAGCCGACTGGGGCGTCGCTTCGGATGTCTGGAGCGTGACCAGCTTTACCGAGCTGCGCCGCGACGGCCTGGACGCCGACCGCCACAACCTGCTCCACCCGGAGCAGAAGCAGCCGCAAGTGCCGTACGTGACCGCCCAGCTCGCCAAGACCGAGGGCCCGATCATCGCGTCCACCGACTACATGAAGTTGTTTGCCGACCAGATCCGGCCCTTCGTGCCCGCCGACCGCACCTACCGCGTGCTGGGCGCCGATGGGTTCGGGCGGTCCGACTTCCGCTACAAGCTGCGCGAGCACTTCGAGGTCGACCGTCATTTCGTGGTGCTGGCCGCCTTGCGGTCCCTGGCCGACGAGGGCAAGGTGCCCGTATCCAAGGTTGCCGAGGCCATCAAGAAATACGGCATCAATCCCGAGAAAGCCAACCCGCATCACGCCTGAAGGTAAACAGACATGAGCAAACTCGTGGAAATCAAGGTTCCGGACATAGGCGACTTCAAGGAAGTGGAAGTCATCGAAGTGCTGGTGTCCGAGGGCGACACGATCAAGGCCGAGCAGAGCCTGATCACGGTGGAGTCGGACAAGGCGTCGATGGAGATTCCCGCCTCGGCCGGCGGTGTGGTGAAGTCGGTGAAGGTGAAGGTGGGCGACAAGGTGGCCGAAGGCGCCGTCATCCTTGAAATCGAGGCCGGCGAAGCGTCGGAGTCCGACTCATCCGATTCCCAAAAGGCGTCGGACACAGCCGGCAAACAACAAGCCGCGGACGACGCTCCCCGCACCCAGGGCCAGACCGTGGAAGCGCCCGACGTAGAACCGGCGGCGGGCAAGGCCCGGCCGGGCGGCGTCACTGAAATCGCGGTGCCGGACATCGGTGATTTCAAAGAGGTCGAAGTCATTGAAGTCATGGTGGCGGTGGGCGACACCATCGAACCCGAGCAAAGCCTCATCACCGTCGAGTCCGACAAGGCCTCGATGGAAATCCCGGCCTCGGCCGGCGGCGTGGTCAAGGAAGTCAGGGTGAAAGTGGGCGACAAGGTCGCCAAGGGTACCGTTATCGTGGTGGCAGAAGGCCAGGGCGGCGACGCCCAGCCGCAACAGGCCGCCCAGCCGGCCAGCCCGGCGCAGGGCCAGGCGCAGGAACAGCCTGCCGCCGCCAAGGACGCCACCGCCGCCCGGGCGGCGCCCGCGCCAGCCGCCAAGGCTCCTCCCACCGCTGCGCTCGAAGACCCGGGCCTGCCGCCCGGCAAGCTGCCGTACGCGTCGCCTTCGGTGCGCAAGTTTGCCCGCGAACTGGGCGTGAACCTGAGCAAGGTACAGGGGTCGGGCCGCAAGGGCCGCATTACCGCCGACGATGTGCGTGGCTTCGTCAAGCAGGCGCTGGCCGCGCCGGCGGCTGGCGGCGCGAGCCCGGATGGCGCCGCGCTGGGCCTGCTGCCCTGGCCGCAGGTCGACTTCACCAAGTTCGGTCCGATCGAAGCCAAGCCGCTGTCGCGCATCAAGAAGATTTCGGGCGCCAACCTGCACCGCAACTGGGTCATGATCCCGCACGTCACCAACAATGACGAGGCGGACATCACCGACCTGGAGGCGCTGCGCGTCACCCTGAACAAAGAAAACGAGAAGTCCGGCGTAAAGATCACCATGCTGGCCTTCCTGATCAAGGCCGTGGTTGCAGCCCTGAAGAAGTTTCCGGAGTTCAACGCGTCGCTCGATGGCGATCAGCTTGTCTACAAGCAGTACTACCACATCGGCTTTGCCGCCGATACGCCCAACGGGCTGGTGGTGCCGGTGATCCGCGACGCCGACAAGAAGGGCATACTCGACATCGCCAAGGAAATGGGCGAACTGTCGAAAAAGGCTCGCGAGGGCAAGATTTCCCCGGCGGAAATGCAGGGCGGCTGCTTTTCGATCTCGTCGCTGGGCGGCATCGGCGGCACGCACTTCACGCCCATCATCAATGCGCCCGAAGTGGCCATCCTGGGCGTGTCGCGCTCGGCGCACAAACCGGTATGGGACGGCAAGCAGTTCGTGCCGCGCCTGATCCTGCCGCTGTCGCTGTCGTACGACCATCGCGTCATCGACGGCGCGGCCGCTGCGCGCTTTAACGCGTACCTGGGCCAATTGCTGGCCGACTTCCGTCGCATTGCGCTGTAACCGGGGGTCTTATGAGCAAACTCGTGGAAATCAAGGTTCCGGACATAGGCGACTTCAAGGAAGTGGAAGTCATCGAAGTGCTGGTGTCCGAGGGCGACACGATCAAGGCCGAGCAGAGCCTGATCACGGTGGAGTCGGACAAGGCGTCGATGGAAATTCCCGCCTCGGCCGGCGGTGTGGTGAAGTCGGTGAAGGTGAAGGTGGGCGACAAGGTGGCCGAAGGCGCCGTCATCCTTGAAGTCGAGGCCGGCGAATCGAAGGGTTCCGCTCAGGAATCAAACAGCGAAGGCGAAGGCAAGACACAGGTGTCTGACTCCCAGCAGGCGTCAGGCACCGAACCCAAGTCGCAAGCCCCCGCCAAGAGCGCGTCCAGCGACCCCGGATCCGTCGCCCCCGCCGCGGCTCAATATAGCGGCTCTGCCGATGTCGAATGCGATGTCCTGGTGCTGGGCGCCGGCCCCGGTGGCTATTCCGCGGCCTTCCGCGCCGCCGACCTGGGGCTGTCCACGGTGTTGGTCGAACGCTACGTCACCCTGGGCGGGGTATGCCTGAACGTGGGCTGCATTCCGTCGAAAGCCTTGCTGCATAACGCGGCGGTCATCGACGAGGCGCGTGCGCTCGCCGCGCACGGCATCAGCTTCGGCGAACCCACGATCGACCTGGACAAGCTGCGCGGCTACAAAGACAGCGTCGTCGCCAAGCTGACCGGTGGCCTGGCCGGCATGGCCCGCGCGCGCAAGGTCAAGGTGGTGACGGGCGCAGGCGAGTTCGCCGATCCGCACCACATGACGGTCAAGGGCGCCGACGGCAAGAGCCAGACAATCCGCTTCAAGAACGCCATCATCGCCGCGGGCAGCCAGTCGGTGAAGCTGCCGTTCCTGCCCGAAGACGAGCGTATCGTCGATTCCACCGGCGCGCTGCAGTTGCGCTCCATTCCCAAGAAGATGCTGATCATCGGCGGCGGCATCATCGGCCTGGAAATGGGCACGGTGTACTCCACGCTGGGCGCGCGCCTGGATGTGGTCGAAATGCTCGACGGCCTGATGCAGGGAGCCGATCGCGACCTGGTCAAGGTGTGGCAGAAGATGAACGCCGGGCGCTTCGACAACATCATGCTCAAGACCAAGACCGTGGCCGCCGAGGCGAAGAAAGACGGTGTGTATGTCACGTTCGAGGGCGACGCCGCGCCCAAGGAACCGCAGCGCTACGACCTGGTCCTGCAGGCAGTGGGGCGCAGCCCCAACGGCAAGAATATCGGGGCCGACAAGGCGGGGGTTGCGGTTACCGAGCGCGGGTTCATCGAGGTCGACCGCCAGATGCGCACCAACGTCGCGCACATCTACGCCATCGGCGATATCGTGGGCCAGCCCATGCTGGCGCACAAGGCCGTGCATGAGGGCCACGTGGCGGCCGAGGCCGCCGCGGGCCAGAAGTCGTTCTTCGACGCCCGCGTCATTCCCTCGGTGGCCTACACCGATCCGGAAGTGGCCTGGGTCGGCCTGACCGAAGACGATGCCAAGAAGCAGGGAATCAAGGTCGAAAAAGGCCTGTTCCCCTGGGCGGCATCCGGGCGGGCCATTGCCAATGGCCGCGACGAAGGCTTCACCAAGCTGTTGTTCGATGCCGAAACGCACCGCATCGTCGGAGGCGGCATCGTCGGCACACATGCGGGCGATCTGATCAGCGAGATCGCGCTCGCGATCGAAATGGGCGCAGACATGGTGGACATCGGCAAGACCATCCACCCGCATCCCACGCTGGGAGAATCGGTGGGCATGGCCGCGGAAGTCGCCGAAGGCGTGTGCACCGACCTGCCTCCGATGCGCAAGAAGTAAAACGCCTCGACGGCATAAGAAGCAGAAGCCGCCCTTTTGGGGCGGCTTCTGTTTTTTGGCAGGGTCGGTGCGGCCAGTATCACGCCGCCCGGGCTGCCGCCGGCAGGCTTTCGGTACTTGCAAGCGTCCCGCCTGCCCATTCGTCCCGATGCGCCAGAAACCAGGCGACGGTGCGGCGCAGGCCCGAGACGAAGGTCTCGGCAGGCGTCCAGCCCAGTTCGCGCTGGATCTTGCCGGCGTCGATCGCGTAGCGGAAATCGTGGCCCGGGCGATCGGCGATGAAGGTGATCAGGTCGGTGTAGCGTGCAACCCCGCGAGGCTTCTCGGGCGCCATTTCCTCCAGTAGGCCGCACAGCAGGTGAACCACGTCGATGTTGCGCATCTCATTGTGGCCGCCGATGTTATACGTGGCGCCGGTCGCGCCATGTTCGAGCACGGTGAACAGGGCGCGCGCGTGATCTTCGACATAGAGCCAGTCGCGGATCTGCTGTCCTTGCCCATATATGGGCAACGGCTGTCCGGCCAGCGCACGGGTGATTATCAGCGGAATAAGCTTTTCCGGATGCTGGTACGGGCCGTAGTTGTTGCTGCAGTTGCTCAGTACAACCGGTAATCCATAAGTGCGGTGCCAGGCGCGCACCAGGTGGTCCGATGCCGCTTTGCTGGCCGAATAGGGCGAGCTGGGGGCGTAAGGCGTGGTTTCTGTGAACAGCGTGCCGCTGTCATCCAGGTCGCCGTAGACCTCGTCCGTGGAAACGTGGTGAAAGCGAAAGCGTTGCCGTGCGCACGGGGATAGCTGCGACCAGTATTCGCGGGCCGCCTCCAGCAACATGTAGGTGCCGACGATATTGGTCTGTATGAATGCCGCAGGCCCACTGATGGATCGGTCTACATGGGATTCGGCAGCCAGGTGCATGACTGCGCACGGCCGGTAATGCTTGAAGATGCGCCGCAATGCGTCGGCGTTGCAGATGTCTTCCTGTTCGAGCACATACCGCCCGGGCCGGCCTGCAACGCATGATAGCGCTCGCAAGTTACCGGCATAGGTGAGCTTGTCGACATTGACTACATCATACAGAGTGTGGTCGACAGCATGCCGTATAACGGCAGACCCAATAAAGCCGGCGCCGCCGGTGACGAGCAAAGGGCCGGGCAAGCCTTCGGTGCGATCGGGATCTGGCATGGAAAAGGGGGATGGTCAGGCGTGCGCCAGGGAATCCTGGGCTATGCGTTTCAGATACGCCCCGTAGGAGCTTTTTCCATACCGGTCGCTTTGCGCAAGCAGGCCGTCCTGGTCCAGCCAACCCTGGCGCCAGGCAATCTCTTCAATGCACGCAATCTTCATCCCTTGGCGGCGCTCCACCGTGGCGACGAAGTTCGCCGCATCGAGCAAGCCGTCCGGCGTGCCGGTGTCCAGCCACGCGAAGCCGCGTCCCAGCGGCTGCACGTGCAGCATACCCATCCGCATGTACTGGCGGTTGATGTCGGTGATCTCCAGCTCGCCCCGAGGGGATGGCGCGAGCCGCCGGGCAATGTCCACCACCTGATTGTCGTAGAAGTACAAGCCCGTTACCGCATGGTTGGAGCGCGGCGTGGCGGGCTTTTCCTCGATACTGACGGCCTTGCCGTGCGCGTCCACTTCAATGACGCCGAAGGGGCGCGCATCCAGCACCTGGTAGCTGAACACCGTGGCGCCCTCGGTGCGGGCGTTGGCTTTGCGCAGCATGGTGGATAGCCCCATGCCGTAGAACACGTTGTCGCCGAGGATCATCGCGACGTCAGAGTCGCCGATGAAATCAGCGCCTACGATAAATGCATCGGCCAGCCCCCTGGGTGCCGTCTGGCATTTGTAGGAAAGGTTGAGTCCGATGTCGGAACCGCTGCCCAGCAGCGATTCGAAACGCGGAAGATCCTGCGGGGTCGAGATAATCAGAATGTCGCGTATGCCCGCAAGCATCAGTACTGACAAGGGGTAATACACCATCGGCTTGTCGTATACCGGCAATAGCTGTTTGCTCGCACAGCACGTCATGGGGTGCAGACGCGTACCGTTGCCGCCGGCAAGAATGATGGCTTTGCGTTGGATAGACATGCGGACAAACGCCCCGGGGATCGATGAGCGGGACGCCCTGAAGCTGCGTTGCGCGCAAGTATGCGGCGTTCGGCCCAGGGCCAGCAGGAAGATCAAGCGGCAAATGGCCGCCAGTTTGACGTTTTGGTGGCGGCGGGGCGCTGCTAGACTGCGTTGCGATACTGCAGGCGCTGCGTGCGCCAATCTAATCGTGCCAGCCGCGGGGTTGGTGGCTATCCGATCATGAGCATCAACGCCATTCACGTCACACAGCCCTTTCTTCCTCCGCTCGAAGAATTCCTGCCGTGCCTGGAAAGTATCTGGCAAAGCAAGATACTGACCAACGGCGGGCCGTTTCACCAACAGCTGGAGCGCGAATTGTGCGCCTACCTGGAGGTGCCCGACATCGCGCTGTTTTCCAATGGCACCCAGGCGCTGGTAACGGCCCTGCAGGCGATGGGCGTACAGGGCGAAGTCATCACGACGCCGTACTCGTTCGTCGCGACCGCACACGCGTTGGTATGGAATGGGTTGAAGCCCGTTTTCGTTGATGTGGACCCGGACACTTTCAATATCGATCCGGCTGCTATCGAGGCTGCCATTACGCCGGCGACGACCGCCATTCTTCCAGTGCATTGCTACGGCAACCCTTGTGACGTCGATGCGATCGAGGCGATCGCACGGCGGCATGGCCTGAAAGTGGTGTATGACGCCGCGCATGCCTTCGGCGTCCGTGATGCCGGCGGCAGTGTATTGCGCCACGGCGATCTGAGCGTACTGAGTTTTCACGCTACCAAGGTCTTCAATACGTTCGAAGGCGGGGCGGTCGTCTGCCCTGACCCACAAACCAAGCAGCAGCTGAACACCCTGAAGAACTTTGGTATTGCGGGTGAAACGACGATTATCGGGCCGGGCCTGAACGGGAAGATGAACGAGGTGCAGGCGGGCTTCGGCCTGCTGCAACTGCGCCACGTCGACGCCGCGATTGCCCGGCGGGGCATGCTCTGGGATGCGTACCTGCAGGAGCTGGATGGTATCGAGGGCATCCGCTGCCCGAAATTCCACGCCGGGCGTGCCAACTATGCGTACTTCCCGATATTGGTCGGTGACGCATATCCGCTCGAACGGGATGCGCTTTACGACAGGCTGCGCGAGGGGCAGATCTATGCCCGTCGATACTTTTATCCGTTGATCAGCGACATACCCATGTATCGCGGCGTTGCCTCGGCCGCTCCGGCCAGCCTGCCACACGCTCGCCGGCTGTCCGAAAGCGTGATCTGCCTGCCGTTGCATCCGTCGCTGACGCTGCATGATGTGCAGCGCGTTGCGGGCCTGATCCGAAACGCGGGCCGATAGCGCGGCCCGCTACGGCGCAGGCGGGTCAGGGCCTGGCCATTGAGTCCAGAATGAAGATGGGGCGGTTCAGAAACTCGCCCAGGCTGTCATCGCGCGCAATGTTCGATTCGTCCACCGGCCGATACTGCACACCGCCGGCATCTCTCTGGGCGATGCCAATCGAGCGCACGGCCCATCGGCCCCGGGTGCCCGTTTGCACAAAGTCGATCATTTCGGCTTTCGTGCCGCGGTCGAACAGGCAGGCGTTCCGATCGCCCTTCCAGTTGAAACCCATCTGGAAAATAAGCGTGCTTACCGACGCGGACAAGCCGTTAAGCTGCTGCAGCATCTGTTGCCTGGCCGATGCCATGTCAGTGGCGTTGCCATAGTCATCGCCCAGGTGATGAAGCACATTGAGCAGTATGCCGATATCGTGCGGCTCGGCGGGCGTGTTGAATCTGTAGTATTCATTGAAAAAGCTGAACCGGTCGCCTGCCGCGGCTGCTTCGATGGCGGCATGCAAAAATGCGCCGCATGATGCTTTGCCTTCGTATCCCGTCACCCTGGACGCGCCCCGGTCCAGTGCGCTGAACAGGAAGTATCCGATATTGCAGCCAATATCGATGACGCTCTTTCCCTGGAAATCGACATGCTGGCAAAAATAGCGGAATCGCTCGCGTTCGTAGAAGGTATAGGTGTTTTCATGAGATCCGGCCAATGCCTGAAGAAATCGCTCAGGCAGGATGTGATACCCGCGGTGCTTTTCGTTCTGCGCCTGGTTCAGCAGGATATCGCGCAGGTGCAGCGCGTCTTGGGTCGAGATACTCATGTAGATTCCTTATGCGGGATTGCGCAGCCACGCATCGGCGAGCGGCGTGGGCCGGCCATTGAAGATGTTGTCAAAGATCGAGAGAGCCTGGGAAAGGCTGAACAGGCGCTCCCGCACATGCCGCCAGAACGGCGCGTCGGCGCGGCTGATAACCAGGTTCACGCGTATCGGAATGGACGCGTAGCCAAGGGCAGCCGCCGCGCTGGCACGATGGTTGCCGGCGGTGATCAGCCAGCGCCATTCCATGTTTTCGTTTACCAGTGCCGTGGCCTTGACATCGCCATCGGGATCGTCTGACCGCTGATAGCCGGTGTGCGCGATGCGGCGCAGTACATAGACGATACGTTCGGCCTCTATCTGCATTTTTTCGCCGCTGACCGGGCCACAGAAGAGCCAGCCATCTTCTATGCCCCTGTCGCGCCCGGTGGCGCGATTTTCTTCGTAAGCGGCTTTCTCATACGCCATGCGGTAAGAATCCAGCGTGCGGGCGCGCCACGGAAACACTGCAGCCCATGGCGGAGCGGTCTGCAATGCCACGGCGGCATCTGCGCCCAATCCCAGCCATTCGGCCGCGCTGGAGGGTTGGACCTGGTCGTAGTAGGCGCGCAGGGCCTCGCGGACCAGATCGACGGCGTCCGGACGGTCGATTCCGTGCTCTACGGCGCGGCGGGCCGCTCTGTAGAAGGGCGTCGAGGTATTCATGCAAAGCGAGGGCTGCGCCCTGCCGTGCGCCAGGCAGCCGTCCAGAAGCGCCGATTCGTGTATTTCGGCGTATCGCAGCACGAGCGGATGGTTGGCGTCATTGCGCAGGTCTACGGGGGGGCGGCTGGCCGGCGGCATGTCGGTCGGTACGGTTGCTATATAAGTTCGTTCGGGATTCCGCACTGGGCGAAGAAATCCGCATCCAGATTCGGCGAAAACGGCGAAGTACGGAACTGCAGGTCACGGACAGAGGCATGGCCCGTGGCATCGATAACCAGGCGGCCCTGTTTCAGCCACAGGAAGAATTGCAGCGCCGAATAGTATTGCGCCAGGAATACGCCATGCCTTAACTGCGCCTTGGGCAGGCGGCGATCAATGGGAAGGGCCGCCTGCAGCACGCAGGGGCCCGTATCGATGCCGGCGTCGATCTGGTGCAGGGAGCAACCCATGAACAGGCTGCTGGATGCATACGTGTCGTCGAACCCATGCATGCCCTTGAAGGACGGCAGCACGGAAGGGTGGCAGTTGAACAGTCGTCCCTTGTGGCCATCGAGCAGCGGATTTGTGAGCAGGCGTGTATAGAAGCTCAGGAAGATGAGATTCGACATGCCGTCATAGCGGCGATGCAACGCCATGGAAAACTCGTGGCCGTTATTGGCAGGCAACATTGCCGTCGCCATGCCGGATTGCTCCGCGATCTGGAGAAATCCGCATGGACGATCGGCCACGACTTCGTGCGTCAACTCCCGCACGAATTCGTGCGAGACCAGTCGCGATAGTACGGCGCCACCGGTACTGCCCAGAAAGACGACTCTATACATGGCTGTGTCGGTCATCACTGCAATCTATAACTGGATAGCATCTGCCGGACGCTGTCGTGGTCGTTGTGCATCAGCACGTCAATGATGGACAGCCCCGGCACGAATTCTGCCGGACCGACCTGCCGATATTCAGGCAAGAGCGGTTGCAGGAACGAAAGGGCCACGCCGTTGTCCTCGAAATGCGGCTTGTCGTAAAGCGAGGCGCCGCTTGCGGGGTTCACGTAGCGGGATGCGCCCAATGCCTTGGTGATATCGATCAGCCGGCCGCTGCGGCCGGTGCCGACGGATGCCGGGAACGCTTCCGAAGATCGCAGGAAGCGTCGATCGATCCCCAGCTTCCTGAACAGCAGAGTGACTGACGCGATGGCCAGGTCGGCGATCCGATCGTAATCGCTTGACAGCACCTCTTCGGCATAGGCCAGGCCGTACTCGTAGAAGGGCGCACGGCAGTACGCATGGTTAAGTTGTTTCAGGAACTTGTTTCTGAAAGCGCCGAAGTCATGCAGCCCGACATCGAGGATCCGCTTGTTCTGACTGGCGCCCGACAAGGGGATGGAGAATTGATGCGCCTGCCCGTTGACCAGAACCCGGTTCCGGTTGATCCACCCGCGCGTGATGAAGTTCACGTCGTCGTAGAAGACAAAAACTCCGCATGCCTGTACCAGGTTGAAATAGCCCAGGTACGGAAACGCATAGGGCTGCATGATCGCGACGGTATTCGCATGAGGCGGCCATTGCTGGCAGGCAGAGGCGGTGTCCGTCATGGCTCTACAGATCCGCGATTGCGCTGAAAGTCGCCGCCACGTTCTGCTTGAATCGCTGCATATCCTGTAGCGCATCAATTCGGGACCGCGCAGCCTGCAGTGCTGCGCCATCGAGCGCCGGAAGCTCTGCAATGGTGCAATACCGCGGCAGATCGGCGAAGTCCACGGGCGCTGCCGAAAACTCATTAACCATGCGCTCCCAGGCGGGATTGGCGATGATGTCTCCGCCTACCGAGATCCGTCTGCGCAAGACTGTGCCGGCCCCGAAATAGATGGAGGCAAGCATGTTGCCCATGGCCTGCTGGCGATGATGGGCCGATATAAAAAGACGCGCGCGGGCGAGCATCTCAAGGTATTCCGCCCGGTCTATCAGTTGGCGCAGAATGTTCGCCCGGGCCATCAGCCCATGTTTCTTCAGCGCCTCGATCAGCACGGGCTCGTAGCCCGGCGGGGCGTTGTAAGAAAAGGGAATGACCAGATCGTAATCTTTGATGTCCTGCTTGCTTGCCAGGGCCTCGATGATCTCGACATGGTTGTTCGTAGGGTCGCCACTGTTGCCGATAAAGATGGTGTTGTCTTTCTTTACGGGAATCCGGATATCGGCAAAGCGCGAGGCGCTCGCGTAAGAGAACGGAATGTGCGGCTTGGGGCCGTAGTGGCGCGTGAAGACCTCGTAGTCTCCTTGAGTGAGCGTCGCCACGGCATCGAGCCTGCGGACCGTATCCGTGATGAGCGCCTGCCGTTGTATAGGCCCATAGAGATCGCCTCCCCATGCCACCCACACCTTTTTCTTGTCGGGTGACACGAGTTCTACCAGCTTCTTCTGCCACGCGAAGAACATGCCGTGAAAAATAACTGCCGCCACGTCGCTGGCGCTGGCGGCCTGCGCGATCCGCTGCAGGTCCGCCGCGTGGTCGAAGAATGACGCCCTGGGGTGGCAGCTCAGGTCGTTGCTGTATCCGGGGATAGACGCAGACCGCTCTACAAATACGTCATGGCGGAATGTCCGGTTGACCTCGGGATCGGCCAGTATCGAGATGAATTGTTGGTTGTGCATATTGTTATAGAAAATATGCACGAATCGCCGCGGGCCGGTGTCTGCCGCGTTAACCGAGTCAGGATGGGGGCGTTGTTCGGCGGGTGGCGTCCAACCCATGGTGGCGCGGTAGCGGGAGCCCGCATCGTCTCGCGCGCCGTCCAGCACCGCGCTTGCCATATCGGTGGCGCCATAGCAGGTATGCAGAATGAACGCCAGTTTGCGCCGTTCATCGTCAGTCAAGGCCGCCATGCGGGCCTCGTCCGGAACGTATACCGCGTCGGCGCGTACGAGTTGCGATGCCACGCCGTCGGTATTCGCCGGGGGGCAGTCCAGGTAGCTCTGGTACTGCATATTGGCAAGGCGCAACAGGCGCAGCCCATGCTGGCGCAGCGCGCGGCTGATGTCGTCCAGGTGGGGCTGGCCTGCGCGTAGCGCAACCATGTCGACGGCGACCTGTGCCACCAGCGTCGTTGCCAGTGCGCGATGCGCCCCGGCCAGGACCTTCAGGTTGTCGTGGGCGCTGTCCAATATCAGCCATTCGGCGCGTGGCAGGCCTTGCACGTCGTCAAGACGTATCGTGGGAATTGGCAGTCTCGCCAGTACTTCACTGCCGTTGCGCGCCAGAGGGAAGATACTTGCCTTGGGTAGTGGTTCCAGGGTGCCGCTGAATGCGGCGTCCAGGCACGCATACAGCGTTGCATCCTGTCCGTCGCCCAGCGCGATATGCGGATGATGCTGCAGGTCGCCTTCGCGTTGCAGCGCGTCTGCGCCGTGTACGCGTCCCGCCGGGTCGATCGCAAGGAAGGTGAATGTCCCCAGGCGGTTCAGCTCGCTGATGCGGCGGCTGCTCGCCAGCCCGCCTCCGTGGTCGACGGTGACTACCTTGCCTTGGAAAGAGAAGCTGAAGCCGCCATGACCTGTTTCGGCCGGACCGGGCAGGGCGCGTGCGTCAGGTTCGTCCTCGAACCAGGGTCGGCCATCATCGGTCAACACGACGGCCGCGGGGGCCTTGCCGTCGCAGTAGCGGCACCAGATGGCCCTCAGGGCGACGGCCAGGTGCCGCGCGAATCGCCGAGCGTCGCAGACTGGCGAGTTCAGCAGGACGTCACGGAGATGGGTGCGTATGGCGGCGAGACTTTGCAGGTCGCTGGCCAGTTCGACTGCGCGTGCCTGGTATTCAGCCCAGTCGCGGGCGACCAGTTCTGGCATGCCTGCGTTAACCAGGTGTGTGGCCGAATGCCGGCCCGCGAACGTGGGCCCTGGCAGGGTGACCACGGGAACCCCCATGAGCAGGGCTTCGCATGTGGTCAGGCCGCCAGAGTACGGCCAGGGGTCCAGTGCAATGTCGACTTCGTTATATCGGGACAGCAGCTCCAGATGGGGCGAACGCCCCTCGATCCGCAGCCGGCTTTCGGCAATGCCATGCCCCGCCAGGGTGTCGACGACGCGTTGGCGCATTTCGGCAGTGGCATAGGCCGCGCCCTTGAGGAACAGTTGCGAGTGCGGCACCGCGTGCATCAACTCCGCCCAGCGTGCCAACAAAGCCCGGTTGACCTTGGTCGGGTTGTTGAAGCACCCGAAAGTGATGTAGCCATTGCGCAATGCCGGCAGTGGACCCACTGCCGGTGGGCTGGGCGGCGGCACAAAGCATATATAGTCATCCGGCATGCGGATGAGCTTTTCGGTGTACAGGTGGTCGCTGCCGGCCGGCGATTCGATGCGGTCGCTGATCAGGTAGTCGATGGCCTCGACGCCCGTCGTATTGATGAGCCCGCCCACCCACTTGACCAGCAGGGGGGCCGGCTCCATGGTCATCGCCCGGATGCGCGAACCCGCGTTGTGTCCGCTCAGGTCGATCAGGATATCGATCTGGTCTTCGCGGATACGTGCAGCGAACTGTGTGTCGTCCAGGTGATATATCGGCGCCCACTGGCGTGCGAGCGCCATGAAGCGGCGCGTAATCGCATCGACGGAGTTGTTCGTCGTGTAGGCGTAGATCTCGATTCCGTGCGCCGCCAGGTGCTCAAGCGCGGAAACCGTCATGGTGCCGACAGGATGCTGGCGGAATCCGTCCGAGAACATGCCTACCCGCAGCACTCTGGACGGCGTGCGGTCTGCCGGCACCGGCCGCTCGGGGCGCACGGCCGGCATGAACACCGCTCCCCAGTCCCTGCACGCCTGCAGGATGTCTTCGACCGTCGCATCCGGCTGGTAATGCATGGCAGTCAGCCGGTTCGAACGCGGCAGCGGATCTGTCTGGTTGTAAGACGCCGCTTTGCCATAGCAGTGCGCAGCTTCGTCCAGGTTGCCGGTGTCCCGGTGGACGTTTCCCAGGTTATTCCAGGCGGAATAGTCGGTGGGCGCAAGCTGAAGCTGGGCCTCGAAGTCCTTGCGCGCGTCGTCATAGCGCTGCATCGCGAGCAGGATCACCCCGCGCCATGACAGCCAGGCTACGCGATGCGGATCAGGGTTGCCCATCTGATCCAGGCACTGCAGCGCGTCATCGTGGCGTCCCAGCCGGTGCAGGATTTCAGCTAGCTTGATGCGTCCGAGTTGATGCCCGGGCTCGATTTCCAGGGCGGCTTCGAGCCGCGCACGGGCATTTTCGAGCGCGCCGGCCTTGACTTCCAGGTCCGCCATCACGCGCAGGGCTTCCGCATCGCGGGGCGCCATGGCCAGGGCCCGTTCAAGGGCGGTGCGCCCTTGGGCCAGGCGGCCCGATTCTACACAATGCGCGCCCAGGCTTTTCCAGGCGTTGACATCACCTGGGTGGCTGCGCGTACGCGACATGGCCTGCTGTTCGGACAGCCCCATGATGGTAAGGACTTTGCCGGAGGCGGAAGGCTTGCGGGGCGGGCGGACGGTTCTGGGCATGGGCCGGCTTGCAAAATGAAGTAGGGCGTCAGGGTACCGCCGGGCCGATGCCGGCAATATGCCGGAGAGCGAACAAAAAAACCGTCTATTTGGGGCGCGAATAAAAAAGCCCCTTCTAAAAGGGGCTTTCCAGGGGATACGGGAGTATCCGGCAGGCCGGCCTGGCGGACCGGCCCGCTTTCGCGATTAACGCAGCAGCGACAGAACCGTCTGCGGCACTTGGTTGGCCTGGGCCAGGACCGAGGTGCCTGCCTGTTGCAGGATCTGGGCACGCGTCATGTTGGACACTTCGACCGCGTAGTCGGCATCTTCGATGCGCGAGCGCGAAGCCGACAGGTTGTTCACGATGTTGTTCAGGTTCGACACCGTGGACTCCAGGCGGTTCTGCACCGCGCCCAGGTTGCTGCGCAGGGTGTCGACCGTGTTCAGGGCCGTGTCCAGCTTGGCCATCGGATCGTCGCTGGCGGTGCCCAGGGCCTTGGTCGAATCGTAGGTCACCGTGGCGGTGGGGGCGGCGGATGCGCCGGTGCCGGTGCCGCCCGTTACGCTCACGCTGGCAGCGTAGTAAACCTGGGTCGCGCCCGAGCCTTCGGTCACGTACCAGTTGCCGCGCTCGTCCTGGACCAGGTCCAGAGCGCCCGTGAGGCCAGGTTGCAGCGTGCCGGTGCTCACGTCCTTCAGCGTGACGGCAGCGGCGCTGACCGCGGCGGGATCGCCCGAGCCATCGGTGGATTTCAGCGTCACGTCGCCGGCTGCGGTGCCGCCCGTGTAGGGCAAAGCGGTGCCGGTCGGGCCGGCGATGCTGAAGTCGGCCAGGCTCAGCGTGCTGGAGCTGATTTCTTTCAGGTCGACGGTGATGGTTTCGCCGTCGCGGGCGCCGACTTGCAGCGTCAGGCTGCGATCGGCGGACAGGACCTTCACGCCGTTGAAATCGGTTTGCTGGCTGATGCGGTCGATGTCGGCCAGGCGTTGCTCGACTTCGTCTTGCATCGAGGCCAGGTCGGTCGACGAGTACGTGCCGTTGGCGGCTTGCACCGACAGTTCGCGGATGCGCTGCAGGTGGGTCGTGATTTCGGCGGTGGCGCCTTCGGTCGTTTGAGCGATCGAAATGCCGTCGTTGGCGTTGCGGGCCGCTTGCGTCAGGCCGCGGACGTTGGACGTGAAGCGGTTGGCGATTGCCAGGCCGGCAGCGTCGTCCTTGGCGCTGTTGATGCGCAGGCCCGAGGACAGGCGCTCGATGGCCGAACCCAGGGCCGATTGAGACTTCGTCAGGTTGTTTTGCGCAACCAGAGACAGGTAATTGGTGTTGATAACAGCAGCCATGAATAGCTCCCAAGAGAGAAAGGCTTCTTCAAACCGGGCAGCCAGGCCGCCCACTTCGCGAGGCAGCATGCCCCGCTGCTCTGGGTAACGGCGCGCTTGCCGGCAACTTAAGCGAGGCCTTCGGCTATTTTTTTCTGTGCTTTTTGACGGACGCTATAGAACCTGAGCCAGGCCCGCCTCGGCCGGCAGCGCTTGCCACGCACCCGCTTTCAGATGCGCGCGGATGCGGGCGGTAGCCTGGCTGCGCAGCTGGCATACGCGCGCCTCGGTGACTTCCAGCACCGCGCCTATCTCTTTCAGGTTCAGGCCTTGCTCGTAGCACAGCGACAGCACGAGTTTCTCGCGCTCTGGCAGCGCGTCGATCGCCTGGATGAGTGCTCGGCGCAAGTCGCCCGCAAGCAGGGCCTGCAACGGGTCCGTGGACGGATCGCAGGCGGATTCATGCCACCCTCGTTCCTCGCCATCGCCGGCGCCGAGCTCGTCGTAATGCATGATCTGGATGCCGCGCGCGTCGTTGAGCATCGCCTGGTAGTCGGACAGCGAAATGTCCAGTTCCTCGGCAATCTCGCCTTCGGAGGGCGGGCGCATCAGTTCTTGTTCTTTGCGCTGGATCGCCGCCTCGATGCGCTTGCTTTTGGTACGCACGCTGCGGGGCAGCCAGTCCTGGCTGCGCAGCTCGTCCAGCATGGCGCCACGGATGCGCGCGGTGGCGTACGTTTCGAATTGGGCGTCCGGTGTTTCCTGGTAGCGTCGCGTCGCGTCCAGGAGTCCGATCATCCCCGCCTGGATGAGGTCGTCGAGCTGCACGCTGGCCGGCAGCCGCGCGAGCATCTGCAGCGCAAGCTTGCGTACCAGTGGCGCATAGCGCACCAGGCTGTCATCGGCGTAAGGCATGCGTATAGGTCGACATCGAAGGCCAAGCGACGATTGTCGGCAACGCCGGCAGATCCATTTGTACAAAAAAGAAATGTTTTGACGGGTTGTTTACAGGTTTCACTAACACACAACGTGTGCGAATGTAACTAAACTGTGTTTTTTTAGCAAAATTCGAGCTAAACGGCCTTATTTGTGAGAAATGTCATAAATATTGACAATATGCATGATAAATTGCACGCATATTGGTAGCAATAGATACATTCAGTATCGTTAGTGACAAGGCTGCGGAACACCGACGCCAGTTGCGGTTGCTTGTAATGACACCATTGTTTAACTAGGAGCCCATAGCGTGAACACAGCAGATAGTTCTTTGCTCGCCGACATCCGGGAAGTCAACTTGTCGTACCTGCTGCTGGCTCAGCGGATGCTGCGTGACGACTATGCGGCAGCACTGTTCCGCCTGGGTTTCAGCAACGAAGTGGCCGATATTCTGATGCGTCTGTCGCCCGCCCAGCTGGTCAAGCTGGCCAGTTCGAGCTCTTTGCTGTGCCGCTTCCGGTTCGACGACTACAGCTTGCTGTCGGCGTTGACCCAGGACGTGCTGGGCGGGGCGCTGCAACAGGCCCATGCCACGATTCTGTTGGCCCAGCAGCCGGTCGAGCAGCTCTCCTGAGCCGTCTGCCGCCATGTCTATCAAAAGTGTTGCGCAGGAAGCGGACGACATTCTCCTTGCCAGCGCGATGATCTCGCTGGGTGCGCGCCTGCAGGTTCTCGAGGCCGAAACGCGCCTGAGCCACGACCGCCTGTCGCGCCTGTACCGGGAAATCCGCGGTTGTTCTCCGCCCAAGGGGATGTTGCCGTTTTCGGTCGACTGGTTCATGACCTGGTTGCCCAACATCCATTCGTCCTTGTTCTACAACGTGTACTCGTTCCTGAATGCACGTACGGCCAGCCGCGGCATCCGCGCCACCATCGACGCCTACCGCCTGTACCTGGAGCACGCCGGAGTCGGGCAGGGCGACGAACCGTTGCTCAGCTTCACCCGGGCATGGATGCTGGTCAGGTTTTTTGATAGCGGCATGCTGCAGCTTTCTGCCTGCCGGCAGTGCGGCGGGCATTTCATCGCCCACGCCCATGATCCCCAGGGGGACTTCGTGTGCGCGATCTGCCGCCCGCCGCCGCGGGCCGGCAAGACCCGGGCTGCCGCAAAGGCCCGCGCCGCGCTGGGCGCAGGCGCGCCCATGGCGGCGGCCCCGCGTTCCTGAGCGGGCCGCCTCAATAAGTCCAAAAGCCCCCGAAAATTCCCCGTAACCCGTGCTTTTGCACGCGGTTGCGCGGGAGATCATTGTCGCCAACTCTAGACTCGATGGCAGAGGCCCGATGTGTTGATTGTTATTGGTTATACGGTGGTGCTCGTCGCGGTGGTCGGCAGCTTCGTCGCGCTGGGTGGGCACTTGGGGGCCCTGTACCAACCGTTTGAATTGACCCTGATCGCAGGCGCCGCGCTGGGCGCCTTTCTGGCGGGCAACACCCGCAAATCGCTCTCGCTGATAGGGCAGTCGCTGCCGCAGGCGATAAAGGGGGCTCCGTACAGCAAAGAGGTGTACATGGAGCTGATGGCGCTGCTGTACGTGTTGCTCAACAAGGCTCGCCGGGAAGGCCTGATGGCGATCGAGTCGCACATCGAGGACCCGGACGCCAGCCCGATTTTCAATGAATATCCCCGCATTCTGCAGGACGCGCGGCTGATGGAGTTCATTACCGATTACCTGCGCATCATGATCAGCGGCAACATGAGCTCGTTCGAGATCGAGACGCTGATGGACGAGGAAATCGAGACCTACCGGCATGAGCGCGACGTGCCTTGCCATTCGCTGCAGCAGGTGGCAGATGCTTTGCCGGCATTCGGGATTGTGGCGGCGGTGCTGGGCGTCATCAAGGCGCTGGGCTCGGTGGACCAGCCCCCGGCGGTACTGGGCGACCTGATCTCGAAAGCCATGGTGGGCACTTTCCTGGGGGTGTTGCTGGCGTACGGTTTCGTGGCCCCGCTGGCCGCGCGCCTGGCGCAGCGCACGTCGGAATCGGTCAAGGTGCTCGAATGCATCAAGGTCACGCTGCTGGCAAGCATGAACGGCTATCCGCCGCAGTTGGCCGTGGAGTTCGGGCGCAAGGTGCTGTTCTCTTCGGTGCGTCCGTCGTTCGGTGAGCTGGAAGAGCATGTGCGGCAGGCGAAAACCGCCGCTACAGGCCGCGCCTGACGGGAAGCCCCGATGAGTTCGCTGAACAATCACCGGGTGGTGGTCCGTCGCAAGCGTGCGACACAGGCCGTGCACCATGGCGGCAGCTGGAAGATCGCGTACGCCGACTTCATCACGGCGATGATGGCTTTCTTCCTGGTGATGTGGCTGATCGCCATCGTCCCCAAAGAAGAGCTGAAGGGACTGGCGGAGTATTTCCGCATGCCGTTGCGGGTAGCGTTGACGGGAGGCCCCAGCCAGTCGGCGCAGACCAGTGCGATCCCGGGAGGCGGACACGATCCGCTGCGCGACGAGGGCGATGTGCGCAGGGCCGAAGGAGACCGTGTCCAGTCACAGGTGCTGCCCGATAGCGAGAGGCGGGACCGGCACGCGCTGGAACGCCTGAAGCGCCGTCTGGATGCCATGCTGGAAGAGAACCCCGTACTGAAGAACTTCCGCCCGCAGTTGTTGATCGACATGACGACAGAGGGCCTGCGCATCCAGATTGTGGACAATCAGAACCGCCCGATGTTCGCCACGGGCAGCGCCGAGGTGCAGCCGTATATGCGCGATATCCTGCGCGAGCTGGGGCCGGTGTTGAACGAATTGCCCAACAAGATAAGTATCGCCGGCCATACGGACGCGACCCAGTACGCGCGAGGCGAGCGGGCATACAGCAACTGGGAGCTGTCGGCCGATCGCGCGAATGCGTCGCGCCAGGAGCTGGTGGCCGGCGGCATGGCCGAAGGAAAGCTCATGCGCATTCAGGGCCTGTCGTCCAGCATGAGCCTCGTTAAAGATGACCCGTATGCGGCCGTTAACCGTCGTATCAGCCTGGTGGTGCTGAACCGGCGCACCCAGCAGCAGATTGAGCGGGAAAATGCGGCCGCGGCCGACGCGGCGGCCGCTGATTTGAGCCTGCGCGGGCCCGGGGAAGTCGTTTCGTCCCTGGCGCCGCGTATCCCTGCAGGCGATACGGCAAGGTAGTGATGACAGCAACAATCCTGGTGGCGGACGACTCGGCGACGATGCGCATGATCGTCCAGGCCGCATTGAGCGACGCCGGCTGGCAGGTGATTGCGGCCGGCAACGGCCGGCAGGCCCTGGATCTGGCGCGCAGCCATCGTGTCGACATGCTGGTCAGCGACTGGAATATGCCGGTAATGGACGGTTTGTCACTGATCCGCGAATTGCGAGCAGATCCGGGTTACCGCGATCTGCCTGTGCTGATCCTGACAACCGAAGACGATGGGCAAAGCAAGCGCGCGGCACGCGACTTGGGCGTCAACGGCTGGCTGAACAAGCCGCTGGACCCCGGCGTGCTGGTGGAATGGGCATCTGAACTGCTTGGCGCGCAATCAGGCGCATGAGCGGGTTCGAACGGAAGGCGTACGGTCTATGAGCAGCGGTCTGGATCTCAGTCAGTTCTACGAGACATTCTTCGACGAAGCGGATGAGCTGCTTGCCGAGATGGAGCAGTTGTTGTTGATGCTGGATGTCGACAACCCGGATATCGAACAGTTGAACGCGATATTCAGGGCTGCGCATTCGATCAAGGGCGGCGCGGCCACCTTCGGCTGCTTCCAGCACCTGGCCGGCACGACCCATTTGCTTGAGAACCTGCTGGATGCGATCCGGCGGGGGGAAATGGCGCTGCGCGCAGACATGGTGGACATTTTTCTGGAAACGAAAGACGTGCTCAAGAGCCAACTGGACGCCTACCGCGCCTCGGAAGAGCCGGAAGAAGCGGTATACGAACGGATCTGCGCGGTGTTGCGGCGTCTGGCGCAAGAGCAGGACGATGGGCAGGAGCATGGCGACGCGCGGGACCAGGCGGTTGCGGCAGCCGCCGGCCAGGCCGGGCCGCCGCCCGTCTGCGCGCCCGAGGCGCCGGCCGTTGCCGCGGCTGCGCCGCAGGCCGATGCGGCAGATGGCGAGGCTATGCCGTTGCGGGTTCGCATTACCGGCGTTTCGGATAAGGATGGGCAATCGCTGCTGCACGAGATGGGCAATCTGGGTACGGTGCTGGCCCACGAGCGCGACGATGATGGCCTGACGGTCTGGGTGGAGACGACCTGCGGTCCGGACGATATCGAGGTTGTCTGCTGCTTCATCGTGAATGCCGACCAGCTCGACGTGCGCCGCGAAGCCCCGCCTGCGGCATCGAAGCCCGGCGTGCCCGAGCCGGCAGCGCCGGTGCCGGCGCCCGCGGCTGCCGCGGCGCCGCCGCCGGCGTCGCCCGAGGCGGGCGCACCGCAGCAGGCAGCCGGGAGCAGGCCCGCGCGCGGGCAGGCGGCGGGACCCGCCGACAAGGAATCTACGTCCATTCGCGTGGGGGTGGAGAAGGTCGACCAGATCATCAACCTGGTGGGTGAGCTCGTCATTACGCAAGCCATGCTGGCGCAGACGGCCTCGTCCCTGGACCCGGTACTGCACGATCGGCTGCTCAACGGCATGGAGCAGCTCGAGCGCAACGCGCGCGATCTGCAAGAGGCGGTGATGTCGATCCGCATGATGCCCATGGATTACGTGTTCAGTCGGTTTCCGCGGCTGGTGCGCGACATCGCCCACAAGATGGGCAAGCAGATCGAGCTGCAGACCTTTGGCCGCGCCACCGAACTGGACAAGAGCCTGATCGAGCGCATCATCGACCCGTTGACCCATCTGGTGCGCAACAGCCTGGACCACGGCATCGAGACCCCGGAGAAGCGCGTTGCGGCGGGCAAGTCGGCGATAGGGCAGCTGATACTGTCGGCCGAGCACAATGGGGGCAATATCGTGATCGAGGTCAGCGACGACGGTGCGGGCCTGAACCGCGAGAGAATCCTGGCCAAGGCGATCGCCCAGGGCTTGCCCGTCAGTGAAAACACGCCGGACGAAGAGGTCTGGCAGTTGATCTTCGCGCCCGGGTTTTCCACCGCCGAACAGATCACTGATATTTCGGGCCGGGGCGTGGGCATGGATGTGGTGCGCCGCAATATCCAGGACATGGGTGGCCACGTGCAATTGTCGTGCGTGCCCGGCAAGGGCACCACGACACGCATCGTATTGCCGTTGACATTGGCCATCCTGGACGGCATGTCGGTGCGGGTGGGCGACGAAACCTTCATCCTGCCGCTGAACCATGTCACCGAATCGTTGCAGCCCACCAGGGACCAGATGTACTCGGTGGCTGGCGAGGAGCAGGTGATGCAGGTGCGGGGGGAATACCTGCCGCTGGTAGAGCTGCATCGCGTGTTCGGCGTGGCCGGCGCGCAGGCCGATCCCACCCAGGCCATCGCGGTCATCATGCAGGCGCAGGACCGCCGCTTTGCGCTGCTGGTGGACCATCTGGTGGGCCAGCATCAAGTCGTGGTGAAGAACCTGGAATCGAACTACCGCAAAGTGCCGGGGATATCGGCAGCCACCATCCTGGGTGACGGCAGCGTGGCGCTGATTGTGGATGTGTTCGCGCTGGCGCGGGCCAATCGCGAGAAATGGGCGCAACCCGACGCCGTACTGAATTGACGGAGAACCTTTAATGGCAGCCAAACCGCAAACGCAGGCCGCGCGCGTCGAAGACGTCGGCAGTGAATTCCTGGTGTTCACGCTGGGAGACGAAGAGTACGGCATCGATATCCTGAAAGTGCAGGAGATCCGCGGCTACGACGCGGATGCGGTGACCCGTATTGCGAATGTGCCCTCCTTTATCAAGGGAGTGACCAACCTGCGCGGCATCATCGTGCCCATCGTGGACCTGCGCATCAAGTTCAACCTGGGCCGCGTCGAATACAACGAACAGACCGTGGTCATCATCCTGAACCTCGACCATCGCGTAGTGGGGATCGTGGTCGACGGCGTTTCGGATGTGCTGATGCTCAACGCGGGTCAGGTACGGGCCGCACCCGAGTTCGGCGCAACGCTGTCTACCGAGTACCTGACGGGGCTGGGTACGCTGGATGACCGGATGCTGATCCTGGTGGATATCGAGAAACTGATGACCAGCGACGAAATGGCGCTGGTGGAGAAGGTGGCCTCTTAAGCGCGGCGGCCCTGCAGGGGCGCCGCGGGCTGCCGCCGTGTGACGTAGAGTCGGGGGTTCTAATCAATCATGCGCAAGTTCCTGGCCAATATAACGATACGCACCAGCCTGCTGGGCGTACTGGGCTTTTTCTCTCTGATGCTGGTGATTGGCGCGGTGCTGGGCGTGTTGTCGCTGCGTATCAGCAATGGCACGCTGGCGGACATCCGCCAGGCCCAGGAAGTCAGCGACGCGCTGACCCGCGTGGTGAATAGCTATAAAGACGTGGTTACCGGCTTGTCGCGCGCAGCCAATGCGCACTATGCGGGCATTGTGTCCGGCGGGGGACAACAGGCGGCGGCATCGGGCCGCCTGGGCGCCGAAGCCCAGGGCCTCTTGCAGCGCGCCAGCGCGTCCATGAATCGCGCCGAAACCGAATATCAGTATTTCAAGGGCCTGCCGCGTCCGGCCGGATCGCAGGACAGCCTCGAGGAGATCGACCAGGCCCATGGCGCGCTGCTGCGCCAAGGCATCGCGCCTTTGTTCGGCATGCTCGAACGCGGCGACATGGCGGCCTACCAGAAGGGTGCGCAAGTCATGCACGACGCCATGGAGGCGCGCTTTGCGCGAGCGGTGGAAGGTTTCGACTTCTGGCGTGCCGCCATGTTGCAGGATGCGCACGTGCTCGCAACCCAGCGCTACCAGGGCGTATTGGCGGCGGTGGGGCTGGGCAGCGCCATGGCGGCCCTGCTGGTGTTTGCAACTTATGTTTTCCTGCGGCGCCGGGTGCTGCTGCCGCTGCGCGAGGCCGGCACGCATTTCGACCGCATGGCGGGCGGCGACCTGACGGCGCGGGTAGAGGTTCGCAACAGCAACGAGATAGGCCAGTTGTTTGCGGCGCTCAAGCGGATGCAGGAGAACCTGGCGCGCACGGTGTCGCAGGTTCGTCGCGGGGTTGACGAGATCA